>NZ_LABZ01000087.1 GCF_001043955.1 Methylobacterium tarhaniae | reverse complement strand
CATCGCGATGCCGTCGCCACGCGTCCCGTCCTCCGCCTGGATCCTCCCACGATCCCTCGCGCCAAGCCGATCCCTCGCGCCAAGTCGATTTCTCGCACCAAGTCGATTTCTCGCACCAAGTCCCTGCGACGATCCCCTCCCTGCGACGATCCTCTGCCCGGAGCCCCGATGCGCATTCGTACCTTCCTGCTGGCCCTCTTGCTGCTCACCGGCCTCGGTGGTCTCGCGGGGGCCTCGCCGCTGATGCCGAGCGCCGCCGTCACCACCGCCCTCGACCAGCCGTCCACGGTCGAGACTGTGCGCTGGCGCCGCCACCGGCACTGGCACCGGCGCCACTGGCATCGCCGGCACTGGCATCACCGCCGCCATTACCGCCGGCACTGGCACCACCGGCGCCATTGGCACCATCGCCGTCACTATGGCCGCCACCATTACCGCCGCCACCGTCACGTGCGCCGGCTGCATTTCAGCCGCCCGGCCGCCGCCCGCCCGGCACGCTGGATCGAGCCGCGCCAGGTCGGACGCTGACCCTTGAGCGAGCGCCCGCCCGAATACGGATCGGATGAACGCCCCCGCGATTGGCTCGATCTTGGGGGGGCGGCCCGCCAGGCCGGCCCGCAGGAAGCGTCGCGGAAGGCGTCCTCGGAGGGCCGGTTCGCGGGGCTCTCCCGCGCCGCCGCCGGGTTCCGGGCGCGGATCGGTCCGGCCGCCCGATCGGGACTGTCGCGGGTGCGGGCGGAAGCCGCCCGCCTCGCCGGTCATCCCGCCACCCGCCGCGCCGCCGCCCTCGCCCGGCGCGTGCCCTGGCTGGGGCTGACGGCGGCCACCGCGGCGCTCGCGGTCGGCCTCGTCCTCGCCTACACGGTCTACGCGCTCGCGACCCTGCCGGTGAATGGCGGGCTGACCGTCGAGCCCACCGCCTCCGCCCTCGTGGTGCGGGCCGCCGACGGGCAGGCCTTCGCCACACGCGGCGTCATCAAGGGGGCGAAGCTCTCCCCCAAGGAAGTGCCCCCCGCCCTCGCCAAGGCGATCGTGGCGATCGAGGATCGGCGCTTCTCCGAGCATCACGGCATCGACCTGCGCGGGCTCCTCCGCGCCGCCTTCCGCAACGCCGCCGCCGGCGGCACCCGGGAGGGCGGCTCGACGCTGACGCAGCAGCTCGTGCGCATGAGCTACCTGTCGCAGGACCGCACCCTGAAGCGGAAGGTGCAGGAGGCGGTGCTGGCCCTGTGGCTGGAATCGCAGCTGCCGAAGGACGAGATCCTCACCCGCTACCTCAACGCCGCCTATTTCGGCGCCGGCGTCTACGGCGCCGACGCCGCGGCGCAGCGTTATTTCGGCAAGCCGGCCAAGGACCTGACCTTGAGCGAGGCGGCCATGCTGGCGGGCCTGGTGCGGGCGCCCTCGCAGCTTGCCCCCCACCGCAACCTCGACGGCGCCCGCGGCCGCGCCGCCCAGGTGCTCGACGCGATGGTGGAGACCGGCGCGATCACGAAACAGGAGGCCGATGCGGCCAAGCGCGCCCCCGCCACCGTCCGGGTGCCGACCGAGACGCCGGTCGGCACCAACTACTTCGTCGACAGCGTCGCCGAGTCGGTCCGCACCCTGATCGGCACCGGGCCGGCGGACGCCACCGTGCGCACCACCCTCGACCTGACGCTCCAGAACATCGCCGAGAGCGTGATCGCCCGCCGCCTCGACCAGGACGGCGAGCGGCGCAAGGTCTCGCAGGGGGCGCTGGTGGCGATGTCGACGGACGGCGCGATCCTGGCGATGGTCGGCGGGCGGGACTATGCCGACAGCCAGTTCAACCGCGTCACCCAGGCCAAGCGCCAGCCGGGCTCGCTGTTCAAGCTGTTCGTCTACCTGACCGCCCTGCGCGAGGGATACCGGCCGGATTCCACGATGATGGACCGGCCGACCCAAGTCGGCGAGTGGGAGCCCGAGAATTACGGCGGGCGCTACCGCGGCGCGGTCTCCTTGCGCACCGCCTTCGCGCACTCGATCAACACCGTGGCGGTGCAGCTCGCCGAGGCGGTGGGGATGCCGGCGGTGATCGAGACGGCGCGCGGCCTCGGCGTCACCTCGGACCTGCCGAACCTGCCGAGCCTCGCCCTCGGCTCGGCCGAGACCACCCTGCTCGAGATGACCCGCGCCTATGCGGCGGTGGCGGCCGGCGCCGAGAGCGTCGAGCCCTACAGCGTGCGCCAGATCCTCGCCCGCGACCAGCCGCTCTACACGCGGCCTCAAGCCCCCCCGGCCCCCGCCCGCGACCAGGCGGCGCGCACCGCCATGCTCGACCTCCTGAGCGCCGTGGTGCGGGAAGGCTCGGGCAAGAACGCCCGGGTCTCGGTGCCGGCCGGGGGCAAGACCGGCACCACCCAGGACAGCCGCGACGCCTGGTTCATCGGCTTTGCCGGCGACCTCGTGGTCGGGGTCTGGCTCGGCAACGACGACAACTCGCCGATGGCCGGCGTCACCGGCGGCGACCTGCCGGCCCTGATCTGGCACGACTTCGTCGCCCAGGCCCTCGCGGCCCGGTCCAAGGCCGGCAAGGCCGAGGCGGGCAAGCCCGAGGCGGCCCGCCCGGCCCCGGGGCCGCGGCCCGAGACGGCGAGCATCGCCGAGCCGGAAACCGATCCGCGCAGCCGCGATCCCTCGGGCCGGGATCTCTCGGGCCGGGCCGTGCTGCGGGGCAGCCCGGCGGTGGTCGATACCGGCACCCTCGATTTCGACGGGCGCACGGTGCGGCTGGTCGGGGTCGAGGGCCTGTCCGGCCGCAACGCCCGCGAGCTCGGCCGCTACCTGCGCCGGCGCGACGTCGCCTGCGCGCCGGCCGACGGGGGCGCCTATCGCTGCTCCCTCGACGGCCAGGACCTGTCCGAGCTGATCCTGTTCAACGGCGGTGGCCGCGCCAGCGCCGACGCTACGCCGGACCTGCTCGCCGCCGAGGAGCAGGCCCGCTCCAACCGGATCGGCATCTGGCGGAGGTAGCGACTTGGGTGGCGGCTTCAGTCGCGACTTGGGTCGCTACTTGGGTCCCTCCTTGCCCTTCAGGCAGGGGGCCAGCGCCGCCTTCAGCCTATCCGCGTCGGCGCCCGAGATCGGCACCGTCACCAGGAGCGGGGTGTCGCCCTTGCGCGGGCTCTCCTGGCGCCAGCGCAGGCTTCCCGGGCCGGCGCTCACGGCGGCGGCGATGGTCCTGAGCTTGCGGAGTTCCGCCGCGTCGCCGCGCAGGGAGGCGGCGACGCCGAGGGAGAAATGCCCGTCATCGACGATGCGGCCGCCCGCCGACAGGCGCGTGCCCTGCGTGACCGCGATCTCGGTCAGCGGCTTGCGGGTGCCCTCCGGGCCCTCGAAGGCGCCGAAATCGAACCGCTTCTCCAGGGCCTCGAAGTTCGGGACGTCGAGATCGATCGACAGGGCGCCCGTCTCGTTGCGCGACCGCGTCGTGGTGCAGAGGAACGTCAGCGTCACGTCCCGGCTCTCGGGCCCGATCGTCGCCCGGCCCGGCAAGCGGGTTCCGTCGGCCGCCAGGGCCGTGCCGGCCCAGGCTGCGCAGGTCATCAGGAGGGCGGCTCTCAGCATCGTCGTCACCGGTCTCGCGGGCGGGGAACGGTGACGCTCTAGCCGATTCGGCTCTGTGCTGGGGACTTCGTCGGAGGGGGGGTACTTGGTCGGAGGAGGGACTTCGGCCGGAGGAGGGGGTTCCCCTTCCCCGGCGCCGGCATCTCTCGACCCCGTGACAGACAGCGTTGCCGCTCGCGCCCCCAGGGAGCCGAAAAAGAGGCGTTGGGGCCGAACCTGACGCGGGCGGCCCGGTCCAGGCCTGCTCAGATTAGGACGGCGTTGATCGCGACCGTCAGGGCCGCACCGACGACAGCGACGCCGAACAGCACGGCGCTGCTGACCTGATCGACGGAATCGACGTCGTGGCCGACGCGATGCTCGGGGGAATTGGTGCTCATGGGGATCTCCTGTTCGGGACTTCCCGAGCCAACGCCCGCGGTGCCCGGCAGGATCACCCGCTTCCGAGCCGCACTTCGCCGCAGGGGCAGCGGCTACCCGGCATGCGGCGTGCCGCCGTCATGCCCGTGGCTGGTGCCGATCACGCAGAGCGCGAGGCCGGCGATGCCGCCGAGGGTGCCGATCGGGGTCTGGAAGCGCCAGGAGGCATAGTAGCCGGCACTGCCGATCACGACGCCGAGGAGGGTGAGCACCACTCCGCGGGCCGAGGCCCCGGGCTTGTCGTGGTTCGGTCGGGCTGCGTCCTGGTGCATCATCGGCCTGCCTTCGCCACGCCTCGATCCATCAGCCACCCGCGGTGGGCGGCGGGAGCAGGGGGGCGGCCGCCCTCTCCCTTCGGAGGAACGCGGCAGGCGCGGAATCGCTCATGCTTACCCGTCACTCGCCTTTTCCCTGACATGCCAGGCCGGAACCGGGCTGCTAACGTTCAGGGATCGCACCGCTCTCAACCGATCGGCCGCGGGCCGACCGGCGCCGCCCGAGCCGCGAGTCTCGCCCGTCCCGTTCCCCGACCGTGGTCAGCCTCATGCCGCAGCGCTACTTCTTCAACCTGGTCGGCCCCGCAAGTGCGATCGAGGATCCGACGGGCGTCGAGGCCGATACGCCGGACCAGGCTGAGGCCGAGGCGCGGGCGGTCATCGGCGAGATGCGGACGGCCGGCGACCTGCCGATCCTCGGAGGGGGCTGGCAGCTCGAGATCCGCGACGGGGCCGGCCGGCTGGTGCGCTCAATTCCCCTCGGCTGAGGCGCGGGAGCCCGCCTGCAACAGAACCTGCCGCACATGGGCGCGCAGCTGCGCGCGCATGTTCTCGTCCTGGACCCCCGCATGCGGCGCGGTTGCCTCCGGCTTCCGGGGAGCGGCCTGCTCCTTAGGTCGGACCTTACCGCCGAGCGACATCGTGGCTACCTCCTGCCTTGGGCCCCGGTCCGACTTGTCCGAGGCTCCGCGCGAGAGCGCGGGCCGTCTGCAGCATGTCATGGTGCGCCGCAGCACGGACTGCTCCTCTCCGCCGGAGCCCCCGGCGCCGAACTCGTCCTGTTGATGAGAATCAATCCGGTTCAGGTTGTACCTGTTCCCTCCGGCCACAAACAATGAAAAAGTCGTTAACTCGTTCCCTGTCGAAATGCTGAGGCGCTTGTGCAACGCATCATATGTTAGGTTCTGGACTCAGCGGCCCTCGCCGCCGATGCGGGAGAAGTCTGCGACCTCCCGGGTCGCCGCCCTGAGTGCATGGAGCAGGGCGAGGCGGTTGGCGCGCAGGCCGGCATCGTCGGCGTTCACCGTCACCTTGTCGAAGAAGGCGTCCACGGGCGCGCGCAGGGACGAGAGGGCCCGCATCGCCCCCTCGAAATCCTCCGCCGCGACCGCCCGGCCCGCCTCGGCCCCGGCCTGGTCGAGGGCCCGCGCCAGCGCCGCTTCCTCGGGCAGGCTCAACAGGGCCTGATCGGGCGCCGCATCGTAGGCGCGGCCGTCCTTCTTCTCCTCGATCCGCAGGATGTTGGCAGCGCGGCGGTAGCCGGCGAGCAGGTTCTTGCCGTCCTCGGTGTCGAGGAAGCGGCCCAAAGCCTCGACGCGGCGCACCGCCATCAGGATGTCGTCCTGTCCCGGGAGGGCGAAGACGGCGTCGATGAGGTCGTGGCGCGCGCCCTGGTCGCGCAGGTAGACCTTCAGCCGGTCGGCGAAGAAGGCGATGAGGTCGTCCGCGAAGGCATCCGAGCCCTGGCCGTGCCCGGACGCGGCGGCGGCGATCTGCGCCCGCAGGGAGAGCCGCGCCTCGCGGGCCAGGATCAGCCGGATCACGCCGAGCGCCGCGCGGCGCAGGGCATACGGATCCTTGCTGCCGGTCGGCTTCTCGTCGATCGCCCAGAAGCCGACCAGGGTGTCGAGCTTGTCGGCGAGCGCGACCGCCACGGAGACCGGTTCGGACGGCACCCGGTCGCTGGGGCCGAGCGGCTTGTAATGCTCCTCGATCGCGGCGGCGACCGCCGGGTCCTCGCCCTGCTCGGCCGCGTAGTAGCGGCCCATCAGGCCCTGCAATTCGGGGAACTCGCCGACCATCTCGGTGACGAGGTCGGCCTTGGCGAGGCGCGCGGCCCGCCCGGCGAGACCCGCATCGGCCCCGACCACCGGCGCCAGCGCCCGGGCGAGGCTGGCGATGCGCTCCACCCGCGCTCCTTGCGTGCCGAGCTTCTCGTGGAACACGATGCTGTCGAGCTTCGGGAGCCGGTCCTCCAGCCGCACCTTGCGGTCGGTCTCCCAGAAGAAGGCCGCATCAGACAGGCGGGCGCGCACCACCCGCTCGTTGCCGGCGACGATCGCCGCACCGCCGTCGGAGGCCACCAGGTTCGAGACCAGGATGAAGGCGTTGGCGAGGCGCTCGCGCCCGTCGGGGCCGGGGCTGCCTCGCAGCACGAAGCACTTCTGGTTCGCCCGGATCGTGGCGCGGATCACCTCCGGGGGAATCGCCAGGAAGCGCTCGTCGAAGGCGCCCATCAGGGTCACCGGCCACTCGACGAGGCCCGCCACCTCCTCCAGCAGGCCCTCGTCCTCGACGAGGTCGAGGCCGCGGGCGAAGGCGAGGTCGCGGGCATCGTGCAGGATGATGTCCTTGCGCCGGTCCGCGTCGAGCACCACGAAGGCCCGCTCCAGGGCCGGCAGGTAATCGGCGAAACGGCGCACCTCGATGGCTTGAGGCGCCAGGAAGCGGTGGCCGCGGGTGGTGAAGCCGACCTCGACCCCGTCGATGGCGAAGGGCACCACCTCGGGCGTCTCGGTCTCGGGGCCGAAGCTCGCGACGATCGAGTGCAGCGGCCGCACCCAGCGCAGCGAGCCCGGCTCGCGCGAGGCGGCGCCCCAGCGCATCGATTTCGGCCAGGGGAAGCTCTTGATGATCGCCGGCAGGATCTCGGCCAGGACTTGAATCGTCTCGCGGCCGGGCCGCTCGATCACCGCGACGTAGAACTCGCCCTTCTTCGGGTCGGAGACGATCCTGGCCTCGTCGAGGCTGGCGAGGCCGGCGCTCTTCAGGAAGCCCTGCACCGCGCCCTCGGGGGCGCCGACGCGGGGCCCCTTGCGCTCCTCGCGCACGTCCTGGCCGCGGGGCGGCAGGCCGGCGACGTGGAGGGCGAGGCGGCGGGGCGTCGCGAAGGCCTTGGCGCCCTCGTACAGGAAGCCGCGCTCGACCAGAGCGTCGGTGACGAGCTTGCGCAGGTCCTCGGCCGCGCGCCGCTGCATGCGGGCGGGGATTTCCTCGGAGAAGAGTTCGAGCAGCAGGTCGGGCATCGGGCGGCCTCAAGGCTCTCCCTGGGGAGAGCCCGAAATCGAGAAAGGATGAGTTGGCGGGCGGTGTAGCGCCGGACGGCGCGGATGTCAGGCGGCGGGCGTCTCGCCTGCCAGGCCGCCGGCATCGGTGCGCCGCCAGGCCTCGCCGCAGGCCTTGGCCAGCTCGCGCACCCGCAGGATGTAGCTCTGCCGCTCGGTCACCGAGATCACCCCGCGCGCGTCGAGCAGGTTGAAGACGTGGCTGGCCTTGATGCACTGGTCGTAGGCCGGCTGCGCCATGCGGTGGCGCGGATCGTTGCTGTTGGCCCCGGGCTCGCCGGCCTTCAGGTAGGCGCGGCAGGCGGCCTCGGCGTCGCGGAACTGCCGGAAGAGCATCTCGGTGTCGGCCGCCTCGAAGTTGTGGCGCGAATATTCCTGCTCGGCCTGCAGGAAGACGTCGCCGTAGGTGACCTTCTCGTCGCCCTCGCGGCCGTTGAAGTTGAGGTCGTAGACGTTCTCGACGCCCTGGACGTACATCGCCAGGCGCTCGAGGCCGTAGGTCAACTCGCCGGCGACGGGTGCGCATTCGAAGCCGGCGACCTGCTGGAAGTAGGTGAACTGGCTCACCTCCATCCCGTCGCACCAGCATTCCCAGCCCAGGCCCCAGGCGCCCAGCGTCGGGCTCTCCCAATCGTCCTCGACGAAGCGGATGTCGTGCAGGCCGAGATCGACGCCGATCGCCTTCAGCGAATCGAGGTACAGCTCCTGGAGGTTCGGCGGGTTCGGCTTCAGGATCACCTGGAACTGGTAATAATGTTGCAGCCGGTTCGGGTTCTCGCCGTAGCGCCCGTCCTTCGGCCGGCGCGAGGGCTGCACGTAGGCCGCCTTCCAGGGCTTCGGTCCGAGCGCCCGCAGAGTGGTCGCCGGATGGAACGTGCCCGCCCCGACCTCCATGTCGTAGGGCTGGAGGATCACGCACCCTTGCGCGGCCCAGAACCGCTGAAGCGTCAGGATCAGCCCCTGGAACGAGCGGGTCGGCTGGAGGTCGGCGTCGGTGGCGGTCATGGTCTCGCGGGTTCGGCTCGGGCGGTTCTCGTGGCGGGGAGCCTTAGAACCGGCAGCCCCCGAGTCAAGCGCGGGTGCGCCGCCGCACGCCCTCGCGGAAGCGCCGGAACCGGAGAACGGTCAAGCTCGTTGACAGTACAGATCGGAAGATGGGCCGCCCGCCGGGGCGCAAGACTTGGGGAGACTGTCCGTGACTCACCGCCTGACCTTGGTCGCTGCCGCTGCGCTCCTGTCCCTGGTCGCGACCCCGCTGGTGGTGCGGGCGGGCTCCGATGCTCCGAAGAGCGAGCCCGCCGCGGTCGCCGAGGCGGCGAAGCCGGCCGTCGCCGAGGCGCCGGCCCCCGCCTGCCGGTCGGTGCGGGTGGTCTATGCGGGCTACGGGGCGCCGGCCTGCGGGCGGTAAGAGATCGGTCTCGACACAGCCGAACCCATCCATCGTCATCCCGGTTTCTCGCCTGCGGCGAGCCCCGGGATGATGCTGTGTGGTGGCAGTCGTGTCCTTGAGGCGACTGCGTAAGCGACCTGACGACTAAAGCACCGGCATCGCCCCCGCCACCGTCACCAGCGCCCCCGACGTGTAGCTGCTCTCGTCGGAGGCCAGCATGACGTAGGCCGAGGCGAGTTCCGCCGGCTGGCCCGGGCGGCCGAACGGCACCTGGCTGCCAAAGGACTTGACGGAATCCTCCTCCATCCCGGACGGGATGAACGGCGTCCAGATCGGGCCCGGCAGCACGCCGTTGACCCGCACGCCCTTCTCGGCCAGCAGCTGCGCCAGGCTCAGGACCAGGTTGCTCAAGGCGCCCTTGGTGGCGCTGTAGGCGAGCAGCGACGGCATCGGGTGCTTGGAATTCACCGACGAGGTGAAGATCACCGAGGCGCCGGGCTTGAGATGCGCCATCGCCGCCTTGGTGACGGTGAACGACCCGAACACGTTGGTGCGGAAGTGGTCCTCGAAGACCTCGTCGTCGATCGAGGCCAGGTCCTGGTTCGGCTGCTGGAAGGCGCCGTTGTTCACCACCACGTCGAGGCGGCCGAACGTCTCGACGGTGCGGGCGACGATCTCGCGGCAATAGGCCCGATCCTTGAGGTCGCCCGGCAGCAGCAGGGCGCGGCGCCCGGCCTTCTCGACCCACTGCGCCACGGCCTCGGCGTCGCCCTGCTCGGAGGGCAGGTAGGAGATCGCGACGTCGGCGCCCTCGCGGGCATACGCGATGGCGACCGCCCGCCCGATGCCGGAATCGCCCCCGGTGATCAGGGCCGCCCGGCCGGTGAGCTTGCCGGAGCCCGTGTAGCTCGCCTCGCCGTGATCGGGTTCCGGCTTCATCCGCCCGGTCAGGCCGGGGAAGCCCTGCGGCTGGCCCGCGAAGGGAGGGCGCGGATGCTTGGTGAGGGGGTTCGGGAAATCGGACGACATGTGGGGGACGGCCTCCGGCTGTCGGTGGGGCAGGTCGCCGTCAACCGGGGAGGCCCTCGGCCGTTCCCAACCCTCCCCCGGTATCCCTCACTCCTCCCGCGAGCCGTCGTCCTGGCCGAAGGCATCCTCCTCGCGGCCGGGGATGGCGTAGCGCCCGCTCAGCCAGCGCTGCAGGTCGACATCGGCGCAGCGCTTCGAGCAGAACGGCTTGAAATCCGGGGCGGCCGGCTTGCCGCAGATCGGGCAGGCCGGCTTCGGGGTGTCGTCGGGCGTCGTCACGCGCGCCTCCTGCGGTCAGGCCGCGTCGCGCCAGGCGCCGCGAACCGGGTAGCCCTCGCCTTCGAGCAGCCCGACCGTCTCGTAGAGCGGCAGGCCGACCACGGCGCTGTAGGAGCCGACGAGCTTGACCACGAAGGAGCCGGCGAGCCCCTGGATCGCGTAGCCCCCGGCCTTGCCGCGCCACTCGCCGCTGGCGAGATAGCCGTCGATCTCGCGGGCGGAGAGGCGCTTGAACCGCACCCGTGTCTCGACCAGGCGCTCCCGCGGCCGGTCCTTCGGGCCGATGACGCAGACCGCCGTGTAGACCCGGTGGGCGCGGCCGGAGAGCAGCCGCAGGCAGGCCGCCGCCTCGTCGGTCACCTCGGCCTTCGGCAGGATGCGCCGGCCCACCGCCACGACGGTGTCGGCCGCCACCACGTAGCCCTGGCGCAGCTCCTCGCTGCCGCGGGCCGCCGCCACCGCCACGTCGAGCTTGGCGCGGGCCAGCCGCCGCACCAGGTCGCGGGGCTTCTCGGATTTCAGCGGCGCCTCGTCGAGGTCGGCCGGCAGCAGGGC
This sequence comes from Methylobacterium tarhaniae, assembly GCF_001043955.1. Classification (GTDB taxonomy): domain Bacteria; phylum Pseudomonadota; class Alphaproteobacteria; order Rhizobiales; family Beijerinckiaceae; genus Methylobacterium; species Methylobacterium tarhaniae. The sequence continues at coordinate 15,062 of NZ_LABZ01000087.1, read as the reverse complement.
GTCCGGCTCCAGCCCCGCCTGCTGGAGCAGCGCGAGGCGCCGGGGCGAGGCCGAGGCGAGGACGAGCTTCGGGCGCGCGGCCTGCGGGATCGGGGAAGTCTCGGTCATGAAGCGCCGTGTCTCGAAGGGGATACAATGCCCGATGCCCTATCTGGCCGGCGAAATCCAGCATCGGGGGTCGCGGCGCTGCGAGTGCGGTGCCGCGGGGCACTCGGGCCGCCGGCCGGAACGGAAACGGGCCGGACGCCATCGCGCCCGGCCCGCTCCTTTGCGTGATGGCCAGCCCGGGACGCTCCCAGGCCGGCCGTCGTCGTCAGGCCATCGCCTCGTTGCGCAGCCGCTCGTAATCCGATTTCGGCAGCGGCACCGCGCGGGGCTGGCCGAGATCCTTCATCGGGATGCGGTAGGTCTCCCGGGCGCTCCAGGCCGCGACCGCCGCCACCGCGGTGATCGCCAGCGCGATCGAGCCGATGGTGAGCGGGATGTTGGTCGAGCCGGGGGGCGCCACGGTGGCGAACAGGGCCGGCAGCATCGCCGTGATGGCGGTGCCGACATTCTGCGAGATCGCCATCGCGGAGACGCGGGTGCGGGTCGGGAACAGCTCGGGATAGAAGCTCGGGAAGACCGCGTTGTAGCCCTGGTAGACGACGCCCCACATCAGCAGCGACATCACGATCGCCAGCGGCACGTTGGCGATGCTGATCGCGTAGAGGTAGCCGAAGGACAGGAGCCCTGAGCCCAGCGCCCCGACGATGATCGGCGGGCGCCGGCCGATCTTGTCCGACAGGTTGCCGACCACCGGGATCACGAAGACGGCCAGGATGTTCCCGAGCACCGGGATCCACAGGTAGACGTCCTTGTGGAAGCCGATGCCGTAGGCGGCCTGCACCGCGTAGGCCGCGCCGAAGATGGTGGTGACGACCGGGATCACGTTCATCAGCGCCATGCACACCACCCGCAGCATGTCGGGCCAGGAGGTGGCGAAGGCCTCGACGATCGGCGCGCGGGCGACCTCGCCCTGCTTCTCCTCCTCGGCGAAGGCCGGGGTCTCGTCGACCTCGCGGCGGATGATGTAGCCGACGATGATGACGATGAAGCTCAGGAGGAACGGGATGCGCCAGCCCCAGGAATTGAACGCCTCCGTCGGCATGTAGGCGGCGAGCGGCAGGAACACCGCGGCGGCGAGGATCTGGCCGGCCTGGACGCCCTGTAGGGTGAAGCTGGCGAAGAAGCCGCGACGGCCGAACGGCGCGTGCTCCATGGTCATCGAGCTGGCCCCCGAGATCTCGCCGGCGACGGCGAAGCCCTGGATCAGGCGCAGGATGACGAGCAGGATCGGCGCGAGGATGCCGACCTGGCTGTAGGTGGGCAGGAGCCCGACCGCGATGGTCGAGAAGCCCATCAGGAACATGCACAGGACGAGCACCTGCTTGCGGCCGTGGGTGTCGCCCCAATGGCCGAGCACGAAGGCGCCGATCGGCCGGCTGACATAGCCGACGCCGTAGGTGGCGAGCGAGGCCACGATCGCCACGGTCGGGTTGTTGGACGGGAAGAACAGCTGCGGGAAGATCAGCGACGCCGCCGTCGCGTAGATGAAGAAGTCGTAATATTCCAGCGCCGAGCCGATCCAGGCGCTCGCGGCGGCCTTCTTGGATTGCTGTCGGTCGTGGGTGTGATCTCTTGGCACGGCACTCATCGGGTGTTCCTCCATGGTTGGACGGGATCTTTGCCGCCTTCGCGCTTCGGGCGACATTGGGTCAGATTGGTTTTTATTAAAGTATAGTGAAACGAATGGCGTAAAGTAAATATCAATCAATGCCGATTGCGCGCAATTCCATATCCGGCACCGAAAAGCAAGGGCACGGCCGAGCCCGATCGCCGGCAGCGAGCTCGGACGCCGGCGGTCAGGCGGCGAGCGGCGCCACGGCGCGGTCGAAGGCCCGCGCCATGGCGGAGACCGGCGCCTCGCGGCCGGTGAACAGCGCGAAGGCGTCGAGGGCCTGGTGGATGGCGAGTTCGCGCCCCGTCATGGTGCGGGCGCCGATCCGGGCCGCCTCCGTCAGCAGCGGGGTCCAGAGCGGGGAATAGACCGCATCGGCGACCCACATCCCGGGGCGGAGCAGGTCCAGGGGTACGGGCGTGCCGCGATCCGGCAGCATCCCGACCGGCGTACCGTTGACGATGCCGCGCGCACCCTCGACCGCCTCCCCGATCCGCCGGCAGACCCGCAGGGAGGCGTGGCCGGCGAGCGAGGCCGCCACCGCCTCGGCCTTGGCCGGGTCGGCATCGACGAGGCGGACCTCGAGGCCGGGAAACCGCGCCAGCGCCACCGCGACGGCTTTGCCGACGCCGCCGGCGCCGATCAGCGCCACCGGGCCGTCGGGCTCGGGCCCGAAGGCCTGGGTGAGGGCGCGGGCAAAGCCCGTCGTGTCGGTGTTGTGGCCGGTGAGCTGCCCGTCGCGCACCACGATCGTGTTGACGGCCCCGACGGCGCGCGCCCCCGGCGACAACGCATCGAGGAGCGGCAGGACCGTTTCCTTGTACGGAAAGGTGACGTTGACGCCCGAGAAGCCGATCGGGGCGAGGGACGACAGCAGGCCGCGCAAGCGCGCGGCATCGGCCCCGGGCACGTCGATGAGCTGGTAATGGGCCCGCAGGCCGACCGCCTCGGCGGCCGCCTCGTGCATCGCCGGCGAGGCGGAATGGGCGATCGGCGATCCGATCAGCCCGAGCAGGATGGGTCTGGCGTGCCCGTGAGCCATGGCGTGCGGCCCCTTGATGTCGGCGCCCGCCCGTGGCGAGCTCTCCCTGGACCGCACCCTATCGCCGTCGCAACCGCATCCCGAGTACCAAGTTGCGCGTGGATCGTAACATCATGTTACGGATGGGCGCGCACCTGCCCCGGCCGCGCCATCTCCTGGCGCAGGACGCGCACGAAGCTCGCCGCGAACATGCTCAACGCGGTCCCGGCCTTCATGGCGATCCAGGTCTCGAAGACCGGCCCCTCGTCGATCGGCAGCACGCGGATGCCCGGGAAGGCGTCGTGCGCGATGGTGAACTGGTCGATCACCGCGATGCCGAGGCCGGCCCGCACCAGCGAGCACACCGTCGAGCCGAACCGGGCCCGGATCGTGATCCCGTAGGACAGCCCGCGCTCGCGGAAGATGTCGGACATGATGCGGCCATAGGGGTCGTTCGGGTCGATGCCGATCAGGGGATGGCGCACGATCTCCTCGGCCGAGATCGAGGTCCGGGCGGCGAGGGGATGATCCAGCGGTACGATGCAGAACAGCCCGCCGCGGGCCAGCGGCTCGAAGGTCAGGGCCGGATGGTCCAAGCGGTAGCTCATCGCCACCACCTCGCCCTTGCCGAGGAGCAGGTAGTCGATCGCCTCCTCAAGCTTCAGGATGTTGATGTCGATCACGAGGTGCGGATAGGCCGCGCGCACCCGCTCGATCGCCCGCGGCACCATCACGTGCGAGATCGACGGCACCGAGCCGATCAGCAGTTCCTGCCCCGAGCCCCCTTGCGTGCGCTCCAGCACCCAGCGCAGGTCCTCGACCTTGTCGAAGACGGCGTTGATCTGCTCGAAGACGTGGCGCGCCTGATCGGACGGCACCAGCCGTCCGGCGCGCCGGTCGAACAGGCGGAGGCCCAGCGAGGCCTCGGTATACTTCATCAGCCGGCTGATGCCCGGCGCCGAGACGTTGAGGAGCCTGGCCGCACCGGCGATGGTCCCGGTCACCATCACGGCGCGGGCGACCTCGATCTGGCGCAGGGTCAGCATGGGGTGGCCTCCGGGGCGCAGCGTCCGGGCAGATGTGCGGAAACGCCGGCCGTGACGCAAATGCCGCCCGGCCCCTTTCGGCCGAAAGGCGCAGCGGTGCTATAGGCGGGGCGCGCCCGGCCCGCGCCCTCCCGGGGCCGATCCGAGACCCGATGCGCGTCCTCTTCGTCCACCAGAACTTCCCCGGCCAGTACCGCCACGTCGCCCCGGCCCTGGCCGCGCGGCCCGGCACCGAGGTCGTGGCGCTCGGCATCGGCCCCGCGCCCGCCCTGCCGGGGGTGCGCCACGTCCGCTACGCGGTCGCCGGCCGATCCCATCCCGGGATCCATCCCCTGGCGGCGGATTTCGAGACCGCGACCCTGCGGGCCGAGGCGGCGGCGCGGGCGGCGCTGGCGCTGAAGGCCGAAGGCTTCGTCCCCGACGTGATCTGCGGGCATTCGGGCTGGGGCGAGACCCTCTTCCTCAAGGACGTCTGGCCGCAGGCCCGGCTCCTGACCTTCGCGGAGTTCTTCTACAGCGCGTTCGGGGCCGATACCGGCTTCGACCCGGAATTCCCGAGCCGGGAGGGTCATGCCTTCCGCACCCGCGCCCGCAATGCCGGCCAGCTCGTCGCCTTCGAGGCCTCCGACCGGCTCGTCAGCCCGACCGCCTGGCAGGCGAGCCGCATCCCGGCCGCCTTCCGCGACCGTCTCGCCGTCATCCATGACGGCATCGACACCGACCTCCTGCGGCCGGACCCCAAGGCGCGCATCACGCTCGGCCGCGACCGCCTGTCCCTCGGCCCCGGGGACGAGGTCGTCACCTTCGTCAACCGCAACCTCGAACCCTATCGCGGCTATCACAGCTTCATGCGGGCGCTGCCCGAGATCCTGCGCCGGCGGCCGAAGGCCCGGGCGGTGATCGTCGGCGGCAGCGACACCAGCTACGGCGCCCGGCCCCCCGCCGGACGGACCTGGCGCGAGATCTTCCTCGACGAGGTCAAGGCGGAGCTCGACCTGTCGCGGGTCCACTTCGTCGGCAAGATCCCCTACCGCGACTACGTCAACCTGTTGCAGGTCTCGGCGGCCCACGTCTACCTGACCTATCCGTTCGTCCTGTCCTGGTCGATGCTGGAGGCGATGGCGCTCGGCGCCTGCATCGTCGGCTCCGCGACCCCGCCGGTGGAGGAGGTGATCCGCCAGGGCGAGAACGGGCTCCTGGTCGATTTCTTCTCGCCGGCCCAGATCGCCGAGGCGGTGGTCGGCGTGCTGGCCGATCCCGGGGCCGTCGCGCCCTTGCGGGCGGCGGCCCGGCAGACCGCGCTCGCCTACGACCTCAAGCGGGTCTGCCTGCCGGCACACTTGCGCTTGATCGAGGTGGTCGCCGCCGGGGCCGGCGCCTGACCCGGTGCCGGTCCCGGAGGCGCTCGGCCTCATGCGCGAGGAGGTCGGCGCCGCCTTCGACCCGGCCTGCTGCGCGGCGCTCGAACGGTGGTTGCCGGCCTCGACGGCGCGGGCGGCCTGACGGCCGCCCGCGGAGGTTCAATCGATCGAGGCGGTCGCCTCGACGGTCTCCCGCACCCGGACCGGCGTCACCGTGACGGCGTCGCCGGTCCGGGTGATGGTGACCGCGCGCGGGGCGGCGCCGGCCTGGCGCGGCGTCGAGACCGTGACGCTCTGGCCCGACGCCAGCACGGCCTCGAACCGGGAGGCGGGGGCGGCGGCGCGGGGCGCGAGCGTCACGACCACCCGGTAGCCCGCGGGCTCGGGCCGATAATAGGCCACCCCGGCGAGCGAGCCGAGATCGAGGCTGGCCGCCCCGGCCGGGGCGAGCTCCCCGGCGGAGGCGGCCGTGGCGGCGAGCGTCGCGGCGGCGGCGAGAAAGGTCGTGCGAAGGGTCGTCCGGGTCATCATCATCGTCCTGGCCGTGGCGGGATCCGATGGCGGCCCCGCTCTCATGGACGTGATATGCGCTGCGCTGCAGCATGGATCAAACAGATCGCATCGATAATGGCTATTGATCACATCGATCTGTCCCGGGTCGACCTCAACCTCCTGGTCGCCCTCGACGCGCTCCTCGCCGAGCGCAGCGTGACCCGGGCGGCGGCGCGGATCGGCATCGGCCAGTCGGCGATGAGCAGCGCGCTCGCGCGCCTTCGCACCCTCTTCGGCGACGAGCTCCTGACCCGCGCGCCCGAGGGGATGCGGCCGACCCCGCGGGCGCTCGCCCTCGCCGAGCCGCTGCGGGCGGTGCTGCGCCAGGTCCAGGTCCTGGTGCGCCGGGACGAGGCCTTCGATCCCCGCACGGTGGTGCGCACCTTCACGATCAGCCTGCCCGACAGCACCGAGGTGCTGCTCGGCACGCGGCTCCTCGCCCATCTGCGGCGAGAGGCACCGGGGATCAGCCTGCTGCTGCGCTCGGTCGACCGGGCGCATGTCCTGCAGGAGATCGATGCCGACCGGATCGACCTCGCCATCGACCTGTCGTTCCGCGGGCAGATGCACCACAAGCAACGCCTGCTCTACCGCGACAGCTACGTCTGCCTGTTCAACGCCGCCCAGGTGGGGCTGACGCCGCCGATCTCCCTCGACGATTACCTGCGCTTTCCCCACGTCCTGACGAGCCTGCGCGAGACCGCCCACGGGGTGGTCGACGATGCGCTGGCCAAGCTCGGCCTGAGCCGCACCCTCGCGGTGACCTCGCCGCGCTTCCTGGCGGTGCCGTTCCTGGTGCGCAGCGCGCCGGTGCTCACCACCATGCATGCCCGCCTGGCGCTCCTCTTCGCCGAGACCCTCGGGCTGACGGTGAGCCCCGCACCCGTCCCCCTCGACGACGTGGCGGTGGCGATGCTCTGGCACGCCTCCTACGACGACGACCCGGCCCATCGCTGGCTGCGCGACCTGCTGCGGCACCTGGCGGGCGAGGCGCCGGTCATTTCCTGACGCCCGACCCTGCCGGAGCGGCGCGCGAGCCGCTATGCTGGCCGGATTCACTCCCGACTCGAACCGACCCTGGACCCTTCGACGTGCGCCTGACCCAGATCACCCACCACGACCTCGACGGCTACGGCGCCGCGACCCTCGTCGCGGCCTATGCCGAGCCCGCCCGGATCGTGCACGTGCCGCGCTACGGCGATGTCGGTCCCGTGGTCGACGACGAATTGAAGCGCTTGGGGAAAACCAAGGCGGCCGAGATGGTGCTCGTCACCGATCTCGGCATCGAGGAGCCGACGATCGCCTTCCTGCGCCGCTTCGCCGCCATGAACCGCAAGCGCGACCCGGAGGCGCCGCACCGGCTGGTGGTGCTCGACCACCACACCTCCTCGATCGACCAGATGCGCCGTCAGAATCTGGAGCCGAAGGCCGACCCGGACAACCCGCGCCTGTCGCGGTTCGACCTCGGCGATCCGTCGGTCACCGTGCTGGTCGACGAGAATTCCAGCGCGACCAAGATGGTCGCGACCCACCGCGCCCTGTTCGCCACCCGCGAGGCCGACCCGGCGAAGGCCGAGGACCTGGCGCTGCTCGTCGCCTCCGTCGACGCCCTCGACCTCTGGCGCAAGGACGATCCGCATTTCCCCGGCGGCTTCGCCCTCGACGAGATCTTCTGGGACAATGTCGGCACCCTGGTGCCGGTCGGGCATCCGGCGCACGATCCCTTCGTGGCCCGCCTGCTGCTCGAAGCGACCGCCAAGCTGCGTACCGGCGCCACCCCGGCCGAGCTGGAGCGCGCCGTGCCGGCGATCCGCGGCGCGATCGTCGACGACCTGATGCGCGACGAGCCCGGCGACGATGCCAGCCTGACCACCCGCCAGCGGATGGCCCGGGCGCTCGCCCGCTCCGACGCGCTGTTCCACGCGCTCCCGGACGGCACGCTCCTGTCCTTCGCCCTCGATGCCGGCACCTTCCAGCGCGTCTCCGACCTGGTGATGGCGAGCGGCCGGGCCAAGCGCCTCGTCAACGTCCAGCGCGCCGGCACCCTGTCGTTCCGCTCGATCGACGGCACCGCCCTCGACGGCGCCCGCCTGTTCCGCGGCGGCGGCCACCAGGACGCCGCCGGCGGCAAGCTGCCGAGCGGCACCGCCTTCTCGCTCGCCGACGCCGTCGCCCAGGTCGAGCCGGTGCTGAACCCGCCGAAGAGCGCGGCCGCCGACAGCCCCTTCGCGGCGCTGAAGAACTGGAAGGGCTGAAGGGGGCGCTCAGCGCAGGGCGGTGAGCATGCGGCCCTTCACCGGCGACCAGGTGAAGGTGCCGCCCGTCGCGACGAGGTCCTCGGCGCGCACCGGCCCGATCTCGGCGTGGCGGCTGTCCAGGCTGCTGTCCCGGTTGTCGCCGAGCACGAACACCGCGTCCGGCGGGATCGTCGTCGTCGGCAGGTCCGATCGGGAGAAGGTCCCGTCGAGCCGGGCGATGCGGTAGCCGTCGCGCCCCGGCGGCCGCTCGATGAAGGCCTGCGCCGTCTGCCCGTTCCCGACCGTGACGGTCCCGTCCGGCTCCACCGGCACCGGGCGGCCGTTCAGGACCAGGGCCCCGCCGGTCACCGCGACGGTGTCGCCCGGCAGCCCGACCACGCGCTTGACGTAGATCGTGTCGGGCAGGTCCCTCGCCTTGAACATCACGATGTCGCCGCGCGCCGGGAAGGGGCGGTCCCGGCGGGCATCGGCGAGGAACACGTCGCCCACCACCAGGCCGGGATTCATCGACGCGGAGGGGATGGAGAAGGACCGCCACCCGAACGGCATGACGGAATCCAGCCCGAACTGAAGCGGGACGACCAGGAGGGCCGCGAGCCAGGTCGAGCGCCACCAGGGCGATGGGGGACGCCTGAAGGACGACCGGGCCCGCCGCATCGCATCGATGGCGGCGCCGATCCAGACCACGATCAGGGCGGCGACAAGCGCCAGCCAGGCGGTCACCACCGGCGGCGTCGGCGGCCACAGGGCGGTGACACCGAGCATGACGGCCGTGGCGGCGACCCACGCGCCCATGAGCGCGACGCCGAGCGGCCAGGCCCGCGCCCGGATATGGCCGAGCCCGGGACACACCAGGGAGAGCAGGCCGGCCAGGGCCATGCCGCCCCAGCGGCGGAGGCGGCTCGGGCGCGGTGAGGTCTGGTCGGTCATCGGATCGGGTGATCTCCCGGGTCTTCGCGGCGCCGCATCGGCCGGATCGCCCGCGGCGTGTGCGGACCGGGAACCACTTAGAGAGAGAATCTGAACGGGCCGTGTTGCCGAGGCACCCTGCGCGACGGAGGGTCTGCTCGCCGCCGCAGGGCGACCGGCCGGAACCATGGTCGAGCCTGTGCGGACCGCCCCCCTGCGGGGCCGATCCCGACGACCGGCCCCGCACGGCGAGACCGGCCGTCGACCGTGCCGCCGTCGCGACGCGCGGATCAAGCGCCGGCGTGCCGGTGCAAGCCTGCTCAGCCGGCCGCGCTCTCGATCCCCGCCATCCCGCCGGGGGCGTAGCGCGCTCCCGCCGCCGCGTCCGGGGCGAACAGCGCGTCGAGGGCCGCGACATCGGCCGGGGTCAGGGCGAGGTCGGCGGCCGCCGCGTTCTCGGCCAGGCGCTCGGGCCGGCGGGTGCCCGGAATCGGGATCACGTGGGGTGCGCGGGCCATCAGCCAGGCCAGCGCCACCTGCCCGGCGGTGACGCCGCGCTCGCGCGCGAAATCGCCCAAGGCCTCCGCGAGCCGGCGGTTCTGCGCCAGCGCCTCGCCCTGGAAGCGCGGGTTGCCCCTGCGGAAGTCGTCCGGCGCCAGGGCCGCGACGTCGACCGCCCCGGTGAGGAAGCCGCGGCCGAGCGGCGAATAGGCGACGAGGGCGACGCCGAGGTCGCGGCAGGCGTCGAGCAGGCCCTGTTCGGGCTCCCGGCTCCACAGGGAATACTCGGTCTGCACCGCGGCGATGGGATGGACCGCATGGGCCGCCCGCAGGGTCGTGGCCGAGACCTCCGACAGGCCGAGCGCCCGCACCTTGCCGGCCTCGACGAGGCGGGCCATGGCGCCGACCATCTCGGGGATCGGCACCGACGGGTCGCGGCGGTGGCAGTAATACAGGTCGACGGTCTCGACGCCGAGGCGGCGCAGCGAGGCCTCGCAGGCGGCGGTGAGGTAGGCCGGGCTGTTGTCGATCCGCCGCTCGCTCGAGCCTTCCCGGCGCACGATGCCGAACTTCGTCGCCAGCACGACCCGGTCGCGGCGGTCCTTCAGCACGCGGCCGATCAACTCCTCATTGCGGCCGTTCCCGTACATGTCGGCGGTGTCGAGGAAGTCGTAGCCGAGCGCCAGGGCCGCCTCCAGGGCGGCGGGCGCCGCCGCCTCGTCGGTCGGGCCGTAGAATTCCGAGAACCCCATGCAGCCGAGGCCGGGGGCGGAGACGGTGAGGCCGGAGCGGCCGAGGGAACGTCGTTGCATCGAAGCACTCCTGAAGGGGCCGCACCGATCTGGCATTCCGGCGCCCGCCGGATAAGCTGTGCCGTCCCGCATGAACCGATGAGCCAGGCTCACCAATGGTCCGCGACGACCTCTCCGACCTCGCGGCCTTCGCGGCGGTGGCCCGGCACCGCAGCTTCCGGCGCGCCGCGGCCGAGCTCGGCCTGTCGCCCTCGGCGCTGAGCCACGCCCTGCGCGGGCTGGAGGAGCGGATGGGCGTGCGGCTCCTCAACCGCACCACCCGCAGCGTCGCCCCGACCGAGGCCGGCGCCGCCCTGCTGCTCCGGCTCGCCCCGGCCCTCGACGCCATCGCCGCCGCCGTGGACGCGGCCATTGCGGCCGCCTCGCGGCCTGCCGGGACCTTGAGGCTCAACGCGCCGCGCAGCGCCTGCCGCCTGGTGCTGATGCCGCTCCTCGCCCGCTTCCTGACCCTGTACCCCGAGGTCCGGGCCGAGGTGGCGAGCGACGACGCGCTCACCGACATCGTCGGCGAGGGCTTCGATGCCGGGGTGCGCTTCGGCGAGCGCCTCGCCCTCGACATGGTGGCCGTGCCGCTGAGCGGGCCGCAACGCTTCGCCGTCGTCGCCGCGCCCGCCTATCTGGCGTCCCGCGGTACCCCGCAGGCGCCGGGCGACCTGACGGGCCATGCCTGTCTGCGCCAGCGCTTCCCGGGCGGGAGCCTGTTTCCCTGGGAGCTGGAGCGCGACGGGGTCGCCGCGGCCGTCGCGGTCGACGGCCCGCTGATCCTCGGCGACCAGGAGCTGATCCGCCTCGCCGCCCTCGACGGCCTCGGCCTCGGCCTCGTCTTCGAGGGCTATGTCGCCGACGACATCGCCGCCGGCCGCCTGGTGCGGCTCCTGGCACCCTGGTGTCCGCCCTTCCCGGGCTTCCACCTCTACTATCCGGGCCGCCGGCAGGTCCCGGCGCCGCTGAGGGCCTTCCTCGACGTGGTGCGGGAGGCCGGCGGCCTCGTGCCGCCCGGATCCGGGCAGGCGGCCTCGTCTCCCGCCTGCCCGTGACCGGATCCGGGCCGCCCGCAGCAGGGGCCGGCATGGTGCCCGGCCTCCCGTCGCCTCGCCGGGATCAGGCCTTCACGAAGGCGAGGAGGTCGGCATTCAGCGTGTCGGCGTGGGTCGTCAGCATGCCGTGCGGCAGGCCCGGATAGGTCTTGAGCGTGCCGTTCCGCAGAAGCGTCGCCGACAGGCGGCCGCTGGCGTCGATCGGCACGATCTGGTCGTCCTCGCCGTGCAGCACGAGGGTCGGCACCGAGATCGCCTTGAGGTCCTCGGTCTGGTCGGTCTCGGAGAAGGCCTTGATCCCGTCGTGATGCGCCTTCGCGCCGCCCATCATGCCCTGGCGCCACCAGTTGCGGATCACGCCCTCCAGCGCCTGCGCGCCCGGCCGGTTGAAGCCGTAGAACGGCCCGGTCGGGACATCGAGGAAGAACTGCGCCCGGTTGGCGGCCAAAGCGGCGCGAAAGCCGTCGAAGACCTCGATCGGCAGTCCGCCCGGATTGGCCTCGGTCTTGAGCATCAGGGGCGGCACGGCGCTGACGAGCACCGCCTTGGCGACCCGCCCCTGCGGCTCGCCGTGGCGCGCGACGTAGCGGGCGACCTCGCCGCCGCCGGTCGAATGCCCGATATGGATCGCGCCCGTCAGGCCGAGCCGGTGCACGACCGCCGCCGCATCCGCGGCGTAGTGGTCCATGTCGTGCCCCTCGGAGACCTGCGACGAGCGGCCGTGGCCGCGCCGGTCATGCGCCACGACCCGGTAGCCCTTCTGCACGAAGAACAGCATCTGCGCGTCCCAGTCGTCGGACGACAGCGGCCAGCCGTGGTGGAACACGAGGGCCTGCGCGTCGCGCGGGCCCCAGTCCTTGTAGTAGATCTGCACGCCGTCGCCGGTGGTCACGAAGCTCATCGGGGCTCTCCTGCCGCGGTCGCCGGCTCGCGTCGCGCCGGCGGGCAGGATCTAACATATCAGGGCCACGGGCGATGAGGGGAGCCGGCCCGGCGTCCTCAGCAGAGTTGCACGGCGCAACGCTGCCGAGATTCGTGTTCTCGCATCATGTTCACCGCCGAACCGGTGACCACTTCGGCGAACGATGCCTAGCCTTCCTCTTCCGCCGGGCCCTCAGGGGCGCGCCGCAGCGGCTGCTGCGCGAATCCGGGTTTCGCGGGCCTGTTCTTGCGCGCGTTCGCGGGCGAGGCGGTGTGGGCCGGCATCTCGGCCAGCCGGGCGACGCGCTCCTTGAACTCCTCGGTCGACGGGCTGCGGGCCGAGCCGGTGATGAACATCTTGGCCATGGCGGATCCTCCGGCGGGATTGCGGACCCGTCCGGGGGCGCTCTGCCCGCGATCGGTGCCGCTGGACAGATTTCGCGATCATGCAGGGAGGACGTGTCGGAGGCCCGCCCGTGAATTCGGGCTACGGGGTCCGAGAAAGCCAGCCACATATCGAGTGTCCGACTATGGACGGTAACGATAGCGCTGACAATGCGGTTTGTTGTTTACATCCGATGCGCATCGCGGCGTAGCAAAGAGCGATGGTCCGTCTGCCGCGACATGCCGTGGCACGAGGGGCCGGCGACGGCACGATGTCCGGATGCTCCCCGCCGGGACGGCTCGTCCGGCGGAGGTGGGGCGGTTCGGGTGTGCCGCTCCCTGGAGCAACGTGCGATGGCATCGCCATCCGACCTTGCTCCAGGCCTCGGATCCGCCGCCCGTCCTGCGACGGGCCGATCCCTGCTTCGTCGGGACAGGCGCGTCAGCGGCGGCGCGGGTCGGCCGGGCGGAAGGCGCGCTCCACGGCCGCAGTGGCGCTGGCATAGGCCCGCTCCTCGCTGTCGTGCGGCCGGTCCGACCGCTCGAGCAGCTTGCCGTGCTTGCGGATCGCCCAGCCGAATTTTCCTTTCGGGCTGTTCAGCGGGGCCACCTCGATGGAGAAGGGATAGAATTCGTTGTCGCTCATCCCCAGGTATATGGCACGAAACACCCCCCGAGGACAAACGTCCCGCCGGGCCCGCATCCCGTCTCCGCCGCTCGACGAGGCATGCCGGCCCGTGCGATAGCCGGCACCGTTCCGGCGGTCCTGCCGCGAGCGATCGGTCCAGGGAATCGGCGCACGAGAGTTCGCGGCCCGTGCCGCGGGAGCGGCCCCGGATCCCGTCGCGTCCCCGCGTCGTCCCCGATCGCGAGACGGTGCCGCTTCCCCGGCCCTGCGATCCCGATGGAGTTCGGCCCTTGATCCCCTGGGTGCACCTCGACACCAGCGCCATCCCCGGAGAGACCGCCTCCCTGCGCCTGATGCGCCGCGGCGACGAGTACGCGATCGTGGTCGACTCGATCGAGCTGATGAACAGCCGCCGCAGCGGCTCGGAGCGGGCGTTGGCCACCCTCGCCTGCGCGCGGCTGCGCGAGCGGAGGCGGCCGCGGATGCTGATCGGCGGGCTCGGCATGGGCTTCACCCTGCGGGCCGCCCTCGCGGAGCTCGGGCCCGACGCCGAGGTCGTCGTCGCCGAGCTGATCCCGGCCGTCGCCGCCTGGGCGCGGGGACCGCTCGCGCACCTCTTCGCCGGCAGCCTCGACGATCCCCGGGTGACGCTGCACGAGACCGACGTCCACCACCTCATCGCCGCGAGCCCGGGCGGCTACGACGCCATCCTGCTCGACGTCGACAACGGCCCGGAGGGGCTGGTGCAGCAGACGAACGACCGGCTCTACGACGTCGCCGGCCTGGGGCGCGCCCGCCGGGCCCTGCGGCCGGGCGGGCTCCTCGGCGTGTGGTCCGAGAGCCCCGACCGCAAGTTCAAGTCCCGCCTGCAGCGCGGCGGCTTCGCGGTCGAGGAGCACAAGGTGCGCTCGGCCGGCAGCGGCGGGCGGCACGTGGTCTGGATCGGGGAGAGAGTCGACGAGGCGGCCGCGGTCTCGGCACGGCGCTAGCGGCGCGGCCGCCCTCGGGGGCGGCCTCCGAACGGATTCCACGGAGACCGGATCGCCGTGCAGATGGGAAAACAAGCCTATAGCGGCGAATCGATTTGCACGAGCGTGACCGGCGTGCAAGCCTGACGGGCCGGGGGTGGGAGACCGCTCCAGCTTCGAGCCCGACATGACCCTGCGCGGCCCCAACCTGTGCCTGGAAGGTTCGACGTTCGGGCCGCGGACGATCTCTGCGTGGCGCGAGGCGGTGGCGCCGTTCTGGGACGTCGAGATCCGCAAGGAGGACACTCCGGATTTCCGCGGCCAGTCGGAGGTCTACCACCTGGGCAACGCCATCATCGGCCTCACCGCGGCCTCGGAGCTGCGCAACGAGCGGTCGCGCGGCCTCGTCGCACGGATGGGGGTCGACCACGTCGCGGCGCAACTCCGGATCGACGGACGGGCGACGATCCGGAGCGCGGGGCACGAGACGCCGATGGGCCCCGGAGACGTCGCCCTGCTCGATCTCGCGCAGCCCCTCTCCCTGGACTCGACGGACTACCGCGCCATCACCGTCATCATCCCGCGCGGCCTGTTTCCGGAGGGCGGAGCCGGGCTCGCCGAGGCGCACGGGACCGTGCTGCCCGGCGCCACGGCGTTCGGGGCGCTGGTCAGCGACCACCTGCGGTCCCTCGGCGCGAACGTCCCCCATTTCAGCCCCGCGGAGGCGCGCGTCGCCGCCCAGGCCACGGCGGTCCTCCTGTCCGCGGCGGCTCGTACCGCGATCGGCGAGGTCGGGCGGCCTCCGGTGCCCGCGCCGGTCTTCCTCGCCGTCCGCAGCGCCATCGACGCCGAGATCGCCTCCGCCGATCTCACCGTGGAGCATCTCTGCCGCCGCTTCGGCGTCTCGCGCAGCGCACTCTACCGCCTGTTCGCGCCCATGGGCG
>NZ_LABZ01000086.1 GCF_001043955.1 Methylobacterium tarhaniae | reverse complement strand
CGCCCCCGGCCTCGTCGTCGGCCCCCGCCGGATCGTCGCGGTGCTGCCCGGCGCCTGCCCGGCGCCGCGGGTCGCCGACGCGCCGGTCCGGGTCCTGCGGCGCGACGAGGTGAGCGGCCTCTCGCTCCTCGAAGGCGCCACCCCGCCCGGGTCGTCTCCCGTCCTCGCCCCGGCCCCGGCCGCCCCGGGAGAGGCCAGCATCGTGCTCGCGGCGGGGGCGGACGGTGCGACCGTGACGACCGGCGAGATCGCGGGGGCCGGCCTCATCGCCCCGCTCCAGCCAGGCGCCGCCGGTGCCCCGGTCCTCGACCGGTCCGGCCGTCTCCTCGGCCTCGTCGCCCGCCTGCCGGCGCAGCCCCGTCTCGTCGCCGGCGTGATGCCGCCGCTCACCCATCCGCTCGTCGGACTGGAGACCCTCAAGGCCCTCCTCGGTCCCGAGGCTCCGAAGGCAGCTGCCGGCAGCACCCCGCCGCTCACCGCCGGCGCCATCGCCGGGCGCTTCGCCGGGGCGGTGGTGGCGGTGCGGTGCGGCGGGTAGGGGGAGCTGCGTACGGTCCTCGATTCCGGGGCGGCTGACGGCGTCGCGGCGACCCCGCTCGATAGCGGTGATGCGGCGGCGGTCCGGCTTCACGCTCCGGTCCTGATGACGGCAAGGAGCCGGGCGATGCTGCGCCGGTCGTCCGTGCCAGGATCCAATGCCTACGCGGCCTGGTGCACGTGCTCTGCGGGCCGCGCGGCCAGGACCTCGCCGAGATGCTGGACCGGGCCGAGTTCAACGGCGGCGCGCTGCGGGAATCAATCGAGGCGCGGGCCCGCCTTGAGCCTGTCGACCGCCGCCGTGTGCGCGCAACCTATGCCAAGCTCCCCCGACCCTAGGAAGCGCTCGCGGGCACTCGCGACGCAGGTCGTGCGCCGGTGGCAGGATGAGATCGGGTGGAGGTTGGGACCGGCGAACGCCGCGCCTCAGGCTTAGCGGCGTGCTTCACGCCGGTACATAGGCCTGGCGGGTGTCAGTCGTATTCGAGGCCGACCGAGCGTTCGAACGCAGGCCCGTTGGTCTGCTGCCCCTTGGGATCGGCAACCGAGATGTCGCGGAAGCCTCGCGCCATCAGCTCCCGCACCTTGTCGAGCGCCTGCAGATCAGTGCCGCAGGCGAAGGTCAGCGCGCGGCCGGTAGGGTCGGTTCCTGTTACCTTGTACACGCTCGGTTCCCTGTTCGGCGTCGCGCAGACAGCACCCGGGATGTGCCCCGCGCGTCGCCCCCGTGGCAGTGCCGCCCTCAGGCTCCCGGCGTCCAGTCGATCTTGGGCTTCTGCGACAGGATCCGCTCGAAGTAGTCGGCCACCGCCTGCGCGCCGCTCGCGTGCATCATCGCCACCGGATGGGCGAGGTAGGCCCGGGCGAGATCGAGCGGGATCTCGCCGGCTTGGAGCGCGCCGAGCACCGCGTCGATGAAGGCGTCGTTGGCCTCGTTGAAGTCGGACGAAAGCTTCTTGCGGTCGTTGAGCGCCTTGATCGGCATCGTGCGGGTCGTCCTCTCGAGGGTCTGCCCAGCCGCTGGGGCGGGGCGCCCATTCTCGGAGGCGGGGCAGCGTGCGTCATCCAACCACACCAGGGCGCAATGTGGTGCCCGCTGCTTTCGCAGCGCTTCCGCAACCCTGTCAGAACCAGGGCCGCAAACCAGCCAAGTTGTTGAGAATGTTGGCGCACCCGACACGATTCGAACGTGTGACCTTTGCCTTCGGAGGGCAACGCTCTATCCAGCTGAGCTACGGGTGCTGACCGCGAAGCCTCTGTAGCCCTCGACAAATTCCCCATTCAGGCCAATCCGTTACGCCGATGAACATAGCAGCCGGCTGGTTCAGCGCAAGGGGCCTGAGGTGGAAGAATCAGCCTATCTCGTGTGACGCGGTGTGACACCAGTGTGACAAGGGTCGCACTGCACTCGAAGGACAAATCCCATCGGGACTTGCAGTGAGGAGGTACTCCCCATTCGCACATTGAATGGCCTCAATGCCCATATACCGTTGTCAGTCGCGTACCTGGCTTCAGGCAACCCCCGATGCACCACGACCTACATACCCTCACCGTTAGTGATCTCGTGAAGACGCAGGCGCTCTCCCTCGAAGAAGTGAAGCGTAGCGCAGCAGCCATATTCGACGGTCAGAACAAGCTCCCAATCACCAAAGACATGGCGATCAATCTCCCGCCGTTTTCGAGTTTGACCGAAGATGTCCGTGAGGCGATCTTGAACGCCATTATGGCTGGGCGACTTGTCAATCGTTGAAGAAGACTCAGCGATGAATGCTTGCTGAGCCGTATTGGAAATAGGTAGGCCATCAGCCGAGACGCGGTTCTTGTTCGCCGCTGCTTCGACCGTCACGTGATCACTCGGCCCACTGAGCATCACAGGGTAGGCCCAGAGAACTGGTCCAGGCCGCCCCGTCATCACCAAGCCACATCGCACGATAGGCTTGACTGTGGAGCCGGAGCACTCGCGATTACCGCCACGGCCTACGAGTATTGGGAACCAGCGGAAGGAGAGCTAACCTCCCATCACCCTTGCACGAACGTCGATGGTCAGGCGGCCAACACACGGGATGGGCACGGGGTGGAGGGAGCAACCGCGAGATGCGGCGATGGGAGCTGGAGCTTCAGCCGGCACCACCGCGGCACGTGCTCGGAGCATCAGGAGGTCGCCGCCTGGACTCGGTAGCACTCCTCACCGGGTCCCCTGGCAAAAAAGAAGGCTCGCCGGAGCGGACCTTTGTATCGGCAGCCGTCGCAGGAACCACCAAGCCACACGCCGAGTTACTCCCATGCAGCATAGCGATGGCGTCGCCGTGCTGCTCTCGCCCTCATGGGCGTTTCCTCCCTAGACTTCGGGCCGCTCTCACAAGGGGTGGCCCTTTTTTTCGCCTAGGTCTAATTAACGTAACTCAATCCCGCGCCCTTGGTTGCACCATTTGTTAACAAGGTGGTGAGGATTTGTGCGGCGATGCCTAGCAGACTGCCATCACCCCTTTCCGCCCCTGACCAGGCGCAACTTCATCAACCCCGGAGGCAGATCCGGTGGTCTCCCGGGCCGCTCCAAGTCCACGAAATGCGCCTTGCACTTAGGCACATACTGGCTCTTGATCCTGCCCCGCGGAGGGTCTCGCCATGGGCAGTCCATCGCGATCCTGTCCAGCACCTCGTCAAGCGGCGTCTCCGGGCCGAACTTCGCGGCCAACCTCGCGAGTCTGTAGCTGCCTTGTCTGTCCCGGCACTGAGGGCACGCCACCCGCACGACCACGTAGGGGTAGCTGGCGAGGTTCTTCGGCCGAGGTGGCGGAGGATCGTCAAAGCGCATCGCCAGTGTCATCCAGGCGTCCACGGACGAAACCCCGGGAGATGAGCCGGCTGCGCTCCCTGGTGCGGCGTTCGGCTTCCAGGAGGTCGGCCAGGGCATCCGTGATGGCACAGCGTAGGGCAAGCGAGGGATCGCCTGAGGTCTGCGAAAGGTAGGCCGCAGCGATGGCCTCCACGGGGCATGAGGTGGCAGCGGAGGAGCCTTCAATGGGTCCGGTGTCTCTCGCCAGCATCGTAGTGCCCTCCGTCCGAATCATCGAGAACGAAGAGGGAACACGCCACGGGGCGGTTGGTTCGGTCAAGGTGGGCGAGGAAGGGTATTGCCGCGCTGTAACCGGTCTAGCGAGGGGTAGTTGGACCTCCGATCTCCGAAGGAAGCTACAGTTCGCTCAGCAAGGTCCTAACCCTCCGCTGAGCGTTCTGCTGTTCCGGACACCCAATCGACCGACACCATGAGCACGACCTCCAAAACGAAATTGCCAGTGCTGTCTCGAACTGTAGTGCAGACACTCTCTGGAGCTTGAGGAGCTGCATGATGGATCAGCTCGCAAAGAGTTCTTATAGCCTGACGCTGGACTTCAGCTCGACTGTCGCATTCTACTCCATGGCCGTCACGGGTCGAACCGCTCGGCTCATGAACATCGAAGTAGTATCGCTGCACATCTACCCCCTTCCCGGGACTGTGTGCAGGAATGCAGCCCCGAGAGGGCACCTTGAGTGCAGGGGCCAACCTTTGCTTTAACCCACGTTGCCGAGTCGGCGATCTGGGCTGGGCAGCGCAGGCTTAGTTCTTAGGGCTGACACCACTCCGCCCAACCGCATCACCTCACAATCAGCCTCCTCTCTCCCCATGTTCAGCGCATAGGAGCAGGAGGTCAGCCTTGTTCAAGGTGAAGGCGAAAGATCCTAGAGGCCAGTTGATTTACCTTCGCATGTAGAACCGCTGATCAGGCCCCAGAGAAGATTTGGGATCTCACCCGCCAGGGCTTCAGGGGTATCTTGGTGGCTGATCCTGGGGGTAAGGAGATGACCGGCTCAGCCTTCGAGCGTATCATGGAAATCGATCAATAGGCCCGTGCCTCATCAGACACCAGCATTCATTGAATATACGCGATGTCCTCCGGCCGTGAAAGACGCACCTGACCAACCTGGTCCGTGAGGTGTTCAGCATATCCAAACCGAGCGGCAAGCCTTAGATCGTTTGGGTCAGCCTTCGCTAGGCCATGACAAACCAAAAAGTACTCTGCATAGTCCGAGGTGTTGTAGCCACCCACGCCAGCGGAGTGTCCCGGTGAGAGTCTGGATGCCAACCAGTCATTGCCAACCTTGTAGATGACCGAGGGCCGCGACTTCGAGCAGAACACAAACGAGTTAGTCGGTCGATCCCATGTAATTCGACTCTTTCGTTCGTAAGAGCCGCCCGGATGCTTAGAGGATCCTGTGGCAATCGTGACTCGGATCAGAGATCCGGATTGGTTTGCAAGAACGGTGTCACGGTCTTGAATTTGAAACCAGCTACATTCCTCCATGTGACACCGACCTAGAACGATCTGACCAGCATGTGATCTTGCTGACGAACAGAGAGTTAGTAGTAAAAACATACCGGGCAGGAGTCCAAATCTCGACATCATTAGCCCCTAAACAGCATCATAGCTATGCGACCTGAACAGAAGCGCCGCGTAGCCCTTGATCAACGGCACACTGTCTATGGAGCACTGCTGTGACATAGTGCTGGGGAGAACAACAGGTGGCGAACACCACAAGCCGCAGTTCTCCCCATGTTTGCGCAAGGCGTTGCTCAGGCAGGCCCGGCTTTCGCTCAGGCGACAAAAGCACCCGCAATGGCTCCGTCGCTGTGTATGACGCTACCGTTCCACTCCAAAGCGTGTTCTGCTGCTATCCTGAGAATGGCGATTCTCGGAACGGCTTCAGGACTGGCCCAAGTGTGGGTGTTTCAATGACAGTGAGCCTCGCAGCCTTACCGATAGTGGTCGGCTTGAAGGACGGACGGTCACTCCCTTGGTGGCGCATGTTCAACGCCTCGTCGGGACTGTGGCCGAGCTTCAGTAGAGCCCTGGCTCCGTCGAAGAAGGGCTGACGGGTGGTGCAGAGCAGGGTGTTACCGAGGTAGGCACGGTAGACGCCGGGTTTATTGGTGACATGAATTACGATCTCCATAGTTAAGGGGTTCAGAGACGGCATTGAGCCGCTATGGGGTGAGCTAGTCAGCTAAGTTTGCTGATAAGCTCAGGTGTACTCCGGGTGTTAAGCCAGAGGTACAGCAGGTTCCGCATCCGTTCAGACGGGATGAAGAGATGAATGGGGTCATGCCTCCTGACCTGAGACCTCCAGATCCACTGAAGCATCTCGGATAGGGCATAGAGATCTTGGTTGAAGGCGATGCCGCGTTGCTTGAAGTACTGAACGATGTTAGGGTTGTGATAGACATTGCACAGGTAGGCTAGAGATCGTTTCTCAATATGCTGATTGGTGGCTCTACAGTTGTAGGTGATCCAGCCCTTGGTGTACCCATCACCCTGGAGTGCATTTCTATGCTTCTTGAAGACAGTCCATGCATTGTGTGATGATTTCGTCTCGGTTACCTTTTTGAAGAAGTGACCTGTAGAGCCCTTCATGACCTCAAGCTTGCCGGTTCTATTCCTCGCCTGAGTGTCGTACCAAGTTGACGACAGAGGACACGCCTTGCCTACCTTGGTACCCACTTGGTTGGCTTGACCTTCGTAGATCGTGATTAGCTGCTTCAGGTCTGACTTCCTCGAACTCTCATCTCCGTACTCAGCCCAAGGCTTGAGCTCGCGCCTATCCTCACTGAGCGTGAGCATCTCGTAGGTGTGACCATGAGCCTTGAGGTAGGCTGACATAGCCGACCCCTCAAAGAGGTATGTCAGGATGTAAACTTCTCGGAAGCACTCAAGGAAGTCAGCGGGGAACTTCTCAAGGATGACCTTGCCACTATAGAGGGTGAGCTTACGGTTATCACAGAGGTTCATGACACCGTTGAACTTACCTCCGTAATCACCATTGACGCCATGGTCCCATATTAGATCATTGGTGTCCTTATCTTCGTACATATACTTAGTATCAAACAGCATCTTGATATCACACTTAGACAACGAGTCGTATGTAGTGACACACTCCATGACCTCATCTAGCACCAAGACGTAATTAGAGCGTCGTAGCTTCTGGTATATGTCTTTAGTCAGCATCGAGAATAAGGAATGGGTTGTGGTTATGTTATATCCACGATCAACAAGGTATGACAGATGTTCCCTCTTGGTACGAAATGACTCGGTATCAGGTTCATGGAACTTGGTTTCTGGACACTCCTTCTTTATGCGACTCACCTCATCGAGAAAGGGTGTCACGTAAATGACCCTTTCCTTATTTCGTGAAGGATTGTACATGTCATTGAACAGGTTGGTTACGTAGGTCGTCTTACCCGATCCCATAATGGAGTCTATGACACGGATCATGCCCCTTATGTCTCCTTTCTTGTGTCTCTGATTAAGACAAATCTCTTGTGTCTTCCCTATAAGGAATGACTGCTCTCGGGCGTTCTCCAGCCGCTCTCGACCGCTCTCCACGGGACCAGGAAACGCTTATTGTTCAGGGGGTTAGTACGAACAGGCTTCAGTTCTGAGGAGCAGGATCAGAAGCTCAGAATGAGAGCAGGTCCGGTTTTGCTTCCGTCAAATCCGGACTACAGAATAAGAGGGGCCGGTCAGGCCAACTCCGTCAGCGCTTCGAAGTAGCTCCTCCGCTCTGCCTCTTCCCGCTCTCTGTCGTCTCGTACCATTTGAGCTATGAAGACGCCTGCTGAACCCAAAGCGCTCCTCAGGTAGGAAGCAATGGCTAGGGTGCTCTTCGGAGGCAGCTCGCTGTAGGTTGTCCTCTTCTTGCGCGTATCAGGGTCTATCCGGACTCCAGCGTTAAGCGTTGTCAGACCCCGGACTCTCCGGACTAGCTGGGTCCAGAACGCATTGTCGCTCCTGAAGCGGCGGCCTTCGAGTTCTTGCATAAGGTACATAGCAAGGACCGTGTCGATTATCTCCGAGGGGTCAACGTGATCGGCCAGCTTCCTGATCTCAATCGCGGCTAATCGCTTATATCGATTCATCGCCCTGCCCTCGTTTGCCCGGGCAATGACACCGTTGGCGATTGCTACAAGATCCCTCCACTTCTCCTCCATCTTTATCCATGCGAGTTTGCCCTCGTGCTTCTTCCTCTTTTCGTGGACGATCCCGAGATAAGTCTTGAGGTCATGCTTAGTGATGCCTTTTTGGTCCGGATGTCCGTGTCGTCGTTTTGCCGCAGAGTGTTTCGAGCAATAGATCCCGTGCTCGGTAGCTACCATGGTCTGGCAGCCCGAGGCATTACACCGCCGAGTCATTTTGTTTTTCCGCATACCTGCCCTAACACGGACAGGCTGAAACTCAAATACGGCAGCGACGGGCCGGCGTCAAGTCGGAGCCGGCTCAGACCCGCGCCTGTACTGGACATGGAAGTTGTGCACGCACTACAGCATGAGTTAGTTACGCTATGGATAGTGTTAGTGCGCTATGATGGACAGGAGTTCATCATTGTTATTATTTGTGAGAACGATGAATGATGCAACGTTGGCATGGGTCAAGGGCTGATAGACAACCCACCCAGGCTAGCATGGCTGCTGGAATGGTTGCTCAATGTGTGAGCTAAGGGATGATAGGGTTGAATAGGGTGTTGGATGTTGAGTGAGGTAAGGGTGCTTTCAGAATGGCATCAGGTGGCAGGGCTTTCATGCCTTCAAAGCCGCGCTAGCACCCGTTGAACCGACACGGCCTGCCATCTACCCTTCCCGCTCAGCGTCGGAATGCCTCGCTCGTTGAGCACCCTGGCTACCCCGCTAAGCGACGTGATCCCCTCGGCCTGGATCGCCTTGATCGTCTCTCCGAGGTCTTCCGCCCTTGCCTGAGCCCGGGCCGCGCGGGTAGCTCTGCCCTTGGCTATGGCGTCGGGTGAGATGGTTACTCCACGGTACCCACCGAGCTTGACCCCCCGTGCCTTCGCAGCCCAGAGCGCAGCCTTAGTCCGCGCCGAGATCATCTCCCGCTCAGCCTGGGCGACCACGGCTAGGATCCCCACGACCATGTGGTTGGCCTGAGGCATGTCGGCCGCCACGAACTTCACCCCATCGTTCTGGAGCTTCATCAGGAACGCCGCGTCACGGCTCAGCCGGTCCAGCTTGGCGATGACGAGGGTAGCCCCATGGATGCGGCACAACCGGAGAGCCTCGGCCAGTTTGGGCCTGTCCGACCGCTTGCCGCTCTCGACCTCGATCACCTCTTCGATGACGCTCCACCGCCCACCGTTCAGGTAGTCCTCGACCGCCTTGCGCTGAGCCTCCAGGCCGAGCCCTGATGACCCCTGCTTAGCCGTGGAGACACGGAGGTAGGACACAAACTTGCCCTGAGCCATGACCTGTACACTCTAGTCATCGAACGTTGATTGTCAGGTAATGACGCAGAAAGTCCTTCGTCAATCCCCTGTGCTGCTCTGTGGTCAGCGTTCTCGTATGATGGGTGTTGGGGACGTAGGGAGCCTAGAGGCCAGCCGTGAGCCAACCTCGGGCAGCGGAGAGGGTGTCTGTGTGGGGAGGGAGCCGGGTCGGCCTGTACGATGTTCTTCCGAGGCTTCCTCGTAGCTCAATCAAAGGGCCGGAGGGGGTGGCACCGGGGGAAATGGCTGAACCCGGGTAGAGAGTTGGGTTCTCAGATTTTTGCGATGATTTAGGACATGAACTCGCTCAGCTTGACCGTTTGGTGGCTCGCTCGGGGTGTGAAGGCGGATGCTCCCGGGCCGGGGTACGTCTGCTATGATGCTCAATGCGCAAAGGCGAAGCCGAACTCGATACGGTCAGGCGGCACGTCGAGCACGGTGTCCAGCACATCGCGAAGCAACGTGCCCTCATCGCCCGCCTGTTACGGAAGCCCTGCCGACTGAAGAAGCTGAGACGCTCTTGGTCACCTTCGAGGACCTCCAGCGACAGCATCAGGACCATCTTGCGCGGATTGAAGCGAGGGGTCCACTTAGGTCCGCCAGCCGACCCTCAAGCCCCCAAGATAGTTGAGTTCGGTCCCAAGGCGTGGCCCCTGTGCCGGTGGCTGACCAAGGATCGCGTCCGCAGGGTGACCCTGGCTTGATCGAGGCTGGCATCGTCAGAGCAGAGCGAGGGGAGGGAGCAAACCCCTCGCATTACTCTATTGTCAAAACTCGATCGGCTTGACGGTGCGAAGGATCGCCCGGGGTGGAAAGCGGACATCCAAAGCATTTTATGCGCGGCTGCACACTCGACTACCGTAGGGAAATGGACAACTGAACCGGGAGCGCACTCGGTTGTGCGCTGCAGGCTGCTCCCTCAGTGACGTGCCGGTGCGCCAGCACAAAGGCGTCTCAATCCACCACAACGTTACTGTCCTCTCTCGGCTGCCAAGGGAGGTGACGCCACTACCCTCACCCTGAGTTGGGCGTTCATGGTTCCGCTTCTCGTGCGTTAGGCCACCTCAGCGGTTGTGAGCGGCCGGTGATCGCTAGCACCTCGGCAGATTTGTTCGGCGCCAATACCGGTAGGGAGTATGTCGTTTAACATTAGATGGCTGTTGGCTCTTAATTTAATTTTTCACTGCCGGTCGTATATTACTCGTTAATCGCGAATACAACGGAATAGTTAATTGCCACGCCAGCAACTTCATGTTCTAACATCAAATCCTGACCAAGGTGCAGGCGGGGATTGCCATGCCCTCCAAACTTACGTCAGGTGACAGTTCGAGCTTTGTTCGAGTCAAACGCACCCGAGCTACCGATAAAATCAAGCCTTCGAAGGCCATGGACGCCGTCCACGTATATGCAGCTTATTCGATCTACGAAATATTGGTAGAACGAGGCATTGACCCTGTTGATTTGTTTAAACAGGCTGGGATCAACCCGAGGATATTTATCACCCCGGAAGTCACCTCGTTCGCGTCGTTAGGCCGGCTTACGGCCCTCGCGGCCAGCCAAACCCAATGTGCCCACTTCGGCCTTCTCGTCGGTCAGCGAACAACTCTCGCTTCTCTCGGCCTTCTCGGGTCTCTGTTGCGGCATTCAGAGACAATCGGCGACGCGCTGTGTGCTCTGGAAACGCACTACGACCTCCTGAACCGCGGCGCGTTAATCGCGGTGACGAGCGAGGACGCCGTCGCCACATTGCGCTACTCCCCCTACGATCCCGAAGCGGAGGGTATCCCGCTTCACTGCGAGCGAGCCATCGCGGCACTTACCAACGTGCTCCGGTCGCTGTGCGGTCCCAACTGGAGCCCGGACGAGGTACTGCTGCCACGCCTGGAACCTCCTGACACTGGCCCTTATAGGCGTTTCTTCCGCTGCTCAGTCCGGTTCGAGCAGGAGATCGCCGCCCTGGTGTTTCCAACCCGGGTCCTGCGGCATCCCATTGCGGGCGCGAAACCCTTCATCCGGAACGCGGTACAGCGGCGCATTCGGCAGCTTGAGGCCGACGTCCCATCCGACATGAGCGGCGCAGTTCGGCGGCAGGTGCGCTCGATCATGACCGAGAATAGGGTCCAGAAGGATCTGATCGCGCAGTCGCTGGCAATCGGTCATCGAACGCTGTCCCGCCGCCTCAAGGCCGAGGGGACGACGTTCCGGGCCGTTGCAAGCCAGACGCGGCTCGTAATGGCCAAGCATTTGCTGAGCGACACCAACCTGAGCTTGGCGGAGATCTCGGCTGTCTTGGAATTCTCGGAGCCTGCTGCGTTCACGCACGCTTTCAAGCGCTGGACCGGCATTACACCTAGCGCATGGCGAAGGGAATGCCAGGGCAACTGAGAGCTACCAACTGATCCAACTCCGCTTTATCCGGGAGAAAGCCGCAATGGATTTCGCAAGTCTTGTCCGCGTCGCCTCACTCGGCTTGGGTCTCGGGACATCGGTTGCGGTGTTTGATGCACGGGCGGCCGGGGGTGGCCTGTCCGGCTACCAAGGCGCCTGGGTGCTAAGCGGGCGCGACTGTGCGGAGGTGTACTCGTCGGCAGGGAAGAGAACATCATTTAAGAAGCCTCTCGACCTCTTCGCTCCCGCCTTCATCGTCACCGGCAACTGGCTGCGAACGCCAGCGGCATCGTGCCGGATCGCATCGGCTAAACCCAACAGTGAGCGTAGGACCTTGATCCTGGATTGCGCGAATGCGGTCGCAGCCAACGAGGTGAAGGTGTTCATGAAAATCATGCCGAACGGTTTCTTGAGGCGCTACTACAGCGAGCAGGACACAGCCGGGATCGACTATGAACGCTGCGGGCGATAGAAGACATTTGCACTAATTGCGACTTATTTATGTAAACCCTGGCGCTCGATCGATCAAAGGGTTTGATAGCAAATTGACTGTTCTATCCTCGCACCTCGTGGAATAATGAGAACGCCAGGGAGGCCATTACAGACAACGTTTAGCCGGCCGAAAGTCGGCAATGGTTCGAAAGCAGCCCCGCCCTCGGTCCTGATGTCTCTCCGCTCAAGGTGCGTCAATTCAGCTATGCGAGCCCCTGCAAGGAGGTCAGCAACCGTTCCGGTCGAGTTTATCGAAGGATCACGCAAGTCACCAATCCGATAACTTACGTGGTCCAACTTCCTGCTAATAGTCGAACTGATCGAACCGCAGCGCCTCCGAAGATCAGCCCTGGTTAGCTTGTGCTGCCCTGGCTAGCTTCTCTGCCACAGCCTCTGGCCTGAGGTGGGTGTAGCGCATCAGCATCCTTGTGTCCCGGTGCCCACTCATCAGAGCCACCTCGGGAACACTGAGGCCAGCCTCGAAGAACCTGCTGACAGCCTCGTGCCGAAGATCGTGGAATCGGAGCCCCTGGACTCCAGCCTTCTCCCTCAGCCTCTCCCAGGCCAACCGAACCGCATTGCCGCTCACCGGGAAGACCCGTGGTTCAGTCCGCGGCAAGCCCCCCAACACCTCGATGGCCTTCGGCGTGAGTGCCACAGTCCGGGCGTGACCGTTCTTGGTGATCGGGAGGTGTGCCGTTCTCCTCTCCAGGCTGACATTCTGCCACACCAGGGATAGCAACTCCCCCCGCCTCATCCCGGTCTCGATGGCGAGTTCAATCAGGGGCCTCAGGTACCACGCATGGGCTGAGCCGATGGCAGCACGGAGCTTCTCGCCTGCCTCTGCTTCAAGCCGTTGGTCCCGGGCTCTGGAAGGGGAGGGGAGGGCGATGCTGTGAACAGGGTTGCTCGATAGAGGGGCGTCCCACTCCCGAATGGCTACGGTCAGGCAGTGTCGAAGGATTGTCAGCTCTCGCCTGACTGAATCGCCACTCACTTTTGCTAACCGGTCATCCCGGTAGCGAGCAACCAACGCAGGCGAGAGCTTGGCTAACGAGGCTCGGGCAATCGGATGAGCGAGGAGAGTCCTGATCCTGGATTTCTCAAAGCGTGCTCCCTGTTTGGCGGGAGTCACCTCCACCTCATAGCGCTTGAGAAGGTCGCCCAGGGTTGTGCCTGCCGCCTGCCTTAGGCCAACCGGAAGTTCGGCCCGCTCGATGGCCCGTTCCTTCTCTCTCGCCCATGAGAGCGCATCAGCCTTGGTGCTGAAGGATTTCGAGATGTCAGGGTACCCGTCCCGCCTCACCTGAGCCTGCCAGGAGGAGCCCCGCTTACGAATGGTCGCCATGCTTCATGTCCGCATCGCTTGTGACAGCAGCGTGACAGACCGGTCGGACCAGGAATGTTGAGGAGGGCTGAAGCCGGTAAAACACTAAGCCTTACAAAGGCTTGAAGTGGCGCACCCGACACGATTCGAACGTGTGACCTTTGCCTTCGGAGGGCAACGCTCTATCCAGCTGAGCTACG
>NZ_LABZ01000085.1 GCF_001043955.1 Methylobacterium tarhaniae | reverse complement strand
GGGTCCAGGGGCGGGACCGGCATTCCCGCAGCGCCCCGGCGGGGAAGACGAAGAGGGGTCCGCGCAGGCGCGAACCCCAGGCGGAATCAGGGTCGTTCGAGGACGGCCTTCAGCCCAGGAAGTCGCCGCATTTCGGCGGCGGCTCGGTGCCCCAGGGCATCAGCGGCACCGTCGAGGTCGAGTTCTTCGGCGAACCCTGCACCACCTTGTCGGAATAGACCATGTAGATCAGCGTGTTGCGCTTGGCGTCGCAGCCGCGCACGATCTGCATGCTCTTGAAGATCAGCGAGCGGCGCTCGCTGAACACGACCTCGCCCTGCTTCATCTTGCCCTTGAACTTGACCGGCCCGATCTGGCGACAGGAGAGCGAGATGTCGGAGACCTCCTCGGCGAGGCCGAGCGTGCCCTTGATGCCGCCCTTCTCCGGCTGGGTGTAGTGGCAGGCGACGCCCTGCACGTCCGGATCGTCGATCCCGTAGACAACCAGCTTGTCGTTGGGCGTCAGCGGCCGCCACACCGTCGACTTGTCGAAGATCCGGTCCGGCTCCTGCGCGAGCGCCGCGCCCGAGGCCAGACCGAAACACACCGCCGCGCAGAGAGCCGTGAGACCCCGCCGCCACACCATCGCGTCAACCTTTCCGCAAAGAAGCGTAACGTATGTAGGGAGGCTGTCGCGCGGCGGCGAGGACGGCTAGAACGATCCCGTCCCGCCACGCTTTGCGCATCGGCGCGCGGGGCAGCCTGTTCTCGTCCGCCGCCCCCAGCGGGCGGATCGTCCCCGCATACCGGCCGGTCCCCGAACGCCATGCCGCTGCTCCGCCTCACGGCCCGGCTCCTCGCCGGCATCCTTGCGACTGTTTCCCTGTGCCAAGCCGCCCTGGCCGAGCCCAACGCGGCCGCCTGCCAGCGCTTCCGCGCCGAGCTCGCGGGCCTGCAGCGGGAATCGAACCGCGGCCAGATCGAGGAGATCCAGCAGCTCGTCGCCTATCGCCAGTCGATCGGCTGCGAGGGCGGGCGCTTCCTGTTCTTCGACATGCGGCCGCCGCAATGCGCCCAGGTCGAGCAGCGCATCCGTGCCCTCAATGCCGGCTACGGTGCCGGCACCCGCGAGGTCTCGAATGCCCGCCGCGAGCAGTTGATCGCCGCCGTGAAGGACGCCTGCACCGGCCTGCCGAGCCAGGCGGCGCTGCAATCGAAGCCGGCCGACGGGTTCGGGCGGGGCGGGTCGCAGGTGATCTGCGTGCGGATGTGCGACGGCGCCTATTTCCCGATGCCGAACCTGCCCGACGGGCGGGAGGGCGCCGACGAGATGTGCCAGGCGCTCTGCCCCGGCGCCGAGGCCGCCGCCTACTCGATGCCGCCGACCGATAGCGGCCTGAACCAGGCCGCCGCGATCCAGTCCCGGCGCGCCTACTCGGCCCTGCCGAACGCCTTCAAGTTCCAGAAGGCCTTCGTGCCGAACTGCTCGTGCAAGGGCACGCAGACCTGGGCCCAGGCTCTCGTCAAGGCCGAGAGCATGCTGGTGCGCCACAAGGGCGACATCTTCGTCACCCCGGCCCAGGCCGAGGCGATGTCCCGGCCGAAGGTGCGCCTGACCCTGGTCGGCCGCGCCGACCGGGCCGCCGCGACCCTCGCGGCCACGGCCGCCACGCGGGTCGAGGACGGCACCGCCGAGGCCGCCGAGACGCCCCGCCCGGCCACGCCCGAGGAGCGCCCCGCGGTGCGGGTCATCGCCCCCAATCTGATCCCGGTGCCGCTCACCGCGAGGGCGGAGAGCCCGCAGGCGGCGGCCGCCGTCCCGGTCCCCGGCGGCGCCCCGGTCGCCACGCCCTGAGGCAGCCCGGCCGCTGACCAACGGGAACCATCCGGCCGTCGCGAGGTTCGAAGGGACCGATGACGGACGAGAGGTTCCCGCTGATGCGTTCTGCCCGCGCGCTGCTGCTGACCGGCACGATCCTGCCGGCGCTGCTGCTCCAGCCCCTTCTTGCGAGTCCGGCCTCCGCGCGAGGCGACGACGTGATCCGGCTGGCCCAGGGCGGGCCGGGTGGCCCCGGCGAGCGCGGTGGCCCACCGGAGCGCGGCCCGGGCGGTCCTGGCGGCGCGGGACCTGGCGGCGCGGGACCTGGCGGCGGCCCCGGCGGCGAGCGCGGCCTTCCGCGCCCCGATCGGGGCCCGGCGGAGAGGCCCGAGCGTCCGGAACCGCGGGAGCGGCCGGAACCCCGACAGGAGCGCCCCGCGCCCCGGCCCGAGCCCCGGCAGGAACGTCCGGAGCGCCCCGAACCACGGCCCGAGCGGCAGGAGAGACAGGAGCCGCGCGAGCGCCAAGAACCCCGTGAGCGCCAAGAACCCCGCGAACGTCAGGAACCCCGTGAGCGGCCGGCGGCGCCCCGCGAGCGTCCCGAACCGCAGCAGCGCGAGCGGCAGGAGCCTCAGGAGCGCGGGCCGCAGGGCCGCCCGGATCGGCAAGAAAGGCCCGAGCGGCAAGAAAGGCCGGATCGGCAAGAGCGTCCCGACCGGCAGGAGCCCCGTACTCCGCGCGGCGAGGAGCCCGGCCGTCCGCCGGCTCCGCCTCAGGATCGCGGTCCCGGCGCGCGTCCCGAGCCGCCGCGCGAGCGGCCTGCGCCCGACGCACGGCCGGACCGCCGCGACGACCGCCCCGACCCGCGCGAGGAGCGCCGGGGACCGGACGTGCCCACCCAGCGCGGCCCAGGCCAGCCTCCCGCGCCCGGCCAGGCGCCCGCCCCAAGCCGCGCGACACCGCCAGCCGCCGGACCCGGCCAGGCCGAGCCGAACCGTCCGCCCGCCGGCGAGCCGCGGCCCGGCCGTCCGGACGCGCCGGGAGCCGGCCCGAACGGCGCGCCGCTGCCCCCGAATCAGCAACCCGGCGTGCCGGGCCGGCCCTTCGTGCCCGGCGGCGCCGGGACGCCGTCCGACGATCGCAGCTTCGACCGGCGCGACCCGCGCGATCAGGACAGGCGCGACCCGGCAAGTCGCGACGTCGATCGGCGGGACGACCGCGATCTCGACCGGCGCAACCCCGATCGCCGCGATCCGGACCGCCGTGGCTTCGACGACCGCGGCGACCTGCCCGGCGGCTACCGACGCGACGCGCCGGATTCCATCCCGGGCGGCTTCCGCCGCGGCGACATCGACGTGCGCAGCTACGACGACGTCCGCCGCGCCCGGCGCGAGTTCAACGAGAACGGCCGCCTGATCATCCGCGAGCCCGGCCGCGTGATCGTTCGCGACGACGACCGCTACTTCCTGCGCCACGACGAGACCGAGCGTTTCCGCCTGCTCGACCGCGACGCCCGCATCGAGCGCCGCGGCCGCGACACGGTGACGATCATCGACCGCCCCGGCGGCTACCAGGTCTTCACGGTGGTGGACGATGACGGACGGCTGCTGCGGCGCTACCGCCGCGGGCCGGACGGGCGCGAGGTGGTGCTGATCGACAATTCCTATGCCGGGCCGCCGCGCTCGTTCGAGCAGGACGTGGTGGTGCTGCCGCCGCCCGACATCCGCATCCCCCGCGACCGCTACGTGGTCGAGGCGGATCAGGCCGACGAGGGTGCGATCTACGAGGCGCTGACCGCCCCGCCGGTCGCCCCGATCGAGCGGCGCTACACCCTCGACCAGGTGCGCTACAGCCCGACCCTGCGCGCGCGGATGCGCAGCGTCGACATCGACACCATCACCTTCGATACCGGATCGTGGCAGGTCACGCCCGATCAGGCCCGCCGCCTCGCCACCATCGCGGCGGCGATCAACCAGGCCATCCAGCGCAACCCGCAGGAGGTCTTCCTGATCGAGGGCTATACCGACGCGGTCGGCAACGACGTCGACAACCTCTCGCTGTCGGATCGCCGCGCGCAAGCCGTGGCCGAGGTGCTGACCCGCGACTTCCGGGTGCCGCCGGAGAACCTGACCACGCAGGGCTACGGCGAGCAGTACCTGAAGGTGAACACGCAAGGCGCCGCGCGGGAGAACCGCCGGGTCACCGTGCGCCGCATCACCCCGCTGCTCCAGCAACAGGCGCAGCAGCAGCGCTGAAGAAACGCCGGGCCGCCCTCCAGGGCGGCCCGGACGCGTCTGGCGGCCGGCCCCTTCGATCGGTTTCTCACGCCCGCCGCGGCACCGCGGCCCCGATGAGGCAGCCCACGACATAGGCCGCCAGCATCAGGGCGGCGGTCTCGAGCCGGAAACCGTCCCGCCCCGGCACCGCGGGGAGGCCGGCGGCGAGGCCGGCGAGCGCCGCCGCACCGGCGGCGAGGGCGAGGAGAACGACGAGGGCGGCGGCGACGCGCGGCCCCCGGCCGGCCGGCGGGCCGGCCCAGCGGCCGGTGCCGGCCCCGATCAGGAGCGCGGCGAGGAGACCCGGCCAGGCGACGGAGACGAGAAGCAGCACGGACGGTCTCACGAGCGCAGGGCGAAGGC
The DNA here is from genome assembly GCF_001043955.1 of Methylobacterium tarhaniae. GTDB lineage: Bacteria > Pseudomonadota > Alphaproteobacteria > Rhizobiales > Beijerinckiaceae > Methylobacterium > Methylobacterium tarhaniae. The sequence goes on along the minus strand of NZ_LABZ01000085.1, from coordinate 8,839 downwards.
GACCGCGCGGCGGTCGGAGGACGCCTCGGTGGGTGCGACGGCGATCCGGCCCGCCGGGATGCCGGCCTTGAGCAGGTAATCGACGATCGCCGCGGCCCGCCGCTGCGGCAGGCCGGGATCGGGCATCGTCGGCGTCTCCGCGGGTTTCCCGGCCGGCTTCCCGGCCTTCGCCGCGGACTTGCCCTTGCCTGGTTCCTTGCCTGGTTCCTTGCCCGGTTCCTTGGGAGCCGGCGCCTCCTTCGGCGCGGGCGGGGGGACGGAGCCCGGCGGGTCGTCGTGGCCGGCAACCTCGATCCGGGCCTGCGGGCAGGCGCGGGCGAGGCCCGCGACCTCGTCGAGGACGGGGTAGAAGGCCGGTTTCAGGTCGGCGCTGCCGGGGTCGAAGCGCAAGGTCGGCTCGGTCGCCAGCGCCGCGAAGGTCTCGCGGCAGGCCGCCGGGTCCCGGACCGCGACACCGCCGCGGGCATCGACCGCCACGTCGATCCGCCAGCCCGCAGGGGCGATCCGCCCGGCTTCCGCTGCGACGCGGCGCGCGCTCTCGGGATAGAGCCCTTCCCCGGCGATGCGCAGGCTCTGGTCGCGCACGCTCACCTCGCCCTCGGCGAGCTGGCCGAGGGCACCGATCCCGGCCGTCAGGCCTTCGAGGAGCGCGGGCGGCGCGCCCTCCGCCAGGCGGGTCCGGTCGACCACCCGCTCGCCGTAGAGGTAGGGCCGCAAGGCGGCCCGGAGCGCGGCGCGCGCCTCGGCATCCGGCAGGTGGCCGGTGAGGGTGAAGGCGTCGGGCCCGCGCCGGACCGCGACCTGATAGGGCGAGACCGGGCTCGCCGTCAGGGCGATGGTGCCGCGGGAGAGGCCCGCGGGCAGGGTGCCGGCCAGCGCCTCGGCCTCGCGCACCGCCTGGATGTCGATGGCGGCGCCCCGGATCGACAGGGCCGTCCCGTCGAGGGCGACGCTGCCCTCCCGCATCAGGGCCAGGGCCGCGAAGGCGCGGTCGATCAGCGCCTTCGCGTCGATTCCGGCGGGCAGCCCGCGGGCGGTGCGCATCGCGTCGGTGACCGGCGCGCCGTCGGCGACGAGCCGCGCGGCGGCCAGGATCGCCGTCCGGTCGGCCTCCGAGACGGCGTAGCCGTCGAGGCGCAGACCCTCGGGGCCGCGGGTCGCCGACCAGGTGAAGGGTGAGACGACGGCCGGCTCGACCGCGACCTCGCCGACCGTGTAGCCGGCGGGCGGCTGGGCGAGGTCGGCCTTGAGGGCGGCATAGGCCTCGACGCTCGCCGCCTCGCCGCTGAGGGAGAGGACGCGGTCGCTGATCGCCGCGCTGGCGCCGGGCTTCAGGTGCAGCGCCGCGGCGATGAGGAAGCGGGCGGCCTGGGAGAAGTTCTCCGGGGCGCCGCGGGCGGCGCGCGTCGCGTCGCGCAGGGTGAGATCGGCCGGAAGGCCGGCGCCCAGGGCGGTGGCGAGGGCGGCACGGCCGGTCTCGGACGGACGATACCCGACGAGGTCGAGGCGGTCCGGCGCGCGGTGGATCGCCGCCCAGGTGAAGGGCGACACCTCGGCGACGAGGCCGAGGCGGTCGACGATCCGGCGTGGACCGGGGATGGCGGCGAGGGCGGCGCGGGCCTCGTCGAGGGCGGCCTGCATCGGCGCCTCGCCGTTGGCGACGAGATCGCGGCCCCGCGCCTCGACCCGCAGCCACGGTTCCGCGCCGTCGCGGCCGGTCCTCGCGGCGACGGCGTCGGCGGGTGCTACCAGGGCGGCCTCCAGCCGCGGCTCGGCCCAGCCTGTCGCGGCGATCCAGGCACCGGCGAGGAGAGGAAGGCCGGCGAGCCAGCCGATCGAGCGTATCGCCACCGAAAGACCTCGTCGCGGACAGGAGGCGCGCCCTGCGCGGGCGCGTGGCCGGTACCGTGAGGCCCGTTTCCGGCATCAGCAAGGCGCCGCGAGGAAACGCCATAGAAAAAAGGGCCCCGGCGCGAGCCGGGACCCTGAAGGGCCGTCCATCCGGCGGCCCCCGCAGGGGCCGCCTTCGCGACTTAGAAGTCGCGCTGGACGCGCATGCGGACCTGGAACGTGTCCGCGTAGTTGGCGGTCGGCAGCACCGCGCCGTTGGCGGCGACCGGCAGGCCGGCGGCGTTCACGCCGGCGATGACGGCGCCCGGAGCCTTGTTGGTGTCGAGGGCGCGACCGTTCTTGATGTCGACGCGGTTGTAGAGACCCTCGACGCCGATATCGAGGTCCTTCACCGGCGACCAGATCAGGCTCGCGCCGGCGACGATCTGGCTGGTGTCGCGCAGGGCGGCACTGAACAGGAAGTTGCCGGGGCTGTTGATCGGGTTGCCGAGGCCGTTGAAGTTCAGGTTGCCCAGCAGGTTGCGGCTGGTCTTGCCGAAGTTCATCTCACCGTAGCTGCCGATGATCGCCGAGCGCCACTCGGGCGTCCAGTAGTGCAGGTACGAACCGACCACCGTCCAGCTGGTCGACAGCTCCATCTTGCCGGTCACCGGGTTGATGGCGGCATCGGTGAAGTAGGTCGCGAACGGCGCACCCTGGGTGTTGCCGGCGCTGGCGGTGTAGGAGCCGATGTACGAGGAGTAGCCGGTGTAGAGCTGGGCACCCTCGCCGTACGAACCCTGCAGGTACAGGGCGTCGCCCGGAGCGATGAACGGCAGGTTGAACTTCACGCCGCCCTGCACGGCCCAGCCGTATTCGGTGCTGACGCGCGGGGTGACGACCGAGCCGGCCGCGATCGGGGCGCCGCCGAAGGTCAGGACCGACGAGGCGTTGCCGGCGTTCAGCTCGTGCACGGCGGCCGAGAGCTGGGCCGAACCCCAGGCGGCGTCGTAGCGGAGCACGCCGACGAAGTCGGGCATGCGCGAGGTCTGGCGCAGGTCGTAGAACGCCTCACCGATCGGCACGCCGCCGGCGGTGGTGGCGATGATCGGCGACAGGTTGGCGGTGGCGGCCGTGAAGACCTGGAACTGGCTCGCCGCGTTGCCGGCGGTGGCAGTGCCGAACAGCGGGGTCTTGCGGAAGATCGGGTCTTCGACCGAGATCGTCGCCGAGAAGCCCTGGCCGAAGGTCGCGGTGTAGGCGAGCAGGTTGGTGGACGAGACGTCCGAGCCCAGCGAGGTGCCGATGATCTCGAAGTCGTGGGCGTAGAAGTCGTAGAACGAGGCCGCGCGACCGGCGGTGAGGCCGGCGAACTGGATGAAGGCCTTGTCGACGTTCACGAACTGCTGGGCGCGGTTGAACGTGTCGACGCCGAGCGCCGTGTAGGCGCGGGCGATGCGCTCCTGGGTGCCCGACTTGAGGTAGGCGCCGGTGCGGCTGGACAGGTCGAAGCGCACGAAGGCGCGCAGGGTGCCGTAGGCGGTCTGCGTGCGGGCATCGAGGTTCAGACGACCGAGGCCCTGATAGCCCATCAGGTCGCCGTTGTTGCTCGACCGGGAGTAGCCCTGCGAGTAGCCGGCCTCGAAACGGGCACGGCCCGAGACGCGCAGGCAGGTATCGGTGCCAGGGATGAAGAAGAAGCCGGCGCCGTAGGCCGAGCAGACACGAACGTACTCAACAGGCACTGCCTTCTTGACCGGCAGATCAGCAGCCTGCGCTCCCGCGACAACGGTCAGACCGGCAGCCGAACCCAGCAGAAGGCTCTTCACGAGCTTCATCGAGACCTCCAAAGTTTCGAGACCCTGGGGGTGAACGACTGTGTCTCGACGATCCTACTGGAGCCGAACCACGCCACTCTTATCCCCTTGCGACCCGGCGCTCCCTGAGGGATGTCATCCGGGCCCCACCGGGTTGTGCCCGGTGCAGAGGCACCATGTGCGAGGCGCTAACGGCGATCAACCGGCATCCGCGTCCAGGACGGCCAAGTCACCGGCTTTCCGCCGTAATGTTGCACGGACGCCACGAAACCTTACGCGGGTCAGCTAAATCCGGAGGCCTTGCGCGGGAGAACTCAAGATCTCGCGCGTGTCGCTGTCGTCTCCTGAACCGCAAGCCCGGCCGGCGGATACAGCCTAACTCACTTTCAGGTTGCATCAATCGATCGGAGGCGATGGCCCGGGGCAGCGCCCGATCGCGTTGCCATCGGGCGCTGCTCCAGGTTTTTGATTTTGCCGCATTTTCTGCGACGAACCGGTACCCGCTTCGTCGGAAAACGCTTCAGCCTTCCAGTTCCTCGCGCATCATCTCGAGTTCGAGCCAGCGCTCCTCGGCGCTCGCGAGATCGGCCTCGGTCGTCGCCAGGGTGCGGGAGATCGCCTCGAAGCGGGCAGGGTCGCGGGCATAGAGCGTCGGGTCGTCGAGGGCGGCCCGCAGCTTGGCCCGGTTGCCTTCGAGCGCCGCGATCCGGCCCGGCAGTGTCTTGAGCTCGTGCTGCTCGTTGAAGCCGAGGCGCTTCTTCGCCGGGCGGCCCGCCGCCGGCTTCGGCGCGCCCTTAGCCGTCTCCTTGGCCGCCCCCTTCGGCGCCACGACCCCGCGCGCCTGCACGCCGACGCCGCGCTGGGCGACCATGTCGCTGTAGCCGCCCGCATAGGCGACCCAGCGCCCCTCCCCTTCCGAGACCAGCACGGTGTCGACGACGCGGTCGAGGAAGTCGCGGTCGTGGCTCACCAGGATCAGGGTGCCGGCATAGTCGCCGAGCATCTCCTGGAGGAGGTCGAGGGTCTCGAGGTCGAGGTCGTTGGTCGGCTCGTCGAGGACCAGGAGGTTGCCGGCCTCGGCCAGGGCCCGGGCCAGCAGCAGCCGGTTGCGCTCGCCGCCCGAGAGCACGCCCACCGGCGTGCGCGCCTGCTCGGGCGAGAACAGGAAGTCCTTCATGTAGCCGATGACGTGCCGGCTCTGGCCCCCGACCTGGACGCTGTCGCTGCCTCCGCCCGTCAGCACGTCCGCGACGGTGCGTTCGGGATCGAGCGCGCTGCGGCGCTGGTCGAGGAGGTTGAGGGTGACGTTGGCCCCCACCTTCACCTCGCCCGAATCGGGCGCGAGGCGGCCGGTCAGGAGGTTGACCAGCGTGGTCTTGCCGGTGCCGTTGGCCCCGACGATGCCGAGCCGGTCGCCCTTCGCGATGCGCAGGGACAGGTCGCGGACGATCGGGCGCTCGCCGTAGGATTTCGCGACGTCCCGTGCCTCGACCACCAGGGTGCCGGAAGCCTCGGTCTCGCTCACCGTCAGGGTGGCGGTGCCGACCGGGCCGCGATGCTCGCGGGCCTGGCGGCGCAGGTCGTGCAGGCCGGCGAGCCGCTTGACGTTGCGCTTGCGCCGCGCCGTCACGCCGTAGCGCAGCCAATCCTCCTCCGCGGCGATCTTGCGGTCGAGCTTGTGGCGCTCGCGCTCCTCCTCCTCGAACACCTGGTCGCGCCAGCCCTCGAAGGCGGAGAACCCCTGGTCGAGGCGACGCGTGGTGCCGCGGTCGAGCCAGACGGTCGAGCGCGACAGGGCTTCGAGGAAGCGCCGGTCGTGGCTGATGAGGACGAGGGCCGAGCGGCTGCCCTTCAGCTCGGCCTCCAGCCACTCGATCGCCGGCAGGTCGAGGTGGTTGGTCGGCTCGTCGAGGAGCAGGATGTCGGGCTCGGGTGCCAGCGCCTGGGCCAGGGCCGCGCGGCGCGATTCACCCCCCGACAGCCGGCTCGGATCCTCCTCGCCGGTCAAGCCCAAGCTCTCGAGCAGGTAGCGCGCCCGGTAGAGCTCGTCGCCCGGCCCCATCCCCGCCTCGACGAAGGACAGGGTGGTGGCGTGGCCGGAGAAATCCGGCTCCTGGGCGAGGTAGCGCACGGTCGTGCCGGGCTGCAGGAAGCGCACGCCCTTGTCGGGCTCGACCAGCCCGGCGGCGACCTTGAGCAGGGTCGACTTGCCCGAGCCGTTGCGTCCGACGAGGCAGGTGCGGTCGCCGGGAGCGAGGGAGAGGTCGGCCCCGGCAAGCAGCGGCGTGCCGCCGAAGGTGAGCGCGATGCCCTGGAGGGTGAGGAGCGGAGGAGCGGCCATGGGGTGGGGGATTACGGCAGGGCCTGCGGAAAGGCGAGCCCGAGCGGGGGGGCCGGGCATGCTCGTCCCTTCCTATATGGAACACGGGCGACGGCTTGAACCGGCGGGCGAAGCCCTCCGCTTTGCCGTCGTCCCAACAGCCGGGAGCGATTCGGCGTCCCTTATCAACTGCCCGATCGATGGCTCCTGCGAATCCGCGGGTCCCTCACGCGCGTCCGGATGGTTCCTGAAGCCTCGCCGCTGACGCAGGCCATCACACCACGATTGCCAACCAACCTGCCCCTCCTTCGCGAGCGGTTTTCATGCCTGGAGATATGCTGTGCATCTCGACATCCCCGCCTCTCTCGAATATCGTAGTTACGATAAATAGATGGCCATCACCTTCGACCCGCCCAAGCGCGACCGTGCCCTGAGCGAGCGGGGCCTGGACTTCCTGTCCGCCGAAGCCGTGTTCGCCGGGCTCCATCACACGTGGCCTGATGCCCGGCGGGACTACGGCGAGCCCCGCAACATCACGATCGGACACCTCAACGGGCGCATGGTGATGATCGGATGGACCCCGCGCGGCGAGGACCGCCACGTCTTCACGATGAGGAAGTGCAATGAGCGCGAGCAAGCCCGCTACGCCCGCCTTTTCCCCTGACGCCCATGGGGCGACCGACTTCGTCAAGGTCGATGCGCACACCATCACGGCCGAGGAATACGATGAACTGCCGGAACTCACCGAGGCGGATCTGGAGGCGGCCGACACCTACCAGGGCGCGACCCTGATCCGCCGCGGTCGCGGGCGTCCTCCCGTCGCACGCGCCAAGAAACTGGTCACGCTGCGCCTGGACCCCGATGTCGTCGAGCGCTGGAAGGCGAGCGGACCCGGCTGGCAGACCCGGATGAATGCAGTGCTGCGCGAGACGATGCCATAAGCTTCAGGCTCGCTCAGGCGTGGACCGACCCAAGCGCCGTGGAGCCATGCAAGGCCGCTCGCCTCATCGCAAGCTCCGAGCCCTCATGCGTCGCGTGAGCGACACAGCCTGGCCATGACTGTCCGTCACCGTGAAGAGGCGCGGACCGTGTGGCCGGCTTCGACGGATTGCATCGGCGCCGCCGCGGGTTAAGCCCTTGCATGGCGGCCCTGGCGCTCCGAGAGTTCCGCACCGTGACCGTCCGGAGAGGACCCCCGATGAGCTTCGTCACGCCCGACCCCTTCACCACCCGCCCCGAAATCGACGGCACCTTCGGGGTCGTGGCCTCGACGCACTGGATCGCCACCGCAGTCGGCATGGGCGTGCTGGAGCGGGGCGGCAACGCCTTCGATGCGGGGGTCGCGACCGCCTTCGTGCTCCAGGTGGTCGAGCCGCACCTCAACGGGCCGGGCGGCGACGTGCCGGTGATCCTGCACGACGTTCGGGTCGGCCGGCCGCAGGTGGTGTGCGGGCAGGGCCCGGCGCCGCAGGCCGCCACCATCTCGCACCTGCGCGATGATCTCGGCCTCGACCTCGTGCCGGGCACCGGGCTCCTCGCGCCCTGCGTGCCGGGCACCTTCGACGCCTACATGCTGATCCTGCGCGACCACGGCACCTGGCGCCTCGCCGACGTGCTGGAGGCGGCGATCGGTTACGCCCGCGACGGCTTCCCGCTGGTCGAGCGGGTCTCGGCCACCATCGCCACCGTCGAGGGGTTGTTTCGCGAGCACTGGCCGAGCTCGGCGGCGACCTATCTCAAGGAGGGCGGCGTGCCCGCCCCCGGCACGCTGTTCACCAATCCGGTTCTGGCCGAGACCTATGCCCGCATCGTGCGCGAGGCCGCCGGTGGCTCGCGCGAGCAGGAGATCGAGCGCGCCCGCCGGATCTGGTCGCAGGGTTTCGTCGCCGAGGCGATCGACGGGTTCTGCCGCGGGGAGCCGGTGATGGACGTGACGGGGACGCCGCATCGCGGCCTCCTCACCGGGGCCGACATGGCGGCCTGGCAGGCGAGCGTCGAGGCGCCGGTCGGGTACGAGTACGGCCGCTATACCGTGCTGAAGGCCGGACCGTGGACGCAAGGGCTCGCGACCCTGCAGCAGCTCGCCCTGCTGAAAGGCTTCGACCTCGATCGCCTCGATCCGGCAGGTCCCGACTTCATCCATCTCCAGGTCGAATGCGCCAAGCTCGCCTTCGCCGACCGCGACACGTTCTATGGCGACCCCGCCTTCGTGGACGTGCCGGTGGAGACCCTGCTCTCGGATTCCTACAACGCCGAGCGCCGCACGCTCGTGTCCGAGACCGCCTCGCTGGAGCAGCGGCCGGGCGCGATCCCCGGTTTCGGCAAGGCCCTCGACGCCCGGGTGAGCGAGGGCGCGCGCACGGCGGTGGGCTCGTCCGGGGCGGGCGAGCCGACGGTCGGCAAGATCGAGGCGACCAAGATCGCCGCCACCGTGCCGCCGGACGATGCCCGCTCGGGGATCGTGCGGGGCGACACCGTGCATTTCGACATCATCGACCGGCACGGCAACATGATCACCGCCACGCCGTCGGGCGGCTGGCTGCAATCCTCGCCGGTGATCCCGTCGCTCGGCTTCTGCCTCGGCACGCGGGCGCAGATGTTCGTGCTCGACGAGAACCACCCGGCGGCCCTCGCCCCGGGCAAGCGGCCGCGCTCGACGCTCTCGCCCACGATGGCGCTTCGCGACGGCGCACCCTACCTCGCCTGGGGCTCGCCGGGCGGCGACCAGCAGGACCAGTGGATCCCGCAATTCTTCCTGCGCCACGTCCATGCGGGCATGAACCTGCAGGCGGCGATCGATGCGCCGGCCTGGCACACCGAGCACTTCCCGTCCTCGTTCTGGCCGCGCACCGCGCGGCCAGAACGAGGACGG
>NZ_LABZ01000084.1 GCF_001043955.1 Methylobacterium tarhaniae | reverse complement strand
GGGAGCGTCGTTCCGCGTGAGGTGAGCAGCCTCGGGCTCGGGGCGCCCCGCGCTCAGATCGGCCGCTGCAGCTTGCAGCTGTCGATGGCGCCGAGCGCCTTGGCGCGGGCCGAATCGTTGAAATAGCCGGTGGTGCGGTAGGCCTCGATCTCTGAGGCGTCGAGGGCGCGCAGGGTGGTCTTCGCGTAGCAGCCGCAGGGACGCTCGAAGCTGGTCTCGGCGGCGTTCTGCATCCGGGCCTGGATCACCGCGCAGGAGCGGCGCACCCGCGCCTCGAGCTCCGACGTGGGGGCGGTGCGCAGGGCCGGATCGGGCTGGTAGGCCTCAAGCTGCGACGAGGAGGCGCCGGCGAAAGCCGAGGGGGCGCCGAGCGCGAGAAATCCGGCGCCGAGCGCGAGGAATCCGGCGGCGAGGAAGGTGCGGAGACGCATTGCAATGAGGTCCGTTGGGCTGCTTGTCGTCAAGCTTGACCGTTGGACGCCGAAACTCCCCGCCCGCACAAGGGCGGGCGGGCCACACCGAGGGATTAACGACCGCGAGCGCCGCTACTGCGGCAGGGCCGCGATCGCGACGCGGTTGTCATGGAAGGCGGCGCCGCCGAACGGGGCGGGCGCGTCGGCTCCCGTGAGGGTGTTGATGCCGCGCCCGTCCGGGTAGGCGTCGTTGGGCCAGATCGATTCGGCGATCAGCACCCCGCGGCGCAGGCCGGGAAACAGCGTCGCCCGCAACGTCACCGTGCCGCGGTCGTTGGAGAGACGCACCCACGCCCCCTCCCCGATCCCGAGCGGCCCGGCATCCTCCGGGTGGATCATCACGGTCGGGTGGCGCTCCTTGGCGAGGGAGGTCGGGGTCTCGGTGAAGCTCGAATTGAGGAAGTTGCGCGCCGGGCTGGTGGCGAGGCGGAACGGGTGGTCCGCCGTCGCCGCCATCAGGGGCGCCTCCCAATGGTCGGGGAGCGGCGGCATCGCCGGGCCGCGCGGGCCGTCCTGCGCCACCGGCACCTTGCTCCAGTCGGGCCGGAAGCGGAAGCGGCGGTCCGGATAGGCGAAGCCGTCGAGGAAATGGGCGCGCTCGAAGGCGGGCTGGACGTCGAGGAAGCCGTCCCCCGCCATCTCCGCCAGGCTGCCGCGGCGCGAGGCCTTGAGCGTGGCGTCGATGAGCTCGCGCGGGCTCATGGCGAAGCCCGGGTGCTCGGCGCCGAGGCGCTCGGCCAGACCCACGATCACCTCGTGGTTCGAGCGGCACAGGTGAGGCGGCTCGATGCGCTTGAGGCCGAGCTGGATGTGCTGCTGGCCGCCGCCGGTATAGAGGTCGTCGTGCTCCAGGAACATCGTGGCGGGCAGGACGAGATCGGCCATCCGGGCGGTCTCGGTCATGAACTGCTCGTGGACGCAGACGAACAGGTCGTCGCGGGCGAAGCCCTGCTTCACCAGCTCCTGCTCGGGGGCGACCGAGACCGGGTTGGTGTTCTGGATCAGCATCGCGGTCACCGGCGGGCCGTGGCGCAGGGCCTCGGCGTCCCCGGTGAGCACCCGGCCGATCTGCGACTGGTCGAGCATGCGGGTGCCGGGGCGGACGACGTCGAGCCCCTCGATCAGGCGCTTGTTGAGCCCGAACACGCCGCTGTTCGAATGGAAGGCGCCGCCGCCGCGGTGCTGCCAGGCCCCCGTCACCGCCGGGATGCAGAGGGCCGCATGCATGTTGGCGGCGCCGTTGCGGCTGCGGGAAAAGCCGTAGCCAAGGCGGAAGAAGGTGTTCCTGGTGCGCCCGACGAGATGGGCGAAACGCTCGATCTCCTCGACGGCGAGGCCGGTGATGGCGGCGGCCCAGGCGGGGTCGCGGGTCTGGAGATGGGCCTCCAGTTCCTCCGGGCAGTCGGTGTAGCGGGCCATGTAGTCGCGGTCGGCGAGACCATCGCGGAACAGCACGTGCATCACCGCGCAGGCGAGCGCCCCGTCGGTCCCCGGCCGCAGCAGCAGGGCGAGGTCGGCCTGTTTCATCGTCGGGTTGTCGTAGATGTCGACCACCACCACCTTGGCGCCGCGGTTCTTCCGGGCGGCCTGGACGTGGGTCATTAGGTTGACCTGGGTGTGCACCGGGTTGGTGCCCCAGATCACCACGCAGTCGCTCTCGGCGATCTCGCGCGGATCGACCCCGCCGAGGCGGCCGGTGCCGGCGATGTAGCCCGACCAGGCGAGCGTGGTGCAGATGGTCGAATACTGGCCCGAATAGCCCTTGGCATGGCGCAGGCGGTTGATGCCGTCGCGCATCACCAGCCCCATCGTGCCGGCATAGTAATAGGGCCAGACCGCTTCCGGCCCGTGCGCGGCCTCGGCCTTGCGGAATTCCTCGGCCACCCGGTCGAGCGCCTCGTCCCAGCCGATGGCCGAGAACTCGCCGGAGCCCTTCGGTCCGGTGCGGATGAGGGGCTGCGTCAGCCGGTCGGGATGGTGGATGCGCTCGGCGTAGCGGGCGACCTTGGCGCAGACCACGCCCGCCGTGTAGCTGTGGCGCGGGTTGCCGCGCACCCGGCCGATCGTGGCGCCGTCGATCACCTCGACCTCGAGGGCACAGACCGACGGGCAGTCGTGCGGGCAGGTGGAGGTCGTCCGCTCGATCCGTGGCTGCGCCGTCACCGCTCGCTCCTCGCATGAAAAAACCCCCGCCGCTGGGCGGCGAGGGCTCTCAACCTATCGGCCTTTCCCGCCGGGGGAAACGCTTAGCCGACGATGTCCTTCTCGTCGAAGAACTGCTTGATCTCGATGGCGGCGTTCTCGAGGCTGTCGGAGCCGTGGACGGTGTTCTCGCCGACCGACTTCGCGAACTTCTGGCGGATGGTGCCCTCGGCGGCCTGGGCCGGGTTGGTGGCGCCCATCACCTCACGGTACTTGGCGACGGCGTTCTCGCCCTCGAGCACCTGGACCACGACCGGGCCCGAGGTCATGAACTCGACGAGCTCGCCGTAGAACGGGCGCTCGGCGTGGACCTCGTAAAACTTCTTGGCCTGGGCGTCGGACATGCGGATGCGGCGCTGGGCGACGATGCGCAGGCCCGCCTCCTCGATCACGGCGTTGACCGCGCCGGTGAGGTTCCGGGCGGTGGCGTCGGGCTTCAGGATGGAGAAGGTGCGCTCGGTGGCCATGGGACGTCCGTTCGAAGAAAAAGCGGTGGCGTGGGCGGTGGGATGCCGCGCGGGACCGGACCCTCGAGGTCCGGCAGCACCGGGCGCGAGCGCCCGCGCGCCGGGTCCATGCGGATCTCCGGCGCCGGGCTTATAGCTGCGGGCCCGGCGCCTCTCAAGCGCGGAAGGGGGCGCGGCCCCCCGGCACGCCGGGCCGGCGCTGCGGCCCTGCCGCAACGCGGCCGAAAAATCGCCCCAAAGCTCGGGCTTCCTCGCTTCAACGTGACCTTTCGGCCACGCTGCCCGGTTCGCCCGCGGCGGCGTCCCTCGCCCCTCCCGCGTGCCCGCGATCCCCGCATGGGACCGCACCGGCCCGTGGACAGCCAGGAGCTTCCTGCATGCGCTCGATCCTGATCCCGACCCTCGCCGCCTCCCTGCTCTCCGCCGGCGCCGCTGCGGCGGCCTCCGCCGGCGATCCTTCGGGGACCTGGCTCACCGAGGACGGCCGGGCCAAGATCAAGATCGAGAAGTGCGGCCCCAGCGCTGCCCATGCCTGCGGCAAGGTGGTGTGGCTGAAGACGCCCCTCAACGACCAGGGCCAGCCGCGCACCGACATCAAGAACCCCGACCCGAAGAAGCGCAGCCGCCCGGTGATCGGCCTCACCCTGATGGAGGGGCTGAAGCCCGAGGACGGCGCCTACAAGGGCCAGATCTACAATGCCGAAGAGGGCAAGCTCTACGACGTCTCGGTCAGCCGTGAGAGCGCCAGCGAGCTCGCGATCTCGGGCTGCATGCTGAAGATCCTGTGCGGCTCGCAGACCTGGACCAAGGCCCCGGAGGAGTTCGCCCAGGTTGCCCCGGCGCCGGCGAAGGCGAAGCCCGCGGCGGCCAAGCCTGCCGGGAACTGAGCCTGCCGGGAACTGAGCCTGCCGGGAACTGACCGTCAGACCCGCGGGCCCGGAGCCTCCTCCGGGTCCGGCTTGAGGCGGAAGCCGCGCTGGACCCCCGGGCGGGCCTTCATCCGCTCGATCCAGGCCGCGACGTTCGGGAAGGCGGCGATGTCCTGGCCCTGGCGCTCCCAGAGCTTGGCCCAGGGCAGGATCGCGATGTCGGCGATTGTGTAGTCGTCGCCCGCGACGTGCGGGTGGCGGCCGAGCTGCGCGTCGAGCGTGGCGTAGAGCTTCGTCGTCGCGGCCGTGAAGCGCTCGATCGCGTAAGGGATCTTCTCCGAGGCGTAGATGCGGAAATGGTGGGTCTGGCCGAGGGTCGGGCCGAAATTCGCCGCTTGCCAGAACAGCCAGATATCGACGGCGATGCGGGCCCGCTCCTCGGGCGGATAGAACAAGCCCGTCTTGCGAGCGAGGTATTGCAGGATCGCGTTCGACTCGAACACCGTGATCGGGCCGCCGCCGGGCCCGTCCGGGTCGACGATGACCGGGATCTTGCCGTGCGGCGCCACGGCCAGGAACTCGGCGGCGGTCTGGGCCCCCTTGCCGATGTTGATCGGCACCATCCGGTACGGCAGGCCGCATTCCTCGAGCATGATCGAGGCTTTCCAGCCGTTGGGCGTCGTCCAGTAATAGAGGTCGATCGGCGGCGTCGTCACGGCCGACATGCGGGCGGTCCTTCTCGCACGGCGGGGACGTGAGGGCGTCCGTCGCGCATCGGGCATCCCGGAGAGGTAAACAGGCCCGAGCCCACCCTGTACAGGGTGAAGGTTGTCTCAATCGACGGTCTTGCAACGGTGTTGTGCCCGGGCACGGCCTGCACCGGATCTGGCAGGCTGTGCCTCTTGCCCTAGCGTCAGGCTATGGCAATGTCGGTCCCGCGCCGGCCGATCCGGCGGCGCTCCTGCCGTGCGAGCCTGCCCATGCCGTCGCCCCTCTTCCGCACGATCCTGGCCACCCTGCTGGTCGCCGCGCCCGCCGCGGCCTTCGGTCAAGCCTCGCAGAATTCCGAACTCGCACCCCGCCGCGAGCCCAGCGTCCGGAGCCTCGCCGCGCGCGAGCGCCAGCGCAAATGCGGCGCCGAGTGGCGCGCCCTCGCCCCGCCCGAGAAGGCGGCCCAGGGACCGCGCTGGCCGCAATATTACAGCAAGTGCGTCCGCCGCCTGAAGGAGCAGCGGGCCTGAGGTCGATCCGGCCGTCGCGGCGCGGGTGCCCCTGCGGCCGGGGTAACGCCCGCGGAAGCGTTAGACCTTGATCCGTCCGTTCTCGTCTTCAGTTTGGCGAAAAATGCGTCATTGCCGCAGTTGAAGCGGCAGAAAGAAGCTGTTAGAAGAAGATATCCTGAGTTTCGAGACCCAGGGCACCTGCAAGGCGCACTCTACGAGTGCGCCTTTTTTCTTGTCTTTTGCTGAAGACACGAAAAAGGGGCCCCGGCTCGCGCCGGGACCCCGATTGTTCGACTTCGACGATCTTAGAAGTCGCGCTGGACGCGCATGCGGATCTGGAACGTGTCGGTGGCGTTGGTGGTCGGCAGGGCGCCGCCGCCGGCGACGACCGGCACGCCGTTCACCACGTTCACGACGTTGGCGCCGCCGAAGCCCGGAGCCTTGTTCTGGTCGATCACGCGGCCGCTCTGCAGGGCGAGGCGGGCGTAGTTGCCCTCGATGCCGATGTCGAGGTCACGCACCGGCGACCAGATCAGGCTGGCGCCCGCGACGATCATGTTGGTGTCGCGCAGGACGCTCGAGAAGCCGTAGCCGACCGCGAACGGGCTCGGCAGCGACGAGGTGGCGAAGCCGCCGATCTGGTTCACGAGGCCCACATTGGCGCGGCTGGCCTTGCCGTAGGACACTTCGCCGTAGCTGCCGAACACGGCCGAACGCCACTCGGGAGCCCAGTAGTGCAGGTAGGCCGCGGAGACGGTCCAGGACTTCGACAGGTCGAGCTTGCCGGTGATCGGATCGACCACCGCATCGACCAGCGAGGTGCCGAGCGAGGTGCCGGAGGCGATCGTGGCCGAAGCGGTGTAGCCGCCGAGCCAGGCGTTGTAGCCGGTGTAGCGGAGAGCGCCTTCGCCGTAGGAGCCCTGCAGGTAGAGCAGGTCGCCGGCGGCGACGAAGGGCAGGTTGAGCTTCAGGCCGCCCTGCACCGCCCAGCCGTAATCGGTGGAGGGACGGGGCGCGATCGCGTTGGCGGTCGAGACGCCGGCGATGCCGCGCACCGAAGCCGCATTGGCGGTGTTGATCTCGTGCACCGCGGCCGAGACCTGCGCCGAGCCCCAGGCGGCGTCGTAGCGGAGCGCGCCGACGAAGTCGGGCAGGCGCTGGCGCTGGACGACGTCGTAGTCGGCGATGATCGGCTGGCCGAGGCCGTTGGTGCCGAGGACCGGGGCGAAGTTGCCGGCGCCGGCGGTGAAGACCTGGTAGTTGACGAAGTTCGAGCCGGCGGTGCCGCTGCCGAAGATCGGGGTCCGGCGCAGCAGCGGGTCTTCGACCGACAGCGTCGCCGAGAAGCCCTGACCGAAGGTCGCGGTGTAGGCGAGCAGGTTGGTCGAGGCGATGTCGGAGCCGAGCGACGAGCCGACGAACTCGAGGTCGTGGGCGTAGAAGTCGAAGAACGAGGCCGCGCGACCGGCGGTGAAGCCGGCGAACTGGATGAAGGCCTTGTCGACGTTCACCGTGGTGATCGAGCGACCGAAGGTGTCGACGCCCTGGCCCGGGAAGCCGGTGCCGGCGAGGCGCTGCGTGCCGGAGGCGAGGAACGGACCGGTGCCGTAGGCGAGGTCGAAGCGCACGAAGGCGCGCAGGGTGCCGTAGCCGGTCGCCGTGCGGGCATCGAGGTTCAGGCGGCCGAGGCCCTGGTAACCGGTCAGGTCACCGGCGTGGCTGTAGGCCTGCATGTAGGTGGCCTGGAACCGGGCGCGGCCGGAGACGCGCAGGCAGGTGTCGGTGCCCGGGATGTAGAAGAAGCCGGCACCATGCGTCGAGCAGACGCGGACGTATTCGACGGGCGCAGCCTTCCTGACCGGCAGATCGGCAGCTTGCGCACCAGCAACGATGGTCAGGCCAGCGGCCGACCCGAGCAGAAGGCTCTTCACGAGCTTCATAGAGACCTCCAAGATTTCGGACCCGAAAGGGGTGAACGACTCTGTTCCGAAGACCTCTTCGGTCTCGAGACCATGTCCCTCTTATGCCCCCGAAGATTCAGCCGCCGCACAGGCCCGGCCGAAACACACCGGACTTCATTCGGTGCGAGGGGACATTCTTTCATGGCGCCGAGTTGATCAATCTCATCCAAGATCTAACAGAGCGCCGGGCCAGCCTTGACGGAAGAATGTGGCAGAATCACCACATTTTGACTGCGGGGACACACAGATCATCTTGTTGAACTAACAAAATAACCAAGTTCTTACAAAAGTTTACTGTCAGTTTGGTGTCGTCGTATTTTTGAGCTAACAAAATAAAACAACGGAACAAAATATGATTTTATGTGTGTAATTGTTTTGTTAGTGCAAGCTTTTTTAGTTTGTTTGTGGCCTCATTTGACGAGTAAAGTGTCTGTTATGACGCTTAAAGAGGCGCGTATCGACAAGATTGGTTGGAGATATCCGTCATCGCTCGGGCGCTCTGCCATCTGCCGCCCACTCCGCTGACGGGCATCGGTATCGAGGCGGATGCCTCATCCCGGTCGGACGGCCGCGAATCAAGCGGCCACGGCTGCGGCGCGCTCGTGCGCGGCGTCGGCGGCCTCGTCCTCGCTCCTCTGCAGGGCCGGGTTCCCGGTCTCCGCGGACCGACCGGGGGCCACCTGCCGGTCCCGGCTCGATAATCGGATGAAGGGAGGCTCGGGCGGTCGACGACCTGTATGGGGCCTTCTCGCTGCACGGGCACGCCGGCGCGTGCGCGACCGCCCTCCCCGTCCTTCCCCAGGGGCACCCTCTTGCCTTCAGTTTTTAGTTGTTCTAATTAGCAACTGACGGGGCCGGCAGACGGCCCACGGCACGGGAGAGATCACCATGGCGACCACCCAGGGCGCGGCCTGCAACAGCTGCCGCTACTTCGACGACCACAAGCTCAACGGTGCCGCCGCCACGGGCGACCAGGGCCTGTGCCGCTTCAACCCGCCGGTGAGCCAGCCGGAGCCGCAGGGCCACGGCCTGTGGCCGGTCGTCGCCGGCCAGGACTGGTGCGGCCACTTCACCGCCGAGCAGACCGCCGCGGAGTGATCCGGTCGAGGCCCTCACCGGGTCTTGGCTGTCGGGATGGAAAGTCTCGCCGAAGGTTTCAGCCCCCTTTCCTGCTGGAGAGGGGGCTTTTCGTTGGCGCGCGATCAGTCTCGCGCGCTGCGAAATGTTTCGTCGGATGCGGTGGAAGCAACATGAACCGGCGCGATGGGCCGAAATTCGCGTTGCGACGCAAACTCGCGGACATGCGCCGCGCCTATACAGCCCGCCACAAGAGCCCGGAAGCAAGGGCTGCGAGGAGGCGAAGATGGTTGTGGCGCGGGTCCTGCTGGTGAGTGCGATGATGACGGTCGGCATCGTCGAGATGACGACGAAGGCGGAGCCCCGTCTGGCCGAGGGCGTGGGCCGGGAGGCCCCCCTGGCGGTCCCTGCCTCCATGGCGCCCCCGGCTGACCCCGCCTGCACGGAAGCGGCCTGGCCCTACCTGCCCGATGCCTGCCTGCGCCCGGACGACGCCCCG
The DNA here is from genome assembly GCF_001043955.1 of Methylobacterium tarhaniae. GTDB lineage: Bacteria > Pseudomonadota > Alphaproteobacteria > Rhizobiales > Beijerinckiaceae > Methylobacterium > Methylobacterium tarhaniae. The sequence continues at coordinate 17,911 of NZ_LABZ01000084.1, read as the reverse complement.
CGCGAGACCGCGCCGCGCCGGCCGGTGCGGGTGATCGAGGAGCGGCGCCCGGCCGCGCCGGTCCGGATCCCTGGCCAGGTCCCCGGTCGGGTCTCGGTCGGCTGACGCTGCGGGCGATGCGAAGGGATTGTCAGGTCAGGGGCCGCCATGCCGCATTTCAGCGCCGATCTCCTGGACGAGCTCCTGGACGGCGATCCCGCGAAGCTGGAGGCATTGCGCGCGATGCTCGGCGCGCCGCCGGATCGCTGTGCCGCCTGCCGGCCGGCTCACCTGTCCCTCATCCGCCCGGAGGCAGGACCGCCCCCGATGCGGGACGCCCGGTCGCGTCGGCAGGCACTGTCCGAGGGCCGGGCGACGAAGCGCCGCCCGGGACCGGCCGCCGGGACGGTGGGCCGGCCCGGCCGGCGGCCGTCGCTGCCCGGATGAGGACCATCGGCATCCCCGCGCTGGCAGACCTTGAGAAATAATGCATAGTCGTCACCCGCGGCGGAGCGGGGCCACGATGCGGGTCGGCCACAAGATCTTCCTGGTCGGCGGTCTGCCGATCGCCATCGCGGCGCTGATCGCGCTCGCGGGGTGGCTCCTGCTCGCGCAGGCCGAGAAGGCTCGCGACGGCGCGGTGCTGGCCGGCGCGATCTACCGAACCCTGACCCTGTCGACCACGGTGCGCGACGAGTTCCTGGTGGCGCGGCCTGGGGAGCGCACCGATCACGCCGAGCGCTTCGCCCGCCTGACGGCGGAATCGACCAGCTCCCTCGACGACCTGCGCCGCTATGCCCGCACTCCGGACCAGGCGGCCCGCATCGAGGCGGCCCGGGCCGCCCTGAAGGATTCGATCGACCAGATGCAGGCCCTGGTGCGGATCACCCGGGAGAATGACGGCCTGATCGCCGAGATGGCGGCCCGCGCCGACGCCCTGGTGAGCCTCGCCGACCAGGCCCGGGACAGGCAGCGCGCCGCCAATACCGACCTCGTCGTCTCTCTCACCGCCAAGGCCGCCACCCTGCGCCAGGTCCGGGACGTGGTCGGCGCCGTCAACGAGCTGCGCGCCCTGGTGGCGCAAGCCGAGATCGCGGCCGCGCGAGGGGGGGACCGCGCCCCGTCGATGGTCCAGGTGCGCAACGCCGCCCGCGACCTCGCCGCGGCACTGAAGGCCGACCGGCGCGAGCGCGAGGCCGAGGAGCTCCTGATCCTGACCGCCGCCTACGAGGCATGGCGCGGGACCGAGGAGCCGCGCCCCGTCGCGGCGGGCGGCGCGGCCCAAGACCACCCGCCGCTCCCCTCCCCGGTCAACGTCCTCGACGAGTGGTGCGAGCGGGTCCTGAAGATCGACGGCTCGGCCCAGCGCGCCCTGCACGACGAGGTCACGCAGCTCCTCTCCTACGCGGTGCAGGCCAACGAGACCGAGCAGGCGACCCAGAACATCGCGCTGGAGACCCTCAAGCTCGGCCAGCGCACCGCCGAGGCCCTGCGCCGGCGCGACGTCCCGGCGGCGGCCTCGATGCTCGAGGACGGCCGGCGCCTCTCGGAGACCGCCGCCGCCCTGCCGATCTCGCCGCTGATCCAGGGCGAGATGATCGAGGCCATCGACGGCTGGCGCGAGCGCCTCGGCACCACGGTCGAGGGCCTGCGCCGCCAGAACGAGGGCATCGCGGCGATGGATGGCCTCGCCGCGGTGATTGGCGAGACCGCCCGCAGCCTCAACGAGATCTTCATCGACGATGCCGACCGGTTCGGCACCTTCCTGCTGCGCCTCCTGCTGGTCGGCGCCGGCGCCGGCCTGGTGGTCGGCTCGACGGTGGGCCTCGCGGTGGCGCGCTCGATCACCGGGCCCCTGCGCCAGCTCCAGCGCAGCATGCTGGCGCTCGCCGCCGATCCGGGCCGGCGCGATGTCGGGGCCGCCGTCGGGCGCCGGCGCGACGAGCTCGGCGACATGGCCCGCGCCACGGCGATGTTCGTGGAGGAGATCGGCCGGCGCGAGCGGGCGCTCCGCCGCGCCAAGGAGGAGGCCGACCGGACGCTGGCCGAGCTGCGCCAGACCCAGTCCGACCTGATCCAGGCCGAGAAGCTCGCCTCCCTCGGCCAGCTCGTCGCCGGGGTGGCGCACGAGATCAACACGCCGCTCGGCATCGCGCTCACCACCGCGACCCTGGTGCGCGACGAGGCGCGCGACTTCGGCGAGGTGGCGAAGACCGGCCAGCTCTCGCGCTCGCGCCTCTCCCACTTCGTCGACCGGATGCAGGAGGGCTCGCACCTGCTCACCGCCAACCTCGCCCGGGCGGCGGACCTCGTCCACAGCTTCAAGCAGGTCGCGGTCGACCGGGTGAGCGACGAGCACCGCCGCTTCTCCCTGCGCGAGTGGCTCGGCGAACTCCTGCGCAGCCTCGGGCCGCTGCTGCGCCGGGGCGGGCACCGCCTCGCGCTCGAGGCGGAGGAGGAGTTCGAGGTCGACACCCATCCGGGGGCGCTGGCCCAGGTCATCACCAACCTGGTCAAGAACGCGGTGGTGCACGCCTTCGCGGACGGGACGCCGGGGCACATCACGGTCGCGGTCTCCCGCGAGGCCGGCTGGGTGCGCCTCGAGGTGCGCGACGACGGGCGCGGCATCGCGGCGGCGGACCGGGAGCGCATCTTCGACCCGTTCTTCACCACCGCCCGCCACCGCGGCAGCTCGGGCCTGGGCATGCACATCGTCTACAACCTCGTCACCGGGCAGCTGCAGGGCCGCATCGCGGTCGAGAACCGGGCCGGGGGCGGGACCTTGGTGCGGGTCGAGTTCCCGGCCTGCCTCGCCCCGGCGCCGGCCCGCGCCGCGGCGGAGAGCCGCGTGCCGGCGCAATAGGGAGCCGTGCCCCCACCGGAGGCGGCGCTCTCCGGTCTTCGCCGGTGCCGTATTTTCTCGGGCGTGCCTGGATATTCGGGCGCGCCGGGATCCACTTCGTCGGGAAATGCTCTAACACCGAGCCAGGCCATGCCGTGACGGTGGATGCGAGGGGGCGATGCCCGGTACGGAGCGACGACGGGGGACATGGTATCGGGCCGTGCTGCGCACCGCGTTGCCGTTATGCGCGGCCCTCGCGCTCACCACCCTGCCGGCCGCCGCCAGGACCCTGGTGTTCTGCTCCGAGGGCAACCCCGAATCGCTCAACCCGCAGCTCGTCACCACCACGACCGGGATGGATGCGGCCTGGCCGGTCTTCGATACCCTGGTGGCGTTCGAGCCCGGCACCACCACGATCCGCCCGAGCCTCGCGCAATCCTGGACGATCTCGCCGGACGGGCGCGACTACACCTTCTCCCTGCGGCCCGGCGTCGCCTTCCACCGCAACGCCCGGTTCAAGCCGACCCGGCCGCTTTCCGCCGAGGACGTGGTGTTCTCCATCGCCCGGCAATGGCGGCCCGACCATCCGTTCCACCCGGTCTCCGGCGGCCAGTACGCCTATTTCCGCGATCTGGGCCTGCCCGACCTGATCGAGGCGGTCGAGGCGGTCGATCCGCGCACGGTGCGCATTCGCCTGCGCGAGGCCGACGCCACCTTCCTGCCGAACATCGCCATGGCGCTCGGGGCGATCCAGTCGGCGGAATACGCCGCGACGCTCATGGCGGCCGGCGAGCCGGAGCGCCTCGACCGCGAGCCGATCGGTACGGGGCCGTTCAGCTTCGTGGCGTTCCAGCCCGACATCGCCCTGCGCTACCGCGCCTTCCCGGATTACTGGGGCGGGCGCCAGCCGATCGACGCCCTGGTGTTCTCGATCACTCCCAACGCGGCGGTGCGGCTGGCCAAGGTCCGGGCCGGCGAATGCCACCTGATGCCGTTCCCGAATCCGGCCGATCTCGAGGCGATCCGCACCGACCCGGCGCTGACGCTGATGCGGGAGGAGGAGCTGAATATCGGCTACCTCGCCCTCAACGTGACCAAGCCGCCCTTCGACGACCTGCGGGTGCGCCGCGCCATCGCGATGGCGATCGACAAGGCGGCGATCGTGGCGGGGGTCTACGGCCCCGGCGGCACGGCGGCCCGCTCGCCCCTGCCGCCGAACCTGTGGGGCCACGATGCGACGCTCAAGGACCCGCCCCTCGACCGTCCGGCGGCGCAGAAGCTCCTGGCCGAGGCGGGGTTCCCGTCCGGCTTCGAGGCCGAGCTGTGGTACCCGCCGGTGAGCCGGGCCTACAACCCGAACGGCCGGCGCGTCGCCGACATGATCCAGGCCGACCTCGCCCGCATCGGCGTGCGGCTGCGGCTGATGACCGACGAATGGGCCGCCTACCGGGCCAAGATGCTGGCCGGCGTGCCGGCGATGGCCTTGTTCGGCTGGACCGCCGACAACGGCGACCCGGACAACTTCCTCGGCGTGCTGCTCGGCTGTGTGCCGGCCCGGCCCGGCGGCAGCAACGTCGCCCGCTGGTGCGACCCCGCCTTCGACGCCCTGGTGACCCGGGCCCGCCGCCTGCCCGACCAGGCGACCCGGGCCGAGCTCTACCGGCAGGCTCAGGAGATCTTCGCCCGCGAGGTGCCGTGGGTGCCGATCGCCCATTCGGCGGTGTTCCTGGCCGCGCGCCGCGAGGTGACGGGCTACCGCATGGACCCGCTCGGCCGGCACCTGTTCCGGGGCGTCGGCTTGAGCGGCGCCGACGCGCGCGGAGGCCCGGAGCCCCGCCCGCGGCCTCAGGGACCGCCCGGTTCCGTGCCGTAGGCCTGCGCCATCTCGCCGATCGCCGCCATTTTGGCGTGATAGGCCGACCAGTCGTCGGCCGCCGCGATCGGCGCCCACAAAGCTTCGACCTCGTCGATCAGCATCGTGCAGGGCGTCGCCCGGGCGAAGTACGGATGGTCGAGCCGCGCCGCCGGATCGGGCGAGAGGGCGCCGAGCGCCTGGCGCACGCGCGAGAAGCCCTCGCCGGCATAATGCGCGGCGGCCGGGCTGCGGGCGGCCCGCGCCTCGCTCGCCAGTCCCCCGTACCAGTCGAAGAAGGCCTGCTCGAACGGTGCCCGGCTCGTCTGCAGGAAGGCCCAGAACGCGCCGACGAGGGCGTGCATCGCCGCCTCGTCCTGCGGCACCGCGAGGCCGAGGCGGCGCAGGAGCGCGTGGGCGAAGGCCTCCTGGAGGCCTGGGCCGTACACGTCCATCGCCGCGCCCAGCCGTGCCTCGTCGGAGAGCGGCAGCAGGCACTCGGCCAGCCGCGCGAGGTTCCAGCCCAGGGCCTCCGGCTGGCGCCCGAAGGCATAGAGGCCGTACTCGTCGAAATAGGCGGCGGTGAAGGCTGGATCGTTGACCGGCGCGAAGCGCCACGGACCGTAATCGAAGCTCTCGCCGGTCACGTTGACGTTGTCGGTGTTGAGCACGCCGTGGACGAACCCCGCCGCCATCCATTGCGCGCCCATGCGGGCGACTCTGCGGCAGACGTCGGCGAGGAAGGCCGCGGCCCGGTCGGCCGGATCGTCCCGCCACGTCTCCGGCCGGTAGGTGCGGATCGTGTGGTCGAGGAGCCGGAGCAAATTGGCGGTGTCGTCGTAGGCGCGGAAGCGCTGGAAGGTGCCGATGCGGATATGCGAGTGGCTGAGCGCACCAGCACCGAGGAGCGGGTCGGCGACGGCTCGTCGCCGCGGCTGAGCGCCTCCCCGGTCTCGATCAGGCTGAACGACTTCGAGGTCTCGACGCCGAGCGCCTCCAGCATCGTGGTGGCCAGTACCTCGCGCACCCCGCCCTTGAGGGTCAGGCGGCCGTCGGCGGTGCGCGACCACGGCGTCTGGCCGCTGCCCTTGGTGCCGAGATCGAGCAGGCGCCCGTCGGAGAGGTCGTGGACCTGCGCGAACAGGAAGCCGCGTCCGTCGCCGAGTTCCGGGTTGTAGCTGCGGAACTGGTGGCCGTGGTAGCGGAGCGCCAGCGGCTCCGGGAAACTGCCGGGCAACGGCTCGAACCGGCCGAAATGCGCGATCCACTCCGCATCGGTGAGGTCGCCGAGGCCGACCCGCTCCGCCCAGGGCTGGTTGCGGTGGCGCAGGATGTGGGCCGGAAAGCGGGCGGGTGCGACGACGTCGTAGAAGTCGGGGCCGAGATCGGCGTGGCGGCGCGACGGACGAAAGGGATGGGCCGGCATCGGAACCTCGGCGGCTGTGCGGCAACGGACTGGTGACGAGGGACGGGTGACGAGGGGCTGGTGGCAACGCGCCGCGGCGTCGCCCGGGTCCCCGGCCGTTCCGCCTCGTGGCCCCGACACGTGCGCTTGTGCCACAGTGATGCGCGATCGACACGGGGAAAAGATGCCGAATCGGGCTGTCAATCCGGGTCGCGACGTGAGAAAGTAACCCCTGTCATCGCCACGCGTGGCAGATCCGCCTTGCGGTACGGTCTGAGTTGCGTCAGGAGTGTGGCGGTCATCTTGGTCACCGCAGCCGGGAATGGAACGATCCCGAGGCGTCGGCTGTCAGGCACAGAACGCACCGGGGTACAAGGGTGGTCGGCGGTTTTTTCGTTTTGGCGAGCTTCTAATGGGACGTGGTCGTGATTTCAGGGAGCCGCGCCGTCGCGGCTTCGACGAGGGTGGTGGCGAGCCGCGGTGGCCTGACCAGGCGCCGCAGGGCAGCTACGGCGGTGGCTATGGTGGCGGTGGCGGCGGCTACGGTGGTGGCGGCGGTGGTGGTTACGGCGGCGGCGGCTTCGGCGGCGGCGGCGGTGGCTTCGACCGCGGCGGGCCGCGCAATGCCGCCCCCTCCGGGCCGGAGCGTGACGCGACGGTCAAGTGGTTCAACAAGGAGAAGGGCTTCGGCTTCGTCGAGCTCGGCGACGGCTCGGGCGACGCCTTCCTCCACATCCGCGCCGTCGAGGCGGCTGGCCACGCCGATCTGATGCCGGGCACCCGCCTGACCGTCCAGACCGCGCAGGGCCAGAAGGGCCCGCAGGTGACCAACATCACCAGCGTGGACACCAGCACGGCCGAGGCTCCGGTCCGTCGCGATCCCCGTCCCCCGCGCAGCGGCGGCTTCGGTGGTGGCGGCTACGGCGATCGTCCCGAGCGCGGTGGCGGCGGTGGCCGCTTCGCCTCCGGTCCGTCGACCGAGATGACCGGCACCGTGAAGTGGTACGATCCCGCCAAGGGCTTCGGCTTCGTATCGGTGAATGACGGCGGCAAGGACGTCTTCATCCATCGCTCGGCGCTCGCCCGCGCCGGCCTTGAGTCCCTCGCCGAAGGCCAGCCGGTCACCATGGGCGTGGTCGAGGGCATGAAGGGCCGCGAGGCGCAGAGCATCAGCGTGGACTGATCCTCGGTGCATCGTCGCCCGAGCGATCGATCGACACGGACGGAGCGGTGGCCCCTGGCCATCGCTCCTTTCCGTTTGCGCGCCGTCCTGCCGGGCCTCGCCCTCGCAGGCGTCCTCGCCGGGCCGGCCGCCGCCGAGGATTTCACCGGCTTCTATGCCGGGGTCAATGCGGGCTACGGCTGGAGCAGGGAGCGGCATGAGGGCGTGAAGCCCGGCGCATCCCAACCGGCCTGGGGCAGGCCGCAGGACGCCGACGGCCTGCCACCGAGCGCCGCCCGCGCCGCCGACCGCAACCCGGCCCTGTCCGGCCGAGGCGGGACGCGCTGACGGAGTGCCCCGTCCTCGAAACAGCGGGGACAGCCCTTAGGGCGCAGGGTGGTTGCGGCAAGTGGAGGCGTGCGGAACGGCAGCGCTTGTGGCATGGTGCCGCCCGAACCCAACCGGGCTCGGGACCCCTCCACCATGACCACCGTTCACGACGTGACCCCGGACCAGCTGCGCGGGCTGGAAGCCGCCGGCGAAGCTGCGCTCAACGCCGCACTCGGCCGCCTCTCGGCCCGCGAGCGCGAGGCCTACTGGGCTTCGGTGCGCCGGGCCTACAACGCGCCCTACAACGATGCCGTGAAGACGCCGCGGACGGCGAGCGCGGCCGCGGCGGCGCGGGCTTGAGCGGACGCGATCTCCGCATCTCGGACAGCCACCCGCGACCGTCTGCGGCGACCGGTTGAGAGATCGGGTACCGCGAAGCGGGGCGCAGTGCCGCCGCGGCGCTCGCCCTCGCGCCGTCCCCGTTCGCGTCGATCCTCGAAACAGGTGTGATTCATGAAGAAGGCAGCGATTGCCGCTCTGCTGTTCCTTGCCGGTGCCACTCCTGGCCTGGCGCAGTCCTGTGACGAGTTCTGGTATCAGCGGAACATGATCTACAAGGAGGCAGGTTACTGCTTCAAGACGGCCAACGCGATCCGGAACTTCGGCAATGCCGGCTGCAAGTACGACGATCAGGCCGATGTGCCTCTGTCCGCGCGGCTGAGAGCCGAGATCGCTGAAATCAAGTCGCTGGAGCGGGCCATGAAATGCGCCCCGTGACCGGGCGCCGGCTGAGGTGAGCGCGGGTGGGCTGACGTCTCGGGGGAGCTTGAGCCGCGTCTCGCCCCGCGCGTGCTGCGCGCTGTGCCGACGATGCGTCCTGCAACGGGTCTGCGACTACGGTGCGGAGGCTTCGAGAAAGCCTCGACCGGGGACATGGAGACGCGCCGACGACCCTCCCCCCGTCCCAAGTCGGACTTGGCCCGACCTGAGCACCTGGATGCGGAACTCGGACTTGCCCGCATTCCGTTGGGAAGGATTCGCCTGGCGGTCCATGAGGGAATGTGGCGAGGCAGGCGCGAGCGCGCCCGCCCCTCCTCATGCCGCCTTCCTGGTTACTTCGCTTTCTTGGCCCGCTCGATCCCTTCGAGGATCAGGCGCTGCGCCTCGGCCTTGTCGCCCCAGCGCACGATCTTCACCCACTTGCCAGGCTCGAGATCCTTGTAGTGCTCGAAGAAGTGCTGGATCTGATGGATCGTGATGTCGGGCAGGTCGGTGTAGTTCTCGATCCGGTCGTAGCGCTTGGTCAGGTTGCGCGACGGGACGGCGATGATCTTCTCGTCCTCGCCGGCATTGTCCTCCATCACCAGGACGCCGACCGGGCGCACGCTCATCACGGCGCCGGGGACGATCGCCCGGGTGTTGGCGATCAGCACGTCGCACGGGTCGCCGTCGCCCGACAGGGTGTGGGGAATGAAGCCGTAGTTCCCCGGATAATGCATCGCCGTGTAGAGGAACCGGTCGACGATCAGCGTCCCGGCCTCCTTGTCCATCTCGTACTTGATCGGCTCGCCGCCGACCGGAACCTCGATGACGACATTGACGTCATCGGGCGGGTTCTTGCCGATGGAGATGGCATCGAGGCGCATGAGCAAACTCCCTGCAAGGGCTCGATCGCCCCTGAATGGCGCGGTCCTTAGAGGGCCGCGGGCGCCCGCACAAGCGCCGGATCGCAACGGTCGGTGCAACAGTCGAGGACAAGTTCCGCCGCGGCCCGGCCCTGCGCGACAACCGCCGCCGCCGGGCCCGTTGCTGCGCGTGAGCAACGATTGAGCAGTTGACGGCCTCCCGGCGACCGAATGCGAGGCAGGCCGCCCGAAGGCCCGCCCCGGATCCTCAGCCGAACAGGTAGGCGACCTTGGCGAGGTCGGCCCCGGCGATGCGGTCGCAGGCCTCGGCGACGACGCGCCCGCCCATCCGCTCGTAGAAATCCCGCGCCCGGTCGTTCTCGGCCAGCGACCAGACCGCGACCCGGCGCACGTCGCGGTCGGCCAGGTCGTTGCGCACCGCCCGGAACAGCCGGGTGCCGTAGCCGAGGCCCTGGTAGGTCGGCGCGAGATAGATCTCGTCGATCTCGCCCTCGGCCTTGAGGGCCCGGTCGCGGCAGCGGCCATAAGAGACGTAGCCGATGACGCTGTCGCCCAGCTCCAGCACCACCAGCGGCCGGCTGCGGCCGACGGTGGAGCGCCACCAGCGCGGCCCGCGGCGAGCGAGCATCCGGTCGAGGGCGACGCCCGGGATGATGCCCTGATAGGCTTCGCGCCAGGCGGCGTCGAAGATCTCCGACAGCATCCCGGCATCCTGTTCCCGGGCCCGGCGAATGCTGACGACCTGAGTGCTCACGGTCTTCCCCCTCGATTGTTAGCCGACGGATCGCGTCCCTACGATGCGGGGGAGACATCGCAAGCGCAATGCCAGGCTTGGAAGCCGGCTCATCTGCCGGACCGTCGTTGCGGCCAGGTCACGCGGCTGCTAGAGCGGCGTGCTGCCCGTCACCGCGAATCGCGTTCGTCCCTTCAAGTCAGGCGCCTGCCCCGCGTGCTCAACCGCTTTCTCCCGCCCGAGACCCGCTACGCCCGCCGCATGGCCCGCATCGCCCGGTGGGAGCAGCCGATCACCGGCCCGGGCGGCCGCCTGCGCGCCTGGGCCAACATGCTGCTGATCGACCACGGCGTGATTCGCCTGGCCTATCTCAACCGGCACCGGATCGGGCGCGGGATGGTCTGGCGCTCGGCCCAGCCGGCGCCGCACGATCTGGCCTGGTTCCGGCGTCAGGGCGTGCGCACGGTCATCTCGCTGCGCGGCGGGCGCGAGCACGGCTCCTGGCAATTGCAGCGCGAGGCCTGCGAGCGCGAGGGCCTCGCCCTCGTCGAGTTCGTGATGCGCTCGCGCGAGGCGCCCGACAGGGCGACCCTGCTCGCCGCCAGGGACTTCTTCGCCGGCCTCGCCTATCCGGCGGTGCTGCACTGCAAGTCCGGCGCCGACCGGGCGGGCCTCGCCGCCGCCCTCTACCTGATCCTGCACGAGGGCCGCCCGGTGCGCGAGGCGGCGCGCCAGCTCTCGGCCCGGTTCGGCCATTTCCGCTTCGCCAAGACCGGCATCCTCGACGCCTTCTTCGAGCGCTACCTCACCGAGGGCGAGCCGAACGGCCTGAGCTTCCTGGACTGGGTCGAGCACGTCTACGATCCGGAGGCGCTCAAGCGCGACTTCCGGGCCGGCCTGTGGTCGGATGTGCTGGTCGACCGGCTGCTGCGGCGGGAGTGAGCGTCAGCCCCGCGTCGTCAGCAGCACGCCCGCGCCGATCGCCAGGATGGCGCCGACATGGAGCGGGTCCGGCACTTCGCCGAGGACGGGAATCGCCAGCAGCGTGGCGATCACCGGCACCAGGGCGGTGAAGGCCGGGGTGCGCCGGCCGATCAGCGCGAGGGAGCGGTTGAAGGCGATCAGCGCCACCACGCTCACCAGCACGCCCTGATAGAGGGCCTGGAGCGCCACCTCCGCGACCGGCGCCTCGGCGAGCCGCGACAGGCCCGAGGCGAGGTAGACCGGGATGTAGGTGAGGAGCGAGGCGACGCAGATCAGCGCCGTCGCCTCCAGGGCCGTGAGGCGCGAGCGGCGCATCCGCACCGTGCCGGCGGCCCACAGGAGGGCGGCGGTGAGGAAGAGGGCGTAGCCGAACAGCTCGTCGGCATCGCGAAAGCCGCCCGCCAGGGTGATCGCCCCGGCGGCGATCAGGCCGAGGCCGGCCAGAGCCCACCGCCCCGGCCGGTCGCGCAGCACCAGGGCGCCGAGCAGGGCGGCGAAGAGCGGCATGGTGCCGGGTGTCAGCGCCGCGCCGTGGCCCGCGGGGGCGTAGCGCAGGGCGATCGAGATCAGGAGCGCGAACGGCGCACCCTGCGCGAGGTACAGGATGGCGCCGTCCACCAGCGCCCTCCGGTCGAGGCCGCGCAGGCGCAAGGCCAGCACCGGCAGCAGCACGAGGCCGCCGATGCCGAAGCGCAAGGCCACGAGGTCGGCGGGCCCGAGCACGCCCCCCGCCCCCACCGTGCGGCGGGTGATGACGAACCAGCCGCCCCACAGGCTGACCGCGACGAGCGCGAAGCCGACGCCGAGGGCCAGGCGCCGGCCGGCGGGCGCCTCCGTCCCGGCGGGCTTCACGACGCCTGCGCCGCCGAGGCGGGCTCCCGGTCGTCGGCGAGCTGGAGCCGGTGCAGCCGCGCATAGGTGCCGCCCCGGGCGATCAGCGCCGCGTGGCTGCCGGTCTCGGCGACCCGCCCGCCCTCCATCGCCACGATCAGGTCGGCGTCGCGCACCGTCGAGAGGCGGTGGGCGATGACGAGCGTGGTGCGGCCGTGCATCAGCCGGGTCAGGGCCGCCTGGACGAGCTGCTCGGATTCGGCGTCGAGGGCCGAGGTCGCCTCGTCGAGGAGCAGGATCGGCGCGTCGCGCAGGAAGGCGCGGGCGAGCGCGATGCGCTGGCGCTCGCCGCCCGACAGCCGGTTGCCGGCGGGCCCGACCCGGAAGTCGTAGCCCTCGGCCTTCGCGGTGATGAAGTCGTGGGCCGCCGCGGACCGGGCGGCGTCCTCGATCTCGGCCCGGCTCGCGCCCTCGCGGCCGAAGGCGATGTTCTGCGCGATCGTGTCGTCGAACAGGACCACCTCCTGCGACACCACCGCGACGGCGCGGCGCAGGGAGGCGAGCGAGACGTCGCGCACGTCCTGGCCGTCGATCGTCACCCGGCCCTCGGTCACGTCGTAGAGCCGCGGCACCAGGGATAGCAGCGTCGACTTGCCCGAGCCCGAGCGGCCGACGAGCGCCGTGGTGCGCCCGGCCGGGACGGTCAGGTCGATGCCTTCCAGCGCCGGGGCGTCGTCCCGGTAGCGGAAGCGCACGCCCTCGAAGCGGACCTCGCCGCCGGCGACGCGCAAGGCGGGCGCCCCCGGTTTCTCCCGGATCGTCGGCGCCTCGTCCATCAGCGCGAAGGTGCGCGAGAGGGCGGCGAGCGCCTCCTGCAGGATGGCGTTGAGGTTGCCCAGCGCCCGGGCCGGCTGGGCGGCCAGCAGCAGGGCCGCGACGTAGCCGGTGAAGTCGCCGACCGTCTTCTCGCCCGCGAGGATGCGGTGACCGATGAAGGCGAGGACGCCCGCCACCGCGAGGCCGCCGCCGATCTCGAGCAGCGGGTCGAGCCGGCCGCGGGCATTGGCGGCCTTCATCTTCAGGCGGCGCACCTCGTCGAGGGCGTCACGGGTGCGGCCCTTGAGGTAGCCCTCCAGGCCGTAGGTCTTGGCGACCCGCACGCCGGCCAGGCTCTCGCTGATCAGGCTCGCGGTGGCGCCGACCTGCTCCTGGGTCGAGGTCGAGACCCGGCGCAGCTTCTTGCCGATCCGGGCGATCGGCCCGGCGACGAACGGCACCGTGACCCCGGCGACGATCGTCAGCCAGGGATCCATCCACACCATGGCGCAGACCAGCGCGATCAGCATCGCCACGTCGCGCAGGAGCACGGTGGAGATGCGCGTCAGCGCCTCCTTGATGAAGGCGAAGTCGGTGGTGAAGCGTTGCGTGAGGCTCGCCGGGCTCTCGCGGCCGAGCTGGGCCAGGTCCTGCTCGATCATGTGGCCGTAGAGCGCCGCCTGCATGTCGGCCTCGATCCGGGTGACGACCCGGTTGGTCAGCACCGTCTGGCCGAGCAGCGCGAAGCCGCGCAATGCGGTGACGGCGATCACCAGGATCGGGCCATAGGCGAGCGCGCCGGCATCCTTGGCGTCGAAGGCGTCGAAGGCGGCCTTGATCAGCGCCGGGTAGAAGCCTGTGGCGGCGCCGATCACCGCGATCAGCACAAGCACGATGGCGAGCGTGCCGGCATGCGGCCGCAGCCAGTCGCGCCAGAGCCGGAGGAGCAGCGGCAGCATGTCGCCGGAGAGGAGGGGGCGCCGCGCCATGATGCTCGCTTCGTCCGTTGCTTTGAGACGTCGCGCTAGCACGGGGGTCGGGGGGCGGCAATTCGGGGCGGCGCGCGGCTGGGCTGCGGCGGCGCCCCCTATTGCATGATCGCGATGGCGGCGTGGATCACCGTCGCGCCGCCGATCGGGGCGAGGAACCACAGCAGAACGTTGACGACGATGATCCAGATCAGCATCCGCTCCTGATGCCCGGTCAGCCGGGGCTGGGGCGGGCGCGGCGGCGGCTCCCAGGGCGGCCGCCATCCTCCCTCGACGAACATCGGCGCCTCCGCGCTGGCCTCGACCTGCGTGAGCCGGACGACCTACGGGTCAGGAGACCAGAGCTAGGAGGCCGGGGCGGCGTTGTCAGTGCGGCGTCTTGCTCCTGACGATGCCCTCACGATCACAACTCGATCAGCGGGGCGGCTCGCGGCCCTTCGGCGCCGCGCGCCGTCGATCCACCGCTCCTCTCGATGGGCCGACGGGTCAGGCCGACGCGACCGACCAGAGCATCCAGGCGACGGAGGCGACGAGGAGCGCGGCCATCGCGCGGTTGAACCCCGCGAACGACCGCAGCCCGATTCCTGCGCCGCCACAAGCCCAGGCTGCGAGGGACAGCCAGCAGATGCCGGTAAACAGGGCCGCGAAGACGACGAGCGCCTTACCCGGATCGGGAAGCGGCAGGACGAACGTCGTCAACGCCGAAACCGCAGCGATCCAGGCCTTCGGGTTCAGCCCCTGGATGACGAAGCCGGACCAGAAGCCCGGCACCGAGGCCGCCGCTTCACCCCGGACCGGCTCGCCGGCTCGGGCAAGGCGCCACGCCAGCCAGAGGAGGTAGCCGCCACCGGCCAAGGTCATCGGCTTGGTCAGCGCCGACATCCACGCCGCGCCGATCTGCACTCCCGCCCCGAAGACCAGCAGCAGGGCGGTGAAGCACAGGGTCGCCCCCGTGACGAAGGGAAGCGCGCGAGCCGGCCCGAACCGGGCACCGCATAGCGCGCCGACGATGTTCACCGGCCCCGGCGTCGCCGAGGCGACCAGCGCGAAGACGGACATGGCCATCAGGCTCTCCATGGGCGGCATGGCTAGCGCACCAGGGCCAGACGGCCGCAGAGGCGATCCACCGCCTTGCGGGGGCCGGCGAGAAGAAGCGCCTGGGGCTCGTGCTCGGGCAGCGGGCTCGACGCGATCCGGAGCGTGTAATCCTCGTAGCTCCGGGCCTCGAAGGCGGAGCGCATGTAGACGAGGCGCAGCGGCAGCCCCTCCGCGTCCATGAAGAGGCGGGGCAGCTCGGCCGGGGGCGCGCCGAGGATCGGAAGGGCGACGGTGGTGATGCCGGGCAGGGGGACGCCGTCGCCGGTCGGCGTGTCGGGGCCGACGAGCTCGGGCAGGCGTCGGCCGAGGGTCATGGCGAGCACGGCCGCGAAATTGGCCTTCAGGCCGACGGGCAGGGTCTCGGCGAGGATGACGACGGGTTTGAGCGACATGGCGGAACTCCCTTCCGCCCGGCTCATCGCCCGCCCGTCGCCCCCTCGGATTGAAGGAAATTGACCTTCAATGCGCGATCAGGGCGCCCGGCGTGACGCCGTAGTGCCGGCGAAACAGGCGGATCATGTGCGCCTGGTCGCTGAAGCCGGCCTCCGCCGCCACCTGCGCCGCCGGCATCCCCCGCAGCAGAAGATCGCGCGCGCGCCCGACGCGCCGCTGGATCACGAGCGCATGCGGCGTCAGGCCGGTGCTCCGGCGCACGCTGCGCACGAGATAGGAGGGGTGGAGGCCGATGCCGGCCGCAAGGTCCCCGAGCGAAAGCGGGCTTCCCTCCTCGACGGCTGCGGCGATCCGCTCTCGCAGCTGCGCGATGGCCCGCCGCTCGGCACCCGCCGGCCGCAAGTCGGCGGCGCCATGCCGGACGAAGGCGGCCCCGAGGACGGCATGCAGGCCTTCCTCGATCGCCAGGCGTCGATCCGGCCCTCCCTTGGTCCGAAGACAGTGGGTGAGACGGGACAGCCGTCCGGCGAGGTCCCGGCCGCGATCCTCCGGCGCCACCTCCGAGAAGCCGGACAGGCGGGGCAGGTCCAGAAGTGCGCGAACCGCGTCCTCGCTGGCATAGACCATGTCGTAGCGCAGCGCCCCCGAGGCCGCGTGCCCGGTATGCGCCTCGTCCGGGTTCATCAGGGACAGCGATCCTGCCGGCAGGAGCACGTCGGCGCCCCGGAACCGGTAACCGCCCACCCCGGCGGTGATCGCCCCGATGGCGAAGCCCTCGTGCGAATGGCGGCCGAAGCTATGCGAGCGGATGTCGGCCTCGAAGACCTCCACACCGTGCAGCCAGCTCAGGTGATGGTATCGCCCCTGTCCCATTCCCTCCTCTCGCGGGCGGCAGGATCGGAGCGCCATCGCCGCTCCGACGCGGAACGCCCCGAAAACCACCCGCAGCGGCCGTTCGCAGGGTCATGTCGATCAGGGCGTGCCGATCGAGGTTTGCGTCTTCAGCCCTTGTCGCGCATCAGCCGCGCCTTGTCGCGCTGCCAGTCGCGCTCCTTGGCCGTCTCGCGCTTGTCGTGGAGCTTCTTGCCGCGCCCGAGCCCCAGCTCGACCTTCGCCCGGCCGCGCTCGTTGAAGTAGATCTTCAGCGGCACCACGGTGTAGCCCTCGCGCTGGGTCGCGCCGATGAACTTGTCGATCTGGCGCCGGTGCAGCAGCAGGCGGCGGGGCCGCTTGGTGTCGTGGTTGAAGCGGTTCGCCTCAAGATATTCGGGGATATAGGCGTTGAACAGCAGGAGGTCGTTGCCGGAGGGGCCGGCGAAGGCCTCGCCGATCGTCGCCTTGCCGCCGCGCAGGGACTTCACCTCGGTGCCCGTCAGCGCGATGCCCGCCTCCACCGTGTCGGTGATCTCGTAGTTGAAGCGGGCCTTCCGGTTGTCGGCGACGACGCGGTTCTTCGGCTCGGGTTTCTTGGCCATCGGGCGGCGGAGATCCTGGGAAACGGGCGACGGGAGCCCCGGGGCTCCCGTCGGATATAGGGTGCGGCTCAGCCGTTGGTGAGGCCGGCGTGGCGCAGCGCCCCGTCGACGAGGGCGCGGGTCCCCTCGCCCACCGGCACCATCGGCAGGCGCACGTCCTCGCGCATCAGGCCCAGCCGGGCGAGGGCGTACTTCGTCGGCGACGGGTTGGTCTCGGCGAAGAGGTGGGTGTGGAGCGGCATCAGCCGGTCGTGCAGGCCGAGCGCGGCGCGGAAGTCGCCGGCGAGGCAGGCCTCCTGGAAGTCGGCGCAGAGGCGCGGCGCGACGTTCGAGGAGACCGAGATCGTGCCGTGGCCGCCATGCGCCATGAATCCCAGAGCCGTCGCATCTTCGCCAGAAAGTTGGACGAAGTCTTCGCCCATGGCTTGGCGCTGGAGGCTGACGCGAGCCACGTTGGCGGTGGCATCCTTCACCCCGGCGATGTTGGGCAGCTCGTAGAGCCGCTTCATGGTGTCGACGCTCATGTCGATCACCGAGCGGCCGGGAATGTTGTAGATCAGGATGGGAATGCCGACCGCATCGTTCACCGCCTTGAAGTGCTGGTACAGCCCTTCCTGGGTCGGCTTGTTGTAGTAGGGCGTGACGATGAGCAGCGCGTCCGCCCCGGCCTTCTCCGCATGACGGGCCCGCTCGACCGCCTCCGCCGTGGAGTTGGAGCCGGCGCCGGCCACCACCGGCACCTTGCCGGCGGCCTCGTCGATGCAGGCCTCGACCACCCGGTCGTGCTCGGCGTGGCTCAGCGTCGGGCTCTCGCCGGTGGTGCCGGTGGGCACCAGGCCGTGGGTGCCGTTCTCGATCTGCCAGGCCACGAAGGCCCGGAAGGCGTGCTCGTCGAAGGCGCCGTCGCGGAACGGCGTCACCAGGGCGGTGAGCGAGCCCCTCAGGCGCTGCGAAGTCTGCGTCGACGTCATGCTGGCGTTCCTCACCCGGTCGGGGCGGCGCCCCCGGGATGTCTGGTTGGGAGGCCGGCCCGCATGAGGATCACCAAGGGAACCAGCTTGGGGGACCAACTCGGCCGTCCGGCGTCCGACACATAGGCGTTCGGAGGCCAGCGCGCAAACGCTCCCCGCGCCCCGCGGCGCGGCGGGGCGTCAGGGTTAATCGCTTCTTAAGGCGGCGCTTCCACCATGGGGCGTCCGGTCACTCGCACTCACGAAGGGGAACGGGGAACCATGCTGCTCTCGCCTCGACGGCGCCGCCTCGCGGTCCTCGCCCTCACGGTGTCCGGCGCCGCGTTGACCTCGCTGTCGGCGCTCGGCGGCTCGACGGTGGCGACCCCGCCCGAGACGGCCGCGCCGCTGCCTGCCTCCCTGCCC
>NZ_LABZ01000083.1 GCF_001043955.1 Methylobacterium tarhaniae | reverse complement strand
ATCAGATCGAGGGCGATGTTGGCGACGCCGATATCCTCCTCCAGCACCGGGCCGTGGCCGCACCATTCCGACAGACGATGGCCGAGCACGAGGGTGGTGTCGCCCATCCGGGTCAGGAACTCGAACAGGGCGGCGCGGGCCGGCGCGAGAGGCGCGTCGAGAGGTGCGTCTTGGGGTGCGTCTTGGGGCGAACCGGGGGCCGGGTGGGGGCCGGAAACGGCCGCCACCCGGCCCCCGGTTCGCCCCAAGACGCACCCCAAGACGCACCTCTCGACGCGCCTCTCGCGCCGGCCCGCGCCGCCCTGTTCGAGTTCCTGACCCGGATGGGCGACACCACCCTCGTGCTCGGCCATCGTCTGTCGGAATGGTGCGGCCACGGCCCGGTGCTGGAGGAGGATATCGGCGTCGCCAACATCGCCCTCGATCTGATCGGCCAGACCCAGTTCTGGCTCGGGCTCGCCAGGGAGATCGAGGGGAGGGGGCGCAGCGCCGACGACCTCGCCTTCCTGCGCGACGTCTGGGATTTTCGCAACGTCCTCCTGGTCGAGCTGCCGAACGGCGATTTCGGCCAGACGATCATGCGCCAGTTCCTGTTCGACGCCTGGCACGTCGCGATGCTGCGGGCCCTGACGTCGTCGTCGGAGCCGCGCGTGGCCGAGATCGCCGTGAAGGCGATCAAGGAGGCGCATTACCACCTCGAGAAGTCGGCCGACCTGGTGGTGCGGCTCGGCGACGGCACCGAGGAGAGCCACCGCCGGATGCAGGCCGCCCTCGACATCCTGTGGCCCTATGCGGGCGAGTTCTTCCTGGGCGACGCCACCGACGCGGTCCTGGCCGAGGCCGGCATCGCGCCCGATCCGGCAAGCCTCCGCTCCGCCTGGGATGCGACCGTCCTGCCGGTCCTCGCCGAGGCGACGCTCGCGGTGCCGGCCGGGACCTTCGCACAGAAGGGCGGACGGCGCGGCATCCACACCGAGCATCTGGGACGCATGCTGGCCGAGATGCAGTTCCTCCAGCGCGCCTATCCCGGCGCGACCTGGTAGGGCGCCATGGAGGCTCACGTCCGGCCGTCGCCCGACGAGATCCGGGGCTGGCTCGCCGAGGTGCCGGATCCCGAGATCCCGGTGATCTCGGTGGTCGATCTCGGGATCGTCCGCGACCTCGCCTGGGAGGGCGAGACCCTGGTGGTGACCGTGACCCCCACTTATTCGGGGTGCCCGGCGACGGCGGTGATCAACTTCGCGATCGAGGATGCGTTGCGCGCCCGCGGGATCGGGAACCTGCGCATCGAGCGGTCGCTGACGCCGCCCTGGACCAGCGACTGGATCGGGGACGCGGCGCGGGAGAAGCTGCGGGCCTACGGCATCGCCCCGCCGATCGACGGGACGGCGGCGGATGGCCAGCTGCTCGGGCGGATCGGCCGCCTGACCGGCGGCTCGAATCTCGCCGTCGCCTGCCCGCGTTGCGGCTCGAACCGGACAGAGCGGGTCAGCCAGTTCGGCTCGACGCCCTGCAAGGCGAGCTGGCGCTGCACGGACTGCCTCGAGCCGTTCGACTATTTCAAGTGCATCTAGAACAGTGCGCGATCAAGCGCTGTTTCCGGTCTTTGATCTGACTGCATCGTCTTCGGCGAACCGGTTCGGGAGTCGTCGGGTGATGCGCCAACCTGGGACTACCGGCGGTCATGGCACGCTTCTATCCCCTCGACGTCGCGGAGGTCCGGCGCGAAACCCGGGACGCGGTGGTTCTCACCCTCAAGCCCCGCGACGGCGACGGCGACGCCTTCGCCTTCACGCAGGGACAATACCTCACCTTCCGGCGCGCCTTCGACGGCGTCGAGCTGCGCCGCTCGTACTCGATCTGCGCCGGCCGGGACGAGGGCGCCCTGCGGGTCGGCATCAAGCGCGTCGAGGGCGGGGCGTTCTCGACCTGGGCCAACCAGGAGTTGAAGCCCGGCGACGTGCTGGAGGCGATGCCGCCGATGGGGGCGTTCCACACGCCGATCGAGCCGGAGGTCGCCAAGCACTATCTCGGATTCGCCGGCGGCAGCGGCATCACGCCGCTTTTGTCGATCCTCAAGACCGTCCTGGTCCGAGAGCCGCGCTCGCGCTTCACATTGATCTACGCCAACCGTCAGATCTCCTCGATCATGTTCCGCGAGGAACTCGACGACCTCAAGAACAGCTATCTCGGCCGGCTGGCGATCGTCCACGTGCTCGAGAGCGAGACCCAGGACATCGACCTGTTCACCGGCCGCATCGACGCGGCGAAATGCGCCGAGCTGTTCCGCCACTGGGTCGATGTCGCCTCCGTCGACGCCGCCTTCATCTGCGGGCCCGAGCCGATGATGCTGAGCATCGCGGCCTCCTTGCGCGAGCACGGCCTGACGGACGCGCAGATCAAGTTCGAGCTGTTCGCCTCGGGCCAGCCCGGCCGGGCCAAGGCGCGCGCAGCCGCGACGGCGGCCTCGGCCTCGGACGCGCAATGCGAGGCGACGGTGACCCTCGACGGTGCGACGCGCACGTTCCGGATGCCGAAGCAGGGCGAGAGCCTGCTCGACGCGGCGCTGGCGAACAACATGGACGCGCCCTATGCCTGCAAGGCGGGCGTCTGCTCGACCTGCCGCGCCAAGGTGCTGGAAGGCGAGGCCGAGATGATCACCAACCACGCTCTCGAGGATTACGAGGTGCGTCAGGGCTACGTCCTGACCTGCCAATGCTATCCGACGACGGACAAGCTGGTCGTGAGTTTCGATCACTAGAGAATTGTCCGACGAAGCGGAAAAATCAAAAACCTGGAGCGGCCATCGGGCGCTGCTTCGGACGAGGCAGGGAGGGAGCCGTGTCGGAGACGATGGACATCGAGGACTACCTCCTGCAGGGCGGAGTCATGACCAACCCGTCCAATGCACCGCCGCGCTACCGCGGCGAGTTGCTTCGGCTGATGGCGACCTTCGTCGACAGCGAGCTCGCCGGCTCGGCGGGGTTCGCCGAAGTGATCAATGACGCGCCGGGCCTCAAGGCGCGGATCGCGGCCTCGCGGATCGTGCTCGAGAAGACCGATCACGCCGAGCGCGTGCTCGACCTGATGGGCACCTTCGGGGCCGATACCGCCCGCTACGCGGTCCACCACCCCTGGGCGGCCCGCCTCGATCGCGACGCCGAGATCGGGGCGGCGCGCCGCGGCTCGGACATGCGTCTCTCGGTGTTCCACTACCCGCTCCAGGGCTGGATCGACGCCGTGGTGATGAACGTGCTCATGGGCCGCGCCGTCGGCATCCAGCTGCAGGAATTCTCGCGCCTGTCCTACGCGCCGCTGGCGGACATCTTCCGCGAGATCGCCCCGCGCGAGGCGCGGCACGCGGAACTCGGGGAGGAGGGACTGACCCGCATCGTCGCGACCGAAGCGGGACGCGAGGCGGCACAGCGAAGCGTCGACTTCTGGCGGCCCCGCGTCTCGGCGAGCTTCGGTCGCGAGGGTTCCACTCGCTTCGACCTGCTCAGACGCTTCGGCCTGCGTCACCGCACGAACGAAGAACTTGCGAAGAGCTGGGAAGCGGGAATGGAGACTCTCCTGCCGACATTCGGCCTGATTTGATCGCAAAGAAATTGTAGTGCATTGACGTAATAAATTATAATTATTTGCAGTGGGCAGATTTGTCTTGGCATACACTGCCCGCTTGACTTGTTCTGAGAGGATGCCGAGGGGGGTTATCGCGCGCAACGCCGGTAATCGACCCCCGTGGGATCATGCTCGCCATAATAGCGCTTCAGACCGTCCGGGGGCGAGGCGGCCAGGAGGACCCTGACGTCGTTGGCTGCGACCGCGTTGGCGCAGTCGAGGTGGAGAAGCTCACGGTCCCCGCCCGGGCGGACCGACCGGATCCGGCAGGTCGCCGCCGGGGTCGTGAGTCGGTTGCCCGAGATGATGAAGGCGGGAGCGAACATGTCGAGCGGCTTCTTGAACGACGCCTTCTTGCCCGCGGACGCGTAGACGTCCTGGCAATCGTGTCCGCTGAGGACCCAGGCGCCCTGGTAGTCCGCGACCGCCGCTCCGGCGGCCGAGGCGCCGAGCCCGACGACGAACGCTCCGATGGCGAGGGCGGCGCTTCGACCAGGCATCACGAGCTTCTCCTCGAAACGGGCGGCAGGTTCGGCCGGGTGCATCACCGGCCATGCGCGATTCACCAGTTGCGCTCAGTTCGGTGGTCTCGTGGTGCGATGGTCTTGCCGCCACGCGCTCGGCGCCATTCCGGTCCAGCGCCGAAAGGCGTGCGTGAAGGCTGCCGGCTCGGAGAATTCCAGCACGGCCGAGATCTCCGCGAGGCCCATCGTCGTGTCGGCGAGCAACTGCTTGGCGATGCCGAGGCGCGTCTGGTTCGTGATGGACCGGAACGTCGTTCCGCCCGCCCGCAGGCGGCGGCACAACGTGCGCGGGTTGAGCGCCAGGGCCTGCGCGATCTCGTCCTTGCCGATGCGCGACCGGGTCGCCCGGGACCGCACGCAGCGCCGGACCTCGTGGCTCAGATCGAACGGAATCGCGGCCTTGGCGCACCGGATGCCATGCTCCGCGGCGGCCCGAAGAACCGGATCGGCACCAAGGATGGGCCGCCTCAGGAGACGGGCGGGGAAGACCAGCGCCGTGATCTCCTGGGAGAAGCGGACCGGAGCCCGGAAGTAGCTCGCGTAGGGCGAAGGATCGGCGGGTGCGAGCCGCGGGAGCCAGACCTCGTCGGGGCACCAGTCGGCGCCGCACAGGGACCGCATCACGCCGGTCAGGGCGCCGAGGGCGCGCTCGCAATGGTGGGCGATGCCCGCGGCATCGGGATCGTACGGCGCGTAGGTCACGGTCGCCACGAGACCGTCGGTCGACCTTTCGATCGTCGCGCCGCGGCTCAGAAGGACGTAATGGGTCTCGAGAGCCCCCAGGGCCTCGTCGATCGTCCGCGAGTGGCGGACCAGGGTGCCGAGCGGGCCGCACGACAGGAGATCCGTGCGCTGTCCGACGAGGAGGCCGAGATGCCCGCATCCGATCCTGTCGGCCGCCGCCGCCATCAGGCGGCCGAGCGACGCGAACGAGACCGCTTCCATCTCGTACGGGACGCGCAGGTCGATCGCGGCGTTCCGGCAGACCTCCTCGGGACTCGTTCCCATCTCGGCCAGGACGGCGCGGACCGCCTGCAGCGCGTGGGCACCGACGAAGCCGTGCGGGAGGGCCGCCGAGCCGCGAAGGTCGCCGACGCGTGACCGATTTGGCTCCAGGCGATCTGGCTCCAGGCGATCTGGCTCCAGGCGATCTGGCTCCAGGCGATCTGGCTTGAGGTCATGCTGCATCGTCCGTGCGTTCGACGCCAAAGAGGACATGGCTTTTCCTCTGTGTTGCGCAGACAAACTATGCTGAAGCCTAGTAAGATTCTCGTCAGCCCATCATGCAAGGTTAAGTCTGTTACATGGCTTCAACCAGAAGTTCATAAACTGCACACATGAAGATCGTGCACGAGAGATCCATCCGGGCGCGGCAGGTCGATCGGCTCCGCGACGCGAGAGCGGCTCTCGCTTGCCCCGGCACCGCTCGCCGAGCGTGTGACGGTGCCGCGCAGTGGAAGCGTCACTTCGTGCCGGTGATCCTCTGCAGGAACGTGCCCGCCTCGTGCTGACAATCCGAGGCCGCCCGGGCAAGATAGGCCGCGGTCAGCTTCTGCGCCTCGACGATCGATCCGCATCGGCCCAGCGCGACCAGATGCTCGGACTGCGCGGTGAGACGCTTGGCGGCGAAGGCCAGCGACTCCGCCATCCATCTCATGGCCGGGTTTGCGCCAGCGGGAAACGCGAAGACGTCGATGGCGAAGGGATCAGGTCCCGCTTCATCGACGCGGCCCACCGGTCGAGACTGGTCAGTGGCGGCCATCGCATCCTCCCCGTTGCCTGCTGCCAGGATGGCGGGCGTGAGCCGTCCCGGAATTGATCCACGTCAAACCGTGTGACCCGGCACCGTCGATGCGGGCCGCGTGCGGCCGAGGCGCTTGCGACGCGATGGCACGCGGCCCGGCATGGGCGTCCTGCGTCGCTGCCGGTGTCGTGTTCGATCAAGCGCCGGGCGCGGAAGCAAGCATTCTCGAACGAGACGGACATGACGCCCGGCGGACCTGTCGGCCACGCGCTGCCGCGGGGCGTCGAGGCGCCGTCGAAGGGAGAACCCGGTGACGCGCGCGGAGTGCGACATGGACCGGAGCGACATGGCCTGGTGCGACATGGCTCGGAGCGACATGGCTCGGAGCGACTTGGCCCGGAGCAGACCACGGCCCGGCCGTGCCACGACCGGGCGGCCGCCGTTGGCCTCGGCGACCGGGTTCCGGTCGGCTTCGGCTCGCGAGCGGGCCGCGCCGTCGCGGCGGTCCAGAGCCGCCGCGCGGTGCCGCGTTCCGGTTCGCGGGGCCGCCGCGCGCAGGGGCGCGCGAACGTCCGACGAGCCCGGCTCGGCGGGAGCCGGACGATGCGACGTCTCGTCGGCCTCGTGGCGGCCCTGTCGCTCGCCGTCGTCGCGCCGGCCCGGGCGGTCCAAGTCCGCTCCGTCCAGGTCCCCTCCGTCCAAGTCCGGGAGGCCGGGATCCGTATCGCCTACGATCGTCCGGCCGAGCCGGCGGCACGCGCGGTCTACCGCGACCTCAAGCGGCGCCGGGTGCTCGAAGGCCTTCGGACCGCCATCGGTGGAGTGCGCCTGCCCCGCACGCTCACGCTCCGGCTGTCGGCCTGCGGCGGCGACGCCAACGCGTGGTATGACCCCCGGACGCAGACGATCACGGTCTGCTACGGCTACGTCATCTCCGTCATCGAGGCGCAGGCGCGGGTGCCGGCCAAGCCCCCGCAACCGGGGGCGCCGCGGCGCGACGCGGTCGCCGGCCCGGTCGCGCAGGTGTTCCTGCACGAGGCCGGGCACGCACTGTTCGATCTGCTCGACGTTCCGGTGCTGGGCCGGGAGGAGGATGCCGCCGACCAGTTCGCGGCGCTCGTCCTGCTCGAACTTCCCCCGGCCGAGGCCCGCTACGCCATCGACGGGATCACCCGCCTGCTCCTCGGCCAGGCCGCCGAGGAGGATGCGGATATCCTGCTCGCCGACGACCACAGCCTCGCCCTCCAGCGCCTCGCCAACCTGCTCTGCCTCGCCTACGGGGCGGACCGCCGGGCCTTCGGCGATCTGGTCGGGAGCCGTGCCCTTCCGGCATTCCGGGCCGCCCGATGCGCGGCGGAGTACGGTCTGGCGGCCGCCTCGCTGGCCAGGCTCTTTCGCCGCCACCTGCGAAGCGGTGCGACGGAGCGGACGCGCATCCGCCGCGCCTTCCGGTGGATGTTCCGGCCCTGACGCTGGGCCGCGACCCGTGCCCCACGGTCCGCCATCCCGCGTCCACCGGACGGGCACGCCTGCATGGAGGAACAGATGACGCGCTTCGTGCTCGCCGTCGCAGCGGCTCTTCTCGGCGCGCTGCTCGGCCTCGGCTCCGTCCCGGCGCTCGCGGCCCAGGGTTGCGGCGTCGGCTTCCACCGCGGCCCCTACGGCTACTGCCGACCGCATTACGGCGCCCCTTACGCCGTGCAGGGCTACTACCGGGGCGGTGCGTACGCCTATCGCGGGGTCTATGGCCGCGGGGTCTATGGCGGCCGGGCTTATGGATATGGCCGGCGCGGCTATGTCGGGCGGGGATACGGGCATCGCGTCGGCCATTACCGCGGGCACTTCGCGGGAGGCGGCCGGTTCGGTGGCGGCCGCAGGGGCTGGCGCTGAGGGTCGTCGTCGAGGGCCGTCCTGGAGACGAGCGTAGCGCGAGATCCGAAACGGGCGTGGAACGAACCGGCAGGAGAGACGCGGATGGACCTGAAGACGGCCGGTTCCCGAGCGTGGTCCCGGTCCGGGGGCTGGCCCCGGAACTTGCCATCCCGTCCGGCGGATTGGCCGTGTCACCCGGCACGCCCCGCAGGGCGCGGACCCGCGCGGCCCGTGCAGATGGAACGTTCCTCGCTCGCCGGCACGCCGGTGGTCTATGGCCAGCCGGCCGTGGGCCGGGCGGCGGGCTGGGTCGTTCTGCCGATGACCCAGCCCGACATCGCCGACACCCTCCTCACGATCGAGACCGCGTCGCGAGCCGTCACCCGGCTGGAGCGGGAGGGGGCGCTGGCGCGGGCCGGAGCGCGGCGCGTCGGGCCGTGCCGGCCGGCGCTGCGGCGGGTCCCGTGCGCCTAGGGACGCCCGACGAAGGGGCCGGAGGGCGCCCGTCCAAAGATGCGCCGGCCGGCGCGGCACGATGGCGACGGCTCGGGGGACGCCTGCGCGAGGAGGCCGGGCGGATCGGGGCGATCTTCGCCTATCTCCTCGTCGTCTTCGGGACGCTGGTGCTGCACGAGACGGTCGTGCTCTCCCGGCACGGAATGGGCTACCAGTTCTACGGGTTCGCCTTCATCAATTCGTGGATCCTCGCCAAGGTCATGCTGGTGGCGGAGGGGATCGAGGCCCGGCGCCAAGCGATGCGAGGACCTGCGCGGCGGCGGCCGATCGTGCGGATCGCCGCGCGTGCCTGCGGCTTCGCGGTGCTCCTCGTCTGCGCCTACGTGGTCGAGGAGACGCTCATCGGCCTGTGGAAGGGGCATTCCCTCGCCGGGAGCCTGCCGGTCATCGGCGGCGGCGGGGTCCGCGGCCTGGCGGCGATTGCGGCGATCATGGCCGTCGCCCTCGTGCCGTACTTCACCTGGCGGGAACTCGGGCGCCTGCTGGGCCGCGACCGGCTGCGCGCCCTCGTCCTGTCCGGCACCGGGAGCCCCCGATCCGACGCGCCGGCCGGGCCCCGCGCCGGATGATCGGCCGGGCTGTCCCGTCCGATCAAGCCGGAGGGCCGCGACCTGCAAGGATGGAGCGCGGCCCTCCGGCCTGAGGACAGATCATGCGCCGTAGCCTCGGGATCCTCCTCCTTCTCGGTCTGGCCTGGCCGATCTCCGCCCGCGCGCAGGCGACCGACCCCGCCGCGGCGCTGCCCGTCGGCACGGTGGCGGCGCAGCGCAAGGCCATCGACAAGACGCTCGACTTCGTCGGCCGCGTCGAGGCGGTGAGCCGCGTCGAGGTGCGGGCGCGGGTCACCGGCTACCTCGAGGCGGTGCTGTTCAAGGAAGGCGACGTCGTCAAGGAGGGAGCGCCCCTCTACCGGATCGAGCCCGACCTGTTCGAGGCGGCCGTGCGCCAGGCGGAGGGCGCGCTGGAGCGCAGCCACGCCGCCGAGACCCTGGCGGCGATCCAGCTCCAGCGCGCGCAGGACCTCCTCGACCGCAATGCCGGCACGGTCGTCGCCCGCGACCAGGCCCGCGCCGCCCTCGACCAGTCGCGCGGCGCCGTGATGGGCGACGAGGCGACCCTGAAGACCGCCCAGATCAACCTCGGCTACACGAAGATCCTGTCCCCGATCACCGGCCGCATCGGCCGCACCAGCGTCACCAAGGGCAACGTCGTCGGGCCCGACAGCGGCGTGCTGACCTCGATCGTCAGCCAGGACCCGATGTACGTCACCTTCCCGGTGAGCCAGCGGGAATTCCTGCGCGTGCAACAGGGCGGCGCCCCGGTCGACCGCAGCCGGATCGCCGTGCGCCTGCGCTTTCCCGACGGCTCGACCTACGACCAGGTCGGGCGGGTGAACTTCGTCGACATCAGCGTCGAGCGCACCACCGACACGGTGCTGGTGCGGGCCACGATGCCGAACCCGGCCGGCGCCCTGCGCGACGGCCAGCTCGTCCAGGTCGCGCTCCAGACCGGCACGCCGGAGGAGAAGGTGGTGGTGCCGCAAGGCGCCCTCATCGCCGACCAGGGCGGCGTCTACGTCTTCGTCGTCGAGAACGACCGGGCGGTGACGCGGCGCGTGACGCCGGCCTCCGGCGCCGGCGGCACCGAGGCGGTCATCGAGAGCGGCCTCAAGGGCGGCGAACTCGTCATCGTCGACGGGCTGCAGCGGGTGCGGCCCGGCCTCGCGGTCCGGGCGGTCCCGGCCTCTCCCGGCGCCGGCAGGACCTGATCCGATGCTCTCCGCCATCTTCGTCGACCGCCCGCGCCTCGCGATCGTCATCGCCATCGTGACCGCGATCGCCGGGGCGCTGGCGCTCCTCACCATCCCGGTGGCGCAGTACCCCGACATCGTCCCGCCCCAGGTCTCGGTGACGACGACCTATCCGGGCGCCTCCGCCGACGTGGTCGAAGCGACCGTGGCGCAGCCGATCGAGTCGCAGGTCGTCGGCGTCGACAAGATGATCTACATGAAGAGCGTCAGCGGCAACGACGGCAGCTACACGCTCACCGCCTCGTTCGAGCTCGGCACCGATCCCGACATCAACGCCGTCAACGTCAACAACCGGGTCCAGATCGCGCTCGCGAAGCTCCCCGAGGACGTGCGCAAGCAGGGCGTCACGGTCAAGAAGAAGTCGTCGGCCCTGCTCGGCGTGATCGCGGTCTACTCGCCGAAGGGCGCCCAGGACCCGTTGTTCATCTCGAACTACGTCACCATCAACCTGCTCGACCGGATCAAGAGCACGCCGGGCGTCGGCGACGCGACCTTGTGGGGCCCGCAGGACTACGCGATGCGGGCCTGGGTCCGGACCGACCAGCTCACCGGCCTCGACCTCACCGCCGGCGACGTCATCGCCGCCATCAAGGCCCAGAACGTCCAGGCCCCGGTCGGCCGGATCGGCGCCCGGCCGGTCTCGGACGAGCAGCAGCTCCAGCTCAGCATCCAGACGCAAGGCCGGCTCACCTCGCCCGAGCAGTTCCGCAACATCGTCCTGCGCACCAACCCGGACGGCTCGCTCCTGCGCCTCGGCGACGTCGCCCGCATCGAGCTCGGCGCGGCGAGCCTCGACCGCGAGACACGGCTCAACGGGAGCCCGGCGACCGTCATCGCGATCTACCAGTCGCCCGGCGCCAACGCGATCGCCACGCTGAAAGAGGTCAAGGCCCGGGTGGAGGCGCTCGCGCCCTCCTTCCCGGAGGGGCTGGCCTGGAAGGTCACCTACGATCCCACCGCCTTCATCACCGAGACGGTGCACGAGGTGCAGAAGACGCTGGTGGAAGCCTTCGTGCTCGTCGTGGTGGTGGTGTTCCTGTTCCTCGGCAGCCTGCGGGCGACGCTGATCCCGACGCTCGCCGTGCCGGTGAGCCTCATCGGCACTTTCATCGCGCTCAAGGCCGTCGGCTACTCGGCGAACTCGGTCTCGCTGCTCGCCATGGTGCTGGCCATCGGCATCGTCGTCGACGACGCCATCGTGGTGGTCGAGAACGTCGAGCGGGTGATGGAGGAGCACCCCGAACTCACGCCCCGCGAGGCGACGAAGCGCGCGATGGCGGAGATCACCGCGCCGATCATCGCCATCACCCTGGTGCTGCTCTCGGTCTTCGTGCCGGTCGCCTTCGTGCCGGGCATCTCGGGTGAACTCTTCCGCCAGTTCGCCGTGGCGGTCGCGGTCTCGATGTTCCTCTCGGCGATCAACGCGCTCACCCTCTCGCCGGCCCTCTGCGGCGTGCTGCTGCGGCCCCATCACGGGCCGCGGCGGGGCGTCATGGGCCTCGTCATGCGCTCCATCGACGCCGTGCGCGACGGCTACGGCGCCGCGGTCGCCCGCATCGTGCGTCTGTCGCTGATCGGGCTCGTGCTGTCGCTCGCGGCCGCCTGGGGCACGGTGGAGCTGGCGAAGATCACCCCGACGGGCTTCCTGCCGGAGGACGACCAGGGCGCGTTCTTCGTCGTGGTGCAGCTGCCGGAGGGAGCCGCGGTCGGGCGGACCTCGGAGGTCGCGGCGAAGGCCGAGGCGATCCTGCGCGAGGAGCACGCCGTCGCCGACGCCACCACCGTGGTGGGCCTCAACTTCATCGACAACTACTCGCAGAGCAACGCCGCCTTCATGGTGGTGACGCTGAAGCCCTTCGAGGAGCGCAAAGGGGCGGGCGACGGCGCGGCGGCGCTGATCGCGCGGCTCGGCCAGCGCTTCCGCGCGATCTCCGAGGGCACCGTCGTGCCGATCGCGCCCCCGCCGATCATCGGTCTCGGCACCGGCGGCGGCTTCGCCTACGTGCTCGAGGACCTGCGCGGCGGCGATCCCAAGGAACTTGCCCAGGTGCTGCGCGGCCTCGTCGTCGCGGCGAACCAGGAGCCGAAGCTCAACCGGGTGTTCAGCACCTTCTCGGCGACGAACCCCTCGGTCTTCCTCGATATCGACCGCAACAAGGTGCAGATCCTCGGCGTCTCGCTCGATGCGGTGTTCCAGGCGCTGCAGGCCTCGCTCGGCGGCTACTACGTCAACGACATCAACCTGTTCGGCCGCACCTGGCAGGTCCAGGTCCAGGCCGAGGCCGACGACCGCCGGCGGATCGACGACATCTACCGCATCAACGTGCGCAACAAGGACGGCGGGATGGTGCCGCTGCGCTCCCTGGCCGAGGTGCGGATCGTCGTCGGACCGCCCGCGCTCATCCGCTACAACAACCTGCGCGCCGTCACCGTGCAGGGCGGGCCGGCGCCGGGCGTCTCCTCCGGCCAGGCGCTGGCGGCGATGGAATCGGTCGCCGCCCGCACCCTGCCCACGGGCTTCGGCGGGGAATGGACCGACACCGCCTTCCAGGAGAAGCGGGCGGAGGGCAAGACCGCGATCATCCTCGCCTTCGCGGTGCTGTTCGCCTTCCTGTTCCTGGTCGCGCTCTACGAGAGCTGGACGATTCCCGTCCCGGTGCTGCTCTCGGTGACGGTCGGCGTCGTCGGCGCCTACGCGGCGATGGTGTGGGGCGGGCTCACCCTCGATCTCTACGCCCAGATCGGCATGGTGGTGCTGATCGGCCTCGCCGCCAAGAACGGCATCCTGATCGTCGAGTTCGCCAAGGAGCAGCGGGAGAAGGGCGTGGCCCTGCGCGAGGCCGCGACCGAGGGCGCGCGGCTGCGCTTCCGGCCGGTGATGATGACCTCGTTCGCCTTCATCCTCGGGCTCCTGCCGCTCGTCATCGCCACCGGCGCGTCCCAGCTCGCGCGGCGCGACGTCGGCACGCCGGTCTTCGGCGGCATGATCGCCGCGTCGTTCGTCGGCATCTTCGTGATCCCGCCGCTCTACGTCGTGTTCCAGGGCCTGCGCGAGCGGGCCTGGCGCCTGATCGGCGGGGGGAAAGGCGAGGCGCATCCGCCCGCGAAACCCGGCGCGCCCGCCGGTGCGCCGGAGCACCTGCCGGCGGAGTAGGGGAGGCGGGGTAGGGAGGGAACCGCCATGGACGAGACCGACCAGGGGCTGCTGTCGGACGCCCGCGACGAGGCGTCCGAGCCGGTCGCGGGAGGCGGACGGCTCAAGCGCAAGGCCTATGAGCGCGAGCTGCACAAGCTCCAGGTGCAGCTGAGCTACCTCCAGACCTGGGTGCGGGAGACCGGCGCGCGGATCATCGTCCTGTTCGAGGGCCGCGACGCCGCCGGCAAGGGCGGCACCATCAAGGCGATCACCGAGCGGCTCAGCCCGCGGGTGTTCCGGGTCGTGGCGCTCCCGGCGCCCTCGGACCGGGAGAAGACCCAGCTCTACCTGCAGCGCTACCTCGCCCATTTCCCGGCCGCCGGCGAGGTCGTGATCTTCGACCGCTCCTGGTACAACCGCGCCGGCGTGGAAACCGTGATGGGCTTCTGCAGCGAGGCCGAGCGGCAGCGCTTCTTTACCCTGTGCCCGTCCTTCGAGCGGGTGATCACCGGCAGCGGCATCCGGCTGGTCAAGTTCTGGCTCGAGGTCGGCCGGCACGAGCAGCGCCGCCGCTTCGAGGCCCGCATCCACGATCCCCTGCGGCAGTGGAAGCTCAGCCCGATGGACGTCGAGTCGTATCGGCGCTGGTACGAGTACTCGCGCGCCCGCGACGCGATGCTGGCGGCGACCGATACCGAGGACCTGCCGTGGCACGTCGTGCGCTCCGACGACAAGCGGCGGGCGCGCCTGAACTGCATCGCGCACCTCCTCCACCTGATCCCCTACGAGGAGCGCGAGGCCGAGCCGGTCGAGCTGCCCAAGCGCAGCAAGAAGGACGCCTACGACGACACGTTGCGCAACCGGCGCTTCGTGCCGGAGCTGTATTGACGGCGGGTCGTGCCGGGCCGTTGCCTTCAGACGGCGCAGGGCTGTCCGGGGAAAGAAGGTGCGAGTTTCTCTCCTCTCCCCGCCCGCGGGGGGAGGAGATTTCCCGTGCCATTTCTTGTGTCGGAAGCTTCCCCGGACGGGCCTGCGGACGGAAGAGGCCCCGGCTCCGCCTCACAAACCCAGGCTCGCCTTGATCTCCTCCAGGCGCCGGATCGCCGCGTCGCAGCGGGCGCGGCGCTCGTAGTCGCCCGTGCTGTCCTGCTCCAGGCGCAGCTCGGCGATCTCCTGGTCGAGCCCCTCGCCGCTCAGCTCCTCCATCGGCGTCACCCGCTCGGCCAGGATCGTGACCCGCTCCCCCGTCACCTCGGCGAGGCCGCCGCTGATGAAGGCCCGGCGCCCGGTCCCGGCGGCGTCGGTGGCGAAGACGATCCCGGCGAGCAGG
This sequence comes from Methylobacterium tarhaniae, assembly GCF_001043955.1. Classification (GTDB taxonomy): domain Bacteria; phylum Pseudomonadota; class Alphaproteobacteria; order Rhizobiales; family Beijerinckiaceae; genus Methylobacterium; species Methylobacterium tarhaniae. The sequence continues at coordinate 23,124 of NZ_LABZ01000083.1, read as the reverse complement.
GCGGTGACGAGCGGGACGTGGCCGGGCAGCACCGTCATGTCGCCCTCGGCGGCCGGCAGCAGCACGGAGCGGACCTCGCCCGAGTACATCAGGCGCTCGGGCGCGACGAGTTCGGCGAACAGGAGGGCCATGACATTCTCCTATGACGTTCCCCTCACGCCATGATGCTCAGGCCGCCATCGACGTAGAGCGTCGTGCCGGTGAGCCGGGCGGCGTAGGGCGTGGTCAGGAAGGCGGCGGTGAGGCCGACGTCGTCGATGTCGACGAGCGCGCCGATCGGCGCCCGCGCGACCGCCTCGTTGAGCAGCAGGTCGAAGTCCTTGAGGCCCGAGGCGGCGCGGGTCTCGAGGGGGCCGGGCGACACCGCGTGGACGCGGATGTCGCGGTCGCCGAGCTCGAAGGCGAGGTAGCGCACCGCGCTCTCCAGCGCCGCCTTGACCGGCCCCATCAGGTTGTAGTTCGGCACGACCTTGGCGGCGCCGTGATAGCTCATGGTCAGGAGCGTGCCGCCCCCGGTCATCAGCGGCGCGGCGAGCCTCGCCATGCGGATGAAGGAGTGGCAGGAGACGTCCATCGCCACCCCGAACCCTTCGGCGGAGCTGTCGACGAGCCGGCCCTGCAGGTCGGCCCGCGGCGCGAAGGCGATCGAGTGAAGGGCGATGTCGAGGCGCCCCCAGGTCTCGGCGATCCGCTCGAACACCGCCTCGAGGTCGCCCGCCCGCTGCACGTCGCAGGGCGCGAGGATCGGCGCGTCGAGCTCGCGGGCCAGGGGCTCGACGAAGGGCTTCGCCTTCTCGTTGAGGTAGGTCAGGGCGATCTGCGCCCCGAGCCGCCGGAAGACCCGGGCGCAGCCATAGGCGATCGAGTGCTCGTTGGCGACGCCGAGCACCAGAGCGTGCTTGCCGGCGAGGGCGTTGCCGTCGGGGATCTGCGTCATGGTCCTGACCTCCCTGTCTCGGATCTTCCGGGCTTCAGCCGGCCTTGCGCCTGTGCTCGCCGGCCGGGACGGGGGCGGGCGCGGGCGCGAGCAGGTCGCTGAACCGCCCGAGCAGCGCGCGCTGCTCCGGTCCCAGGGCGAGCTGGCCCCCTAGGCGGTCGAGGATGTCGAGGAGGCGGCGGCGCTCCCCGGCCGTGCGCACCAGGTCCGGCAGGGATGCCATCGCCTCGTCGGGCGCGTGCTCGACGATGGCCGCCTGCTGGCGGACGATGCGGGCCGCCTCGCTCGCCGTCCGGTCGAGCAGGCCGATGTCGCGGCCGGCGAGCTCACGGATGCGCTTGAACGTCGACAGCCGCCGCTCCCTGCGGCCGAGGCGGGCCACCAGCAGGCAGGCCCGGACCGCGGCGTCGGTGAAGCCACCCTCGGCGAGGCGGCTCATGGCATCGCGCAGCAGGTCCGGCGCCCCTCCGGTCGCGGCGGCCGCCTCCTCGGGGCGGGGCAGGACGTTGCTCAAGGTCGCGTAGGTGGCGTAGAACAGGTTCTCGGCCGCGGCATCCCGCATCTGCCGGTAGAAGTCCCAGGCCGCCGTGATCCCGGCAGCGCTCCTGCGCTCGGTTGCCGCCCAGAACCCGGCCTCGTCGCGATGGACGCGATGGGCCCGCGCGAGGTCGGCGAAAGGAGCGACGGAGGCGAGCGCCGGGTTGAGGTCGGACAGGGCCCAGCGCCGGGCCCGCAGCGGGTGGAGGGCCCGCAGGGCCGCCCCGGCCTCGCGCGGCACCCACGCGCTCACGACCGGATGCACGAAGGCCTCGTAGGCCGCGGCGTTCAGCTCCGAGACCTGCCTCACCGCCTCGAACGGCACCTCGTCCTTGCGGGCGTATTTCTGCAGCCGCTGCAGGTCCTCGACCTCCAGCTCGCGCAGCACCACGTCGTAGCGCGGCCCGGCCCCGGCTCCGATCCCTTGTCCCGTCTCCTCGACCTTCATGCCGTAGAGGCCGGGCGGCAGGTGCTCGATATAGTCGAGGAGGTCGACGATCTGGGCATGCTCGCGCCGCGCCACGCTGCCGGAGACGAAGATGCCGAGATGGCCGACGCTCTCGTGCATCAGGCCGACGATGACCTGCCCGTTGGCCTTGAGATCGGCGGTGGTGGGATAGAGGTCGGCCACCCAGTTGAAGGCCTGCTGCGGCGGCGTGATGTTGTCGCCGAGCGAGGCGAACAGGATGATCGGCGAGCGGATCGCCCGCAGGTCGAAGATCCTGCCGTCTTCCCACTCGGCGCGGCCGGCGGCGAGCCGGTTGCCGACGAACAGGTTGTCGACGATCCACCGGATCTCCTCGCGGTTCATCAGGTAGTAGCCGCCCCACCAGCGCTCGAAGTCGAGGAAGCGGGCCGGCTCGGTGTCGATCTTCGAGAACAGCGTGTAGGCCTTGCCGAAATGGGTGTTGGCCGGGTTGAGGTATTCGAAGTTCTCGACGAGGTGGGCGCCGTCGAAGACGCCGCCGCCGAGGTCGCTGGCGAGGAGCGCCGGCCAGGAGCCGCCGAGGAGCCCGCCGGCATAGCGCATCGGGTTCTCGGCGTCGTTGCCGGCCCAGTACGACATCGGCGCGCCGTTGATCACCAGCGGGCCGGCATGCTCGGGATCGAGGGCGCCGACCAGCATGGCGGCCCAGCCGCCCTGGCAGTTGCCGACGACGACCGGCCGGCCGCGGGTCGGGTGCCGCTCGCTCACGAGGCGCAGGAAGGCGGCCTCGGCCTGGGCCACGTCGGCGAGCGTCTGGCCCGGGACGGGCTCGGGGAAGAAGATCACCACGTAGACTGGGTGGCCGGCCTGCAGCGCCACGCCGACCTCGGAGTCGGGCTTGAAGCCGCCGATGCCCGGGCCGTGCCCGGCCCGCGGATCGATGATGACGTAAGGGCGCTTGTCGGCATCGATCGCGACGCCGTCCGGGGGCAGGATGCGCGCCAGCGCGTAATTCGCCGGCCGCGCGAAGCCGCGCGCGTCGGCGACGATCTCCCACGCGAAGGCGAGGAGGGGCGGCTTGCCGGCCGCCTCGTGCGCCAGCCAGTCGTTGCCGCGCCGGCGCATCGTGTCCCAGAACAGGAGCGAGCGCTGGGCGAAGTCGGCCCAGTAGGTCGCCGCGTCACCGAGGGCTTCCGCCGGCGTGACGGGCTTGAGCGCCGCCGCCCAGGCCTCCTGGGCCGCGAGCGTCGCGTCGAGGCAGCCCTGGACGGCCGCGGCGCAGCGCTGGCGGTAGATCTCGGCCAGGCGGGCCTGGAGCGCGAAGGGGGAGGGCGGCGCCTCGGCCGCTTGGGGGCGGGTCGTGCGGGTCTCGGCCATGGTCGTCTCCCTCAGCATCATTCGCCGAAGCGGCCGCCGGGTCGGCGACAGGAACGATGCGAAAACAGGGAGCCGAGCGGAGTTGCGCCATGCGACTCCGCTCAGCTCCCGCGGCGCTCGGTGGCGCGTCTCCTCCCAGGTGAGGAACAGGCCGGCCCGGCATCGTCGATGGCCCGTCCCTCGTCGGTACCCGTCAGGTCGGAGAGGCGCATCATCGGGAGTTCCTCGCTGCATCGCGGGTCTCCGTTCGCGAGGGCCCGTTCCTCACGGCGCCGGCCCGGATGCCGGCGCGAGCACCGCGCGCATCCCGTGCGCGATCATCGCTTCCTCGTCGGTGGGGATGACGAAGGCCTGCGGGCCGGGGCCGCGCGTGAGGAGCGGGCCGCCCGCGTCGTTTCCCGCCTCGTCGAGCCGGAAACCGGCCCAGGCGGCGCCCCGCAGCACCTCGGCCCGGGTCGCGGCGTCGTTCTCGCCGATGCCCCCGGTGAAGACGAGCCCGTCGACGCCCCCGAGCGCCGCGACGAGCGAGCCGAGTTCGCGGCCGATCCGGTACACGAAGAGGTCGATGGCCTCGCGCGCGCCGCTGTCGGTCGCGGCGTGGGCGCGCAAGATGCGCATGTCGTTCGAGAGGCCCGACACGCCGAGAAGGCCGGAGCGGGTGTAGAGCATGCGCTCCGCCTCGTCCGGCGCGAGGCGCATCTCCCGCAGCAGGAAGAACACCACGCCCGGATCGAGGCTGCCGCAGCGCGTGCCCATCGGCAGGCCGTCGAGGGCGGAGAAGCCCATCGTGGTGGCGATGCTGCGCCCGCGGTGAAGGGCGCAGAGGCTGGCGCCGCTGCCGAGATGGGCGACGATCGTGCGGCCCTGCGCGAGGGCGGGGGCGCGCTCGCGCAGGGCCGCGGCGATGGAGGCGTAGGACAGGCCGTGGAAGCCGTAGCGGCGCACTCCGCGCGCGGTGACCTCGGCCGGCAGCGCGAAGAGCTGGGCCACCTCGGGCTGGCCGCGATGGAAGGCGGTGTCGAAGCAGGCGACCTGCGGCAACTCGGGAAACCGCCGCTGGACGACGCGGATCGGCTTCAGGTTGTGCGGCTGGTGCAGGGGGGCCAGGGGCACCAGCCGCTCCAGCTCCCGCATCACCGCGTCGTCCACGCGCAAAGGTGCGTCGTAGGCGATGCCGCCATGCACGACCCGGTGCCCGACCGCGGCGAGGCGATGCCCGCCGCGATGGGCGCGCAGCCACGCGGCGACGTGGAGGAGCGCCGCCTCGTGACCGAAGGCGTGGCCGTCGGGCCGCTCGTCGGCCACGACCGCGCCGTCGCCGTCGCGCACGACGAAGCGCGGCGTGCCGCCCAGCCCCTCGACCCGGCCGCGGTAGAGGCGGTGCGGTGTGCCGGTCGCCCCCGGCCGCCGGTCTCCGGCGTCGAGGCCGTCCGCCTCGAAGACCTGGAACTTCAGGCTCGAGGAGCCCGCATTCAGGACCAGATGGGCCGGGATCATCGCTAGACCTCCGGCAGGGCTGCGCCCGCCCGCCGCGCCGCGGCGACGAGCGAGGCGACCGCGCAGGAGGCGAGCCGGGTCCCTTGCGAATCCGCCCGGCTCGTCAGGATGATCGGCACCCGGGCGCCGAGCACGATTCCGGCGGCGTCCGCCCCGGCCAGGAAGGTCAGGCTCTTGGCCAGCATGTTGCCGGCCTCGAGATCCGGCACCACCAGCACGTCGGCTCGCCCGGCGACATCCGAGCGAATCCGCTTGATCGCCGCCGCGCCGAGATCGATCGCGTTGTCGAGGGCGAGCGGCCCGTCGAGGACCGCCCCGGTGATCTGGCCGCGATCGGCCATCTTGCACAGGGCGGCGGCGTCGATCGTCGAGGGGACCTTCGGGTTGACGGTCTCCATCGCCGAGACGATCGCGACCCGCACGGTCTCGAGCCCGAGGGCGTGGGCGAGGTCGATGGCGTTCTGGACGATGTCGCGCTTCTCCTCGAGGGAGGGCGCGATGTTGATCGCCGCGTCGGTGACGATGAGCGGTCTGTCGTGGCTCGGCACGTCCATCACGAAGCAGTGGCTCAGGCGGCGCGCGGTCCGAAGACCCCCCTCGCGCCGGACCACCGCGGCCATCAGCTCGTCGGTGTGCAGGCTGCCCTTCATGACCGCCTCGGCCGCACCGGCATTGACGAGCGCCACCGCCTCCGCGGCCGAGGCGTGGCTGTGCCCGGCCTCCACGATGCGCCATCGTGCCGGATCGCCGACCGGCCCGGCCCGGTTCCCCGCCGCGAGCGCGGCGGAGGCCGCGAGGATCCGCTCGCGCGGCCCGACGAGGATCGGCTCGATCAGCCCGAGATCGGCGGCTTCCAGCGCCGCGCCGAGCGCGGCCTCGTCGCAAGGGTGCGCCACCGCGACCTTGAGGCGGGCTTGCGCCTGCGCCGCCGCGATCAGGCGCTCGTATTTCTCGTGCCGGCGGCGGACCGGCGCCGCTCGCGTCGTCGCATGCGCCACGGTGCTGTCTCCTGGCGAAGTGGACTCTTGGCGAAGCAGACTCTTGGCGAAGTGGACCGCGGCCCGTCGCGCGATCGATCCCCGGGCGCCGCCTCGACCGGAGCGAGATCGCGACCGGACCTCGCTCCCGCGTCGTCGGTCGGGTCGGCGGGCTCCGATCGGGACTCTCGCGAAGGGCGCCGGTTCGTGCTTGATCGGGCGGGACAGCCGAGGCCGCTTCGACGGCGGCGGCCTCCCGGCCTGCCCGGACGCCTCGGGGCGCGAGGTCGGCACGCCCGGCAGGGTCCGCCGGGTGCGCCGCTCCCCATCCTAATAGGCGTAGGCGGCCCGCACGGGCCGGCCAATGTAGGGATCGGCCCAGATCGGAGCCTCGATCGCCGCGGGATACGGCGCGGGATGGAAGGGCAGCGTCGAGGCGCTGAAGGCGACGAACCCCGCCGCATTCCTCACGTCGTCGGGCTGACGCGGATCGCGCGAGATCAGGTCCGCCTCCCGGAACAGTCTCAAGTTGCAGCGCCGGGACGGCAACCCGCCCGGAGGCGTGCAGGCATCGTGGCGTGCGCAGGCCGCATCGAGCGCATCGACCGGCGGGAGCGGCGCCCGGTTGCCCAGGCCGCAGTAATTGCCGTGGATCAGGAGGCTCGGCGCCGGAGCGTATCCTCCCGACTGGGCCAGGGCAGCCGGCGAGGCCAGCCCCACGACGATGATGCCCAGCGCAGCCATCGTGATGCGCATGAGAAGACTCCGTGCGTCTCCGAGGACGGTCCAGCAGAAGAGGCCGGGTGGGCCGCCGCCGGCCCTCGCGCGTCGCGCCGATCGCCGGCCTCCCTTCAGCAGCTCAGGTTGCACGATAATGTTCGAACGTTCGATGTGCTTGATCGAAGAGGACAGCAGACGATTTCATCGTCTGTATCATCCCCGTTGCAGCGTTCGTGGACCCGATCTATGCTGAATTAAGCCGGATCACTTCGCAGTGTTGCGAGGGGCCGGCAATCGTGACGGCATCGAGGCAGTCTTGCTCGAACGGTGCCGGGATCGGGACCGCCGACAGACGATATCGGCCCGAAGACGATCGATGCGATCATGTCAGACTCGCCGCTCTTCGAGATCAGGATCACCACGGGAGCCGCGGCCACGATCCTGCGCGCCGAGTCGGAAAGCCTGGCGGCGGGCAAGGCCGAGGAGCTCATCCGTCGCGCGCACCATCGCGGCAGCGACATCGCCCTGACCGTGTCGGGCCGCGACGTTCAGGCCGTCCGGCGGATCGAACTCTATCTCGCGAGCGTGATCCACGAGGTGGAACGGGCGTAGCCCGGGAGGACCGCGCAGCCGGGGACCGCCTGACTTCGTCCGTTGCTCCTCGCGCCACGCGCTCGACGTCACGCCCGTCCAGCGCCGGAAGGCATGGGTGAAGGCTGCCGGCTCCGGGAGTTCCAGCACGGACGACATCTGCGCCAGGCTCATGTCCGTGACGTCGGACGGGAGACGGCCCCGACCTGCCGAATCCGCCGCTCCACGCTCGCGCGGATGGGGGGATCGCCGCCCTCGACGGATCGCCTCAGGAGCCGCGCTCGATCGAGCGGGGCGCGACGAAACCCGTCGCGCCGCAGCGTCGCTCAGTAGGCGCGGCACGTGCCGGTATACGAATCGTAGGAGGCGTAGGGTCCGCAGCCGCCATAGGTCGAGCCGTAATAGCCGGCCGCCGCGGCCCCGGCCGCGAGGCCGACCCCCGCCGCAGCCACCCCGTAGCCGGGGCGGTACCCGTATCCGCCGTAACGATATCCGTAGCCGTAACGGCCGTATCGCCCGTATCCTGCTCCGGGCCGGCCGGCTATCGGGCCCGCCGCGCCCCAGCCCGGTCGTCCGACGCCGCCGCGGAAGCCCGCGCCGCGGTACCCGCCAAAGCCGCCGCCCCGGAATCCACCGCCGCGGAATCCGGCCCCGTGGAACCCGCCGCCGCCGCGAAATCCACCGCCGCCCCCGCCGCGGAAGCCGCGGGCCTCCGCCGCTAGGATTGGATTCTTGCATTATTAGCGGCGTTAGACGGTTATAGACCTCGATAATATCAATTTGATAAGTTATAAAACAAGATATCGCTGGCTTCTCAGACGACTGGCGGGATGGGTCAAGCAGGCTCTCAGATTTCCAGTTCCCGGCCGTCGAGCAGAGTTTGGTGGCGGTGGCACGATCGATGTCGATCCGGATTCTCCGACTGCGGACCTCCAGGGTGAAGCTCAGCTGCGACCATGCATCGGGCAGGCAGGGATCGAGGTGGTGAGTTTCGTCGAAGAGCCGGCGCTGGAGTCGATGCCCAGGCAGTGCCGCCGGAAGCAATTGCCAGCCGAGGGCGAACTCCAGGATTGCTGAGATGCAATCCCTCGCCGCTTCAACGAATGAGTGTTGCTATCGCAGATTCAAGCTTCGTATCCTGTCCCGATCCGGCGAGGGCACGCGCAAGGAGACACGATGATCACCCAGTCGATCGCGACCTGCATCGGGCTGACGGTCCTGATGTTCGCCTCTCCCGCATTGTCGCTGGACAGGGGCACGCCGGAGCAGCAACAAGCCTGCACGCCCGACGCGATGAGCTTCTGCGGTCCCTTCATCCCGGATGCCGTGCAGGTCAGAGCGTGTCTGTTGAGCAGGAGGGCGAGCTTGAGCCCGGCATGTCGGGCAGCGATCGCGCCCAGGGCTCATGCGCCTCGCAAGCGGCGACACACGCATCGGTGACGGGGGCTGACGGCGATGCCCTGACAACGACGCCCGGGATCGGATTGCCCCGGGTCGATAGTATGGCTGTCGAATTCTCCCGGTCGGTCGCTTCGGTGGTGGTGCACTCCAGCCGCGACGTGACGACCTGTCGGCCGAGGAGGCGCCGGCGCGCCTCGCCCAGCCGGACACGGTGCTCGTCGATGCGCGCGAGAGCGAGGGACGGGCCGGGACCGGCAAGGTCCCGGCGAGACAAGATCGCCGGCGAGACGGATGGCCTTATCGGGCGCCCTTCTTCTTGAGAAAGGCCTCCATCCGGGCGATCTCGACGTCCTGGGCCTTGATGATCTCCTCGGCCAGCGTCCGGATCTCGGGATCCTTGGAATGCTGGAGGGCGATCTTGGCCATGGCGACGGCCCCCTTGTGGTGGGGGATCATGCCACGCACGAAGTCGATATCGACGTCGTTCGTGTAGCGGATGTCCATGTCCCGATGCATCGCGGCGCCGACGTCCCGGAATGCCCGGGTCGCCGGCGTGTCCGTCGTCGCGGGCACGGGGTGGTGGCCGGCATGGTCCATATGCTCCTTCCCCGGCTTCCCCTGCGCGATGGCCGGGCTCGCGAGGCCGAAGGTCAGGGTGACGGCAATGACGGTCTTGCACAGGGTCTTCATCGATCGGTCTTCCCTGGGGTGGAGATCAGTTGAATTGGCCGCTGGCGGTAGCGCCGTCGGGTCCGGCGGGGCGATGCCGTCGGCGGCCCGCCGCGGCATGCGGGCCGGGCTGACATCGACGCCCGTGATGATGGGCGCCGCCAGATCGGGTCGGCGGGGCTCTGGCGGCATTGCGGTCACTCGCGTGGGGGTGGGCCAGGAATCCGGGCGCCGCGGTGCCCAGGCCGCGGGACCTCAGCGTTCCTCCGCATCCTCGACCGCCCGCGCTGCAGGCCGGGCGGGGGGCGAGGCTCCGTCCTCGTTCGACGCCGCGACCTGACGCCATGACCCGCGATGGCGCATCACGCGGGCATACGACATGCGCAGGTGCAGCTGCATCGCGCGCCGGCCGAGCTCGCCGTCGCCGACGCGGGCCGCGAACGTGATGTCGCGGTGATGATGGAGGCTCTGCGACAACTCGGACGGCGAGTAGATGAAGAACGACCGCACCACGATCGGCATGTCGATCATCGTCTCCAGGATGGAGCGCAACCGGGGCGAGCCCGAATAGTCCAGCAGGGTGCGGTGGAATTCCTTGTTCGTCGTTTGGACGATCGAGATCGCCTCGCCGTCGCCCTGCTCGATCGCGAGCGCCATGGTGCGGTTGCTCGCTTCGAGGCGCTCGACGAGGGCATCGCCGCCGCGCACGACGGCACGCTCGGTCGCGTGCGGCTCGAGCAGCATGCGCAGCCGGAACGTCTCCTCGATATCCGCCTCGCTCCATTCCGCCACGTGGATCCCGTGGCCGGCATCGGCCGTCGCGAGCCCGTCCTCGACCAGTCTCTTCAGGGCGGCCCGGACGGGGCTGCGGCTCAGGCCGAATTCGTGGGCGAGCGGCTCCTCGCGGAGGTGGAAACCGGGCGGGTAATGGCCGCCGACCAGCCTCTGGCGCAGCACGCCGTACGCCCTGTCCTGTCCGCGCGCCATCCAGGCGATCCCTTTCTCTCGATGCTGGCGGACCTTAGCGCCTGGCGCCCGGCGCGGGCAATCGCCTGAGCTTCCAGGGTTTGTACATATTTTGTACGTTTTATGGCGGATCTCCGATGGCTTCGCCGCAATCTGTTGACGTTTTGTATTTTCCTTGTATGAATGACCGGAACGAACGAGAAGGCGCAGGGCAGGAGGCTGCAACGATGCCCGAGCGGTTCGCGATGTGCGGCTCCGCGACGGCGGGATTCGCCGGCGACGCCCTCGGTCGAGACACCGAAGGCGAGCGGATCCGCGGCATTCCAGGCCGTCGGTTGCCGCGCTCGCGCCCGGACGCCGAATGCCGCGCTCCCTCGACACCGAGGCCCGGTCCCGGCGGTCGTTCCGCGACCGTCACGGCGGGATCCGCCCGGCCCTGCGCGCGACCCGGCGTCGCCCGTCGCCGAGCGGGGAATGCGAGGCCCCGGCAGCGCGCGGGCCTGATGTGTCGGTTCGATCCGCAAAGACGAAAAGTCGTTACCCGAAGCAGAGGACACCATACGCCATGAAGGTGCAGGTCACGACGGAAGGTCGGCTTCCCGCCCCTCTGTCTTCCGCCGACGAGCAGGATCTCCGCGGCCTGGTCACGCCCCTGATCAGCGACAACCTGGATCGCTTGTCGGGGGTGACGGGCCTCAACCGCTACAACGGGTCGGGCAAGCTCGTCGGCACCGCGCTCACCGTCAAGACTCGCCCCGGCGACAATCTCGGCATGTACCAGGCCATGACGATGATGCGGCCGGGCCACGTCCTCGTGGTCGATGGCGCTGGAGACCTCAACAACGCGCTCTGCGGCGACCTGATGCGGGCCTACGCCGTGGCCCGCGGCTGCGCCGGCTTCGTGATCGACGGCGCTATCCGCGACGTCGCCGCCTTCGCGGCGGGCGACTTCCCGTGCTACGCGCGGGGCGTCGTGCATCGCGGCCCCTACAAGTCGGGCCCGGCCCGGATCAACGTCCCCGTCTGCATCGGTGGCCAGGTCGTCAATCCGGGAGACGTCCTGGTCGGCGACGAGGACGGCCTCGTCGTCTTCGCACCCGACCAGATCCGCCGTCTCGTCGAGGGGGCCCGGGCCAAGCTGCGCCAGGAGCAGGCGATCATGGCCGAGATCGAGGCCGGGGCGGCGCGCCAGGACTGGCTGCACGGCGCCCTCGAGGACCTCGGCGTCGCGCCCCACGCCGCCTGAGGCGGTTCGCTGGGAGCGGTCGCCACGCGAGCCCGCGACCCGACGACGATCCGGATCGGCGCCGCCGCGCCCGATCTCCACCACGCCGCATCGAGCAAGACGTCCCGGTCCAGGGAACGGCGGAGCACGCGCGCACGGGCTCCGGTCGATGCATCCATTCCGGAGGAAACGCCATGTACGACGCCACAATCGCCGCGGGTTCCGCCGCGACACCCACGACGGCGACCCGCTACCGCTGGGTCGTGATGGGCCTGATCTTCATCGTCTACACCCTGGCGGCGGCGGACCGCGCCAATATCGGCATCGTCCTTCCCTTCGTGAAGAAGGAATTCGCGATGTCCAACACCGAGGCCGGGGCGGTCGTCAGCCTGTTCTTCGTCGGCTACGCCGTGATGCAGATCCCGGCGGGCTTCCTCGTCCGGCGGCTCGGCACCCGGGTCGTGTTCCCGATCTTCATGCTGCTGACCTCCCTGTTCACGGGGCTCCTCGGCACGTCGGGCTCCGTCCTGGCGATGAAGCTCAACCGCCTCGCCCTCGGGACCGCCGAGGCGCCGCTGCCCGTCACCATGCTCTCGACGGTGAACCGCTGGTTCCCGGCCCGCGAGAAGGGCACGGCGGTCGGCCTGTTCCTGGCCGCCGCGAAGTTCGGTCCCGTGATCGTGCCGCCCCTCGGCGCGCTGATCATCGCCACGCTCGGCTGGCAATACGTCTTCTACATCTGCGCCGCGCCCGGGATCGTCTTCGCCGTGCTGTGGTACTTCCTCGTCGTCGACGAGCCGGCCCGCAGCCGCTTCGTGTCGGCGGCGGAGGCCGAGCATATCCGCGACGAGCCGTCGTCGCGGCCGGCGGTGCCGGACGCCGCCGCGCCGGTCGCCGCCGCGCCGCCCGCGCGCCGCTTCGACCGCCTCGACCGCGTCATCCGCGGCCGCCCGGTCCGCCTGATCGCCACCGCCAAGGAGACGTTCCGGTCCGGCAACGTGTGGGGCCTCGCCCTCGGCTACCTGATGATGACCGGGATCATCAACGTCATCCTGGCCTGGCTGCCGACCTACCTGACCACCGTGAAGCACTTCTCGCTGATGAATGTCGGGTTCGTGGCCTCGGCGCCGTTCATCGGCGGCGTCCTCGGCAACATCATCGGCGGCTGGTTCTCCGACCGGGTCGTGGGCAAGCGGCGCAAGCCGACCATCCTCATCAGCGCGGTCTCGACCGTGTTCATGATGTATGCGCTGATCCACGCGCCGAACGAGCCGGTGACGCTCGCGATCCTGCTGTTCCTGACCGGTTTCCTACTGAACGTCGGCTACTCGTCCTTCACCGTCTACCCGGCCGGGCTGACCACCAAGGACGCCTATCCGCTCGCGGTCTCGGTGGTGAATACCGGCGGCCAGGCCGGCGGAGCGCTGTTCCCGTTCCTCACCGGATTGCTGCTCGATGCCTTCAGCTGGGACGCGGTGTTCCTGTTCCTCGCGGCCTCGGCCCTGGTGGCGCTCGCCGTGATGCTGCTGGTCGTCGAACCGGTCGAGACCGAGGCCGCGGCAGCCGGGTAGATCTCCGGCCCGCCCGTCACCGCCGGCACCCGTTCGAGGGCGGCGTCGCCCCTTCCCCGGCGACGCCGGAGGTCGAAGCGCCATGATCGACCAGTCTCCCGGCCCTGCCTCGCCCGACTCGGCCTTCCTCCCCGAACTCCGGGCGCGGGGCTTTGCCGGCGAGCGGGGCCGCCGACCGGACGGTGCCGGCCACCGACAACGCGATCGACCAGACTGCACCGAGCGGACCACCGCCGCCGCGGGCCTGCGCGAGTGGCAGACGGTGTTCGCCCGCCTCGGGCACGGCCTTGCCATTCTGCCCGCGGGCTGCTGCGGCATGGCGGGCACCTACGGGCACGAGAGCGAGCACCAAGCGATGTCCGAGCGCATCTACGGCCTGAGCTGGGCGGGGCATGTCGGCCGCGCCGGCGCGGCCGGCCGCCCCGCGCCGCTACGACCATCCCAGAACCCATTCCAGCGAAGGACACCACCATGTCGGCACCCAAGCAGCAATTCCGGCTCGGCCTCGTCGGCTACGGCGAGATCGGCAGCACCCTGGGCCGCGGGCTGCGGGGCGCCGGCCTGGAGCGGGTGACGGCCTACGACAAGCACGCCTTCGACGGGCCCTTCGCCGGCCTGATCCAGCGCCGGGCGCAGGAGGCCGGGGTCGCCCTGGTGCGCTCGAACCAGGAACTGGCCGACGCCGCGGACCTGCTCGTCAGCGTGACGCCGGGCTCGGTCTCGCTGGAGAGCGCCGCGGCCTTCGCGGGATGCCTGAGCGAGCGGCACGTCTTCTCGGACTTCGCCTCCGCCACGCCGACGATCAAGATCGGCGTCGCCGAGCGTCTCGCCGGCAGCGGCGCGCGCGTCGGCGACGGCTCGATCGAGGGCACGCCGCGGAACGGCTACGCCATGCCGATCCTCGTCAGCGGCCCCTCCGGCGAGCGGGTGCGCGACCTGCTCGTTCCCTGGGGCATGACGATCGACTTCGCCGGCGACCGGCTCGGCACCGCCTCCGGGATCAAGATCCTGCGCTCGGTGCTGATCAAGGGCATCGAGGCGCTGACGGACGAGATGATGCTCGCCGCACGCCATTACGGCGTCGACCAGGCGGTGCTCGCCTCGGCCTGCAAGACCCTGGCACGGCCCTGGATGGACACGATGGAGGCGCTGATCCCGTCGGGCGTGATCCATGCCAAGCGCCGGGCGGAGGAACTGGAGATGTCGGCCGAAGCCGTGGCCGATGCCGGCATCGATCCGGTCATGGCCCGGGCGGTCGCGGCGCGGCTGCGCTGGAAGGCGGGCCTCGGCCTCAAGGAGAAGCTGAACGGCATCGAGCCCGTGAGCGCCGCGGCGGCCTTCGACGAGATCGTCGGCGCGATGTCGGCGCGCTGAACGCGCCCGGGCCGCCCTCCCGCAAACGAAGGAGGACGTCATGAATCCCATTCCGCATCTCCGGCGCGACGTTCTCGCCGGCGCCATGAGGGCGGCCGGCCTTCGGGCCGGCACGGGCGGCGGGGTCATCGCGGCTCGGCCGCCCGTCCGCTCGTCGAGCGGCAGCGAGGCAGCGGTCTACCGCGTGCCCCCTGCGCCGGGGATCCTGCCGGCGCTGGACGCCCTGCCGGCCGAGGACCGCACCGTGCAGGCCCGGCTCAGCGGTGCGTTGCCAAGCGTCGACGCACTCTCGCGATGAAGCGCTGCCGCGCGTCGAGCGTACAGCCGTCATGTTTGTCAGGGCCAACCAATTCAGGCGGCAGCGGGGCGCGCACAAGGTTCGGATGCCGCGCCGGAACAGGCGCCAGTCCGGCCAGCCGACGAGCCAGAGCAGCCAGCGCGGCGAGCCATAGGTCGTGACGACCGTGATGCTGCGGATATGGGTGAGCAGCGGCTGCAGCACATTCGGGCCACCGAGCCGGAACGCGATGCCGGGCAACCAGATCCGGTCGATCCAGCCCTTCAGCATGGCCGGCATGCCGAACCACCAGGTTGGGTACACGAAGACCAAGGCTTATGCGTTTCTGAGGGCGGTGATGTGACGAGCGACCGCGTCGGTGCCGATCGACCGATCGTAGTAGCTGCTCCGCTCATCCGCGCTGAGGACCGGGTCGAAGCCCTCCGCATAGAGATCGATGACCTCTACCCTGTGCCCGGCGGCGTGCAGGCCCTGGATGGCGGCGTCGCGCAAGGCGGCGGCATAGCTCTCTGCGAGAGGATGGCAGTAGATCAGCAGTACGTTCATAGGGCTTCATCAGGTCGTGGGTCGGGGACGGCTGCGGTTTCCCGCGAAGCCTTCCGTTCGACCGGTTTGGGCGACTCTGTCGGGTTCCGATGCGGGAAGCGTATACCTGGATTGGCGGGGGAGGGGACCCGAGCGGTCGGGTGCGGCTGACCACAGCACACGACACGATCCGAGGGCCTGTTTGACTCATACCAGCAGTCATCTGGCACGGATAACGACATTTCTCCCTATCATCCCGTGCATCGGCGAAGTCGAGAACTCGAGGTCCATGACAGCTGACGCCCGAGGATCAAGCGACCAAAGCTCCGCCCCATTCGGAATTCTCGGCGTTCATGGATCCCGGGTTCCGCTGCGCGGCCCCGTGATGACGATGGAGCGCTTCAATTCTGTCGCTTCAATCGAACAGGCGCTGAGGAACCATCCTTCGAGGACGCTGACGCGGCACCTCAGGATGAGGTCGTGGGTGGGAGAGCCTTTCCGGAGGGCTTCAAGCCGCTGTCATGTGCCGTTCTCTGTCGTGTACCGTGTGCCGTGACAATCTATGCCCGCTGGAGCACTTCACGATCGCGGTGCAATCGCGAAAGTCTCCAGGTCTATGACTTTGCCGCATTTCCTACGACGGACCGGTATCCGCGTCGTCGGAAAACGCTCCAAGGCTGCGTCACGTCCCGCAGAACGTCTGCAGGACGCGCTCGTGCTCGGCGGGCGGCAGGGCGTAGGCCTCGCGGTCCGGCTGCTCCTCGCAGGGGGCGGCCAGCACGGTCCGCAGCTCCGCGAAGGGGGCGAAGTCGCCGCGCTCCGCCGCCTCGATCACCGCCTCGATCCGGTGGTTGCGCGGTATGTATTTCGGGTTGACCCGGTTCATCGCCGCCCGGCGCTCCTCGCCCGCCAGGGGCTCCTCGGCGAGGCGCCGGCGCCAGCGCCCGGCCCAGTCGTCATACGCGGTCGGGTCGACGAACAGATCCCGCACGCCCGCATCTCCCGCCGGATCCCGTGCGGCGTCTGCGAGCCGCCGGAAGGTCAGCGTGAAATCCGCCTGGTTGTCCCCCATCCGCTTCAGGAGGTCCTGGCCCAGGGCCGCGTCGTCGTCCCGCGCCGTCAGCAGGCCGAGTTTCCGGCGCAGGCCCGCATGGTAGGCCTCCTCGAAGCGCGGCGCGAAACCCGCGAGCACCTCCTGGGCGGTCGCGACGGCCGCCTCGGTCTCCTCGGCAAGGAGCGGCACCAGGGTCTCGGCGAGGCGGGTCAGGTTCCAGTGCGCGATACGGGGCTGGTTGCCGTAGGCGTAGCGGCCGAGCCGGTCGATGGCGCTGAGCACGGTCGCCGGGTCGTAGGCGTCCAGGAAGGCGCACGGCCCATAATCGATCGTCTCGCCGGCGACCGACATGTTGTCGGTGTTCATGACGCCGTGGATGAAGCCGACCAGCAGCCACTGCGCCACCAGGTCGGCCTGGCGCGCGACCACGGCGGCGAGGAGCGCCCGATAGGGCTCGTCGGCCTGCGCCGCCTGCGGATAATGCCGGGCGATCACGTAGTCGGCGAGGGTCCGCAGCCCGTCGACGTCGCGCCGGAAGGCGAAGAACTGGAACGTCCCGACCCGGACGTGGCTCGACGCGACGCGGGTGAGCACGGCGCCGGGCAGCGGCCGCTCGCGCAGGACCGCCTCGCCGGTGGTGACGGCCGCCAGCGCCCGGGTCGTCGGGATCCCGAGCGCGGCCATGGCCTCGCTGACGAGGTACTCGCGCAGGACCGGCCCCAGAGCGGCGCGGCCGTCTCCGCCGCGGGAGAACGGCGTCGGGCCCGATCCCTTGAGCTGGATGTCGCGCCGCACGCCATCCCGGTCGATCACCTCGCCGAGCAGGATGGCCCGGCCGTCCCCGAGCTGCGCGACCGGCTGGCCGAACTGGTGCCCCGCATAGGCAGCCGCGACCGGCTCGGACCCGTCGGGCACGCGGTTGCCCGACAGCATCGCGACGCCCTCGGGGCCGGCGAGCCAGTCGGGATCGAGCCGGAGCCGGCGCGCGAGGTCCTGGTTCAGCGCGATGAGCGCCGGGGCCGCGACGGGAGTCGGGTCGATCCGGACGAAGAACCTGTCCGGCAGGCGGATGTAGGTGTTGTCGAAGGGGATCATCGCATCCAACGCCTCTGTCGGGCCGACAGAACGCCGGCTCCCTCCTCGAACGAACCTGGCGCAGGGTCGACGGGAGACGATCTCACGACGGGCGAAAATCCTCGTCCATCGGGGCGGCCGTCGGCCGGATCCGTCGCGGTCACGTCATCCTTCGAGACATTCGGCATCCGCGAGGCAGCCGGCGGGCCGGTCCGCGCTCGCGCATCGGCTCGGGCACGGCGTGCGATCCCGGCTCGTGGCATGGCGAGCTGCGCAGCGGAGCCGCGTCATGGATGCCGCGGGTGGTCCGTCGCGAGGGTGATGAGGGCGTGGGTGGCGCCGGGGAAGCGGCGCAGCATGACCGCGATGCCGGCCTCCTCCGGTTCTCGCGACGAAAATCTGCGACCGCACGAGAACCTGAGCGGACGAAGCGTTGGCCTTCCAACGCAAGCCCGCTCAGTCGCTCTGCGCCAGCCCCCGGAGGTACCGCTCCGCCTCGTCCCAGCCGCGCCCTCCCGCCGACAGACCGACGTAACAGTCGGGCCGGACGACGAAGAGGCCGGACGGGTCCGGCGGCGACCGCGGCGCCGCCTCCAGGAGACCGGGAAAGCGCCCCGCCAAGGCGGCTCCCCGCCCCGCATCGGCGGCGTAGAGCACGAAGCGCGGCTCGCCTCCCGTGCCCGGCGGCGGTCCTTCATAGGCCTCCGGCTCCCAGCGCGCGCCGGATCCGGGCCCCTTCGACAGCGGACTTCCCCCATAGGCGATCTCGATCTCGCTCATCGTCGTCGCCAAGCGGTTGCGCACCGTGTGCAGGCCGAGGAGGAAACGCAGCGCGAGATTGCGGGCCCCCTGCGCCGCCGGGTTCGACAGCGTCGCCATGTCGGTGAGCCGGCCCGCATTGCGCAGCACCAGGTCGCCGACCGCGCTCCGCTCGGGGCTGTAGCTGGCGAGAAGCGACGCGCCCGCCCGGCCGCGCACCACCATCGCCAGCTTCCAGGCGAGGTTCACCGCGTCCTGCATGCCGGTATTCATGCCCTGGCCGCCCGCGGGGCTGTGGATATGCGCCGCGTCGCCGGCCAGGAAGACGCGGCCGCGCCGGTACTCGGACACCTTGCGCTCGTTGATGCGGAAATGTGTCAGCCAGACCGGGTCGGAGGTGCGAAAGCCGCCGCCGGCGCGCCGGTCGATGAGGGCCTGGACGTCGGCGAGGGTGGGATCGGGCCGCGGGTGCGCCGCATCCGTCCTGCCCACCGTGGCGACGACCCGCGCCCGGCCGTGCGGGATCGGGAAGACCACGAAGGGGCCGTCGCGGTGCAGGTAGGTCGCGATCTCGTCCGGAGGCGGCGCCCCCGGACCGTCGAGGCGCACGTCGGCGAGGAGCCAGTCGTCGCCCTGGGCCGAGCCCTCGAAGGCGAGGCCGAGCCCGTGCCGCACGGTGCTGTGGGCGCCGTCGCAGCCGATCAGCCACGGCGTCCCGACCGTCTCCTCGCGACCGTCGGCATGCCTCAGGCGCGCCGCGACGCCGTCCGCCGCCTCGGTGAAGCCGGCCAGCTCCACCTGCCGCTCGACCGCGACGCCGAAGGACCGCAGATGGGCGGTGAGGAGGCGCTCGGTATCCCGCTGCGGGACCATCAGGGCGAAGTTGTAGGCGCTCGCGATACTCTCGAAGCGCGGCTGGCCGAGAATCGTCCCGCCGCTGCGGATCGAGGCGCCGGGGGCCCGAAGCCCCGCATCCAGGAAGGCCCGGCTGCAGCCCATGCGATCCATGAGCTCGAGCGTGCGCGACCAGACCACGAGGGCCTTGGAGGTCTCGGTGGCGTGCGGCGCGCGGTCGATCAGGCGCACGCCGACACCGTAACGGGCAAGCTCCGCCGCCATGGTCAGGCCCACCGGGCCGGCGCCGACGATGAGAATGTCTGTCATCTGACCTCCTCTCCGCTGCGCGGTCGCAGCCGGTCGGGTTTCCGCGAAACGCCGGCTCAGGCGGCCGGGAACAGCCTCCGGAGATGCGCCCGAAGGCCGGGCTCCCGCCACGAGCGGCCGCGCCAGCCGAGATGGCCGTCCGGCCGCACGAGGCAGCTCGTCGCCCGGCGCCCGTAAGCCTCGGCGAACGCTCCCGTGCGGTCCTCGAGAAGCTCGGCCCCCGGAAGCGCGTGTCCTGCCGCACGGCTCGCCACGACGACGACGCGCAGGTGATCCCGCAAGAGGTGATCCCGCATCCAGCCGGCGAGGTCCTGCATCGTCCCGGGCTCGCAGGCGCCGTTCAGGTGAACCAGCAGGACGTGCCGCGTGCCGCGCAGCACGTCGAAGAGGCGCAAAGGAAAGCCGAGCCCCTGCCGCACGAGACCGTTCACGTCCGGGGCGCGGTCGCCGGCCGCGGGACCGGCATCGTCCGGCCCGCCCGCCTCGTCCTCGACGAAAGCCGTCCCCCGGTAGGAGACCGAGACCTGGGCGTCGGCGGCCCGGTCGGGGGCGCCGCCCCGCTCGCGGCCATATCCCTCGCTCGCCTTGCGGGTCCTGGCGATCACGTCCGCTCCGACCGGGCGGCGCTCCCCCTCGTAGCTGTCGAGCAGGCCGTCGGGGCTCGCGCCCTTCAGAACGAGAGCCAGCTTCCAGGCCAGGTTGTAGGCGTCCTGGATGCCGGTATTCATGCCCTGCCCGCCGGTCGGCGGGTGGATGTGGGCGGCGTCGCCCGCGATGAAGCAGCGTCCCCGGCGATAGGCGTCGGCCAGGCGCATGCTGATCCGGTAGACGGAGGACCAGCGCAGCGCGGAGAGCGGTGCGGGATCGGGCAGGAGATCGTCGGCCACCGCCTGCAGGTCGGCGAGCGTGGGGCCTGCGAGTTCGGCCTGGATGCCGTGATCCGTCCTGCTGCCCGGAACGAGGTGGGGCGGCGCCAGCATCGAGATGCGGTAGCGGCCGGGCTCCGGCAGCGGGATGGCGATGAACATGTCGGGCGGGCCGCCGTCCACCAGCCGCAGGGCGCGCACCGACATCCCGTACGGCACGTCCCAGTCGATCCGCACGTCGCCGAGCATGAACGGCCACGGGTAGGCCGCCCCCGTAAAGCCGATCCCGAGCAGCCGCCGAACCGCGCTGTGCGCCCCGTCGCAGCCGACCACGTAAGCCGCGCGAACGTCCTCGGCGGGCCGGCCCGCCCGCGCGACGCGCGCGCCGACGCCCTCCGCATCCTGGCTCAGGGCGGCCAGGACCGCGCCCCGCTCGATCGCGATGCCGAAGCCGGCGAGGTGCCGGGTGAGAATGCGCTCGGTCTCGTATTGCGGCAGGCCGAGGGCCGCGTAGGGCAGCCCCGGATCGGGCTGGACGGCGTCGGCCGCCCTCCGGCCGTTCACGACGGAGCGCAGGCCCGTCAGCCAGAGGCCGGCATCGATCATCTCGCGGGCGACGCCCATGTCGTCCCAGACTTCCAGCGTCCGCGGCGTGACGCCGATGGCGCGGCAATAGTCCGAAGGCTGCGGTGCGGCGTCGATGATCCGGGGGCGCAGCCCGTGCCGGGCCAGTTCGCAGGCGAGCGTCAGCCCGACCGGGCCGGCTCCGACGACCAGGACCTCCGCCACCGGGACCTCGACCATCGCCACCTCCTCACGCTCGCGGACCCGATGCGACGCCGGGGGCTAGGGCGCCCCGCAATTGCTCGGCGCCGGCTCGCCGGCGAACCGGTCGCCGATCCAGTCGAGGGCGGCCGGCGCCGCATCCCTGGCGATGGAGAGGTGCCCGACGCCCGGCACGAGATCGAACGCGACTGGGCTGCCGGCCCGGCACAGCCGCTCCCGGTAATCCTGCGTCACCCGCGGCAGCACCAGGGTGTCGGCGGCGCCCTGCGCGAGGAAGACCGGGACGCGCGGCGGCAGCGTGCCGGGCGTGTTGCGGGCGAGGAGCCCGCGCCAGGGCTCGCGGTCGGCGAGGTTGTCGACCGCGAGGAAGCCCCGGTCGAGCGCCTTCGACGGGCCGCGCCGCTCCAGCACGTCGACGACCGTCTCGATGCACTCGTTGGCGAGCTCGTCGATCACGGGAAGCGCAGAGGGCACCACCACCTGCGTCATGGGCGCGCCGTAGACCTGCGACCACGACCACAGGGTCATGGCGGTGAGGTTCTTGCCGCCCGAGGTGTCGAGGTCGGCCATCATCAGGGTGGCGAGCTCGGTGGCCGGCGCCGCCGCCGCGACGCCGGCGAGCGACAGGTCCGGCGCGTAGCCGCGGGCCAGGATGCCGGTGAAGAGCGCGGCATGGCCGCCCTGGGAGTGTCCCCAGACGGCGAAGGCGTTCGTCGCGCCTCCGGGGCCGGCGAGCTGCCGGGCGGCCCGCACCGAGTCGAGCACGGCGCGTCCCTCGCTGATCCCGACGAGGTAGGGATGCACGCCGGGCGTGCCGAGGCCCGGATAGTCGGTGGCGGCCACGATGTAGCCGCGCGCCAGCATCTCGCTCAGGCCCTGGATCGAGCGATAGAGCACGCGGGCGAGCGAGGGCGCGCATTTGTCGACGACGCCGGTGGTCGGGTGGGCCCAGGCGACGACCGGGCGGCCGCCGGGCGGCACCGGCCCGGCCGGCACGATGATGGCGCCCGAGACCGCGATCGGCTCGCCGCGCAGGCCGGTCGAGCGGTACAGCACGCGATACGCCGTGGCGCCGTCGGGCGCGTTCGGAAGGGGCTGCGCGTCGAGCAGCGTTCCGGGTGCCGCGCGACCGGGCGCCTGCCGCGCCTCGGCGGAGGGCGCGGCCGAGGCGAGGCCGAGCGCGACCATGAGGGCCCCGGCCACCCGACCGGACCGCGAGGCCGCGGCCTGCATCACTCTCTCCAGCACGTCGCTCTCCGGTGGGGCTGGCTTCGACAGGGGATCTCGTCCGTCCGGCCGGCGCTCACGGCTTCCAGCCGCCGCCCGGCAGGCGCCCGTGATAGGGCGTGTTGCGGCAATGCCCCCAGGGGCCGCGCCAGTATCCGGGAGGGCAGCCGTTGCCGGCGCGGGCCTGGTACCAGCCGCCGGGCAGCCGTCCGACATAGGGGGTGCTGCGACAATGGCCCCAAGGGCCGCGCCAGCGGCCGGGTCCACACCCGCCGGCGACGCGCTCGATCGGAGCCGCGGCCGCGCGATCGACCGGGACGGGCAGGGCCTGGGCTGATCGCGCGTAGGGGACGGCGAAGGCGATGGATGCGGCGAAGAGGACGATCGCGCGATGCATGGTGTCGGGCCTCCCGGTCTGCTCCTCATCAATCATAGAACTAACAAGCTTGGCAAGACGCGTAATCGATGAAATTGGTAAAATTGCCACCTATAATCAATAAAATTGACTCTTTCGGCAGCTTGTCATTGTTGCAGAATACGGGCGCGATCGAGCTGCGCGAGTTTCCTTTCCGGGGATGAGGCTCGCATCGCCGCCTCGGGTTGCACGTTCGCAAGAGTGATCGTCCGTGGTCAATCGCTCGGCGTCCAGCGCGCCGACTGTGCGTCTCCGGCGTCCGATCTGCCCGGCATCATCTATGACGCTGCCTTGTTTGCTGCCCGCCCTCGCCGATGCGGAAGTCGAAAGCGTAGGGTTGCGGGTCGGTCGCGCTCGCCATCCGGTCGCGCACCGGGCCGTCCCTGTCCCCGGCGTTGACGCGCGCGAACAGCGCGTCGATGCCCAGGGTCTCCTCGGCGGTTCCCCAAAACACCCAGCGACGCCCGTCGAGGCACCTCTCCGGCGAGCAGGCCCAAAGGCCGATGCCGCCCCGGTGGATGGTGTCGATGAAACCTGCGAGCGTCCGCGCCTCGCCGGTCGTCGCCCGGCCCTCGCTCCTGCCCGTCCTCGGTCTCGTTCCGGTCTTGCCTGGCCCGGCCCGGCCCGGACCTGTCGGCGACGTCCGCCCGCCCCGCTGCCCGAGCGCGCTCCGGCGATCCTCGTCGG
>NZ_LABZ01000082.1 GCF_001043955.1 Methylobacterium tarhaniae | reverse complement strand
CGGCCGAGCAGATCTGGCCCGGGGTGCAATAGCCGCACTGGAAGCCGTCATGCTTGACGAAGGCGGCCTGGAGCGGATGCAAGGCATCGCCCTCCGCCAGCCCCTCGATCGTCCGGATCTCGTCGCCCTCGTGCATGACCGCCAGCGTCAGGCAGGCGTTGATCCGGCGCCCGTTGACCAGCACCGTGCAGGCGCCGCACTGGCCGTGGTCGCAGCCGAGATGGACCCCGGTCAGCCCGAACTCGCCCCGCAGGAGGTCGCCCAGATGCGAGCGCGCCGGCGCCCGGCAGCGCACGGATTCGCCGTTGAGCGTGAACGCGATGGCGCGCTCGCGCTGCGGAGCGTCAACCGCCAAGCCGTCAACCGACATCCCGTCCCCCTTCCTGCGCCTCGCCCGCGAGCATCCGGCCGGCGACGCGGCCGAGGATCACCCGGGCGAGGTGAAGCCGCGTCTCGGGCCGCGTGCCCGGATCCACCGGCGGGTCGAGTTCGTCGGCGAGGGCGGCCTGCGCGCCCGTGAGGTCGCCGGCCTCGAGCGCCGCCGCCGCGGCGACCGCCAGGACCGGGCGGTCGGCGAGGCCGAAGAAGGCGAGACGCATGTCGGCGAGCCCGGCCCCTGTCCGCCGGGCCGTCGCGGCGAGGCCCGCGAGGGCGTAATCGCCGCGGCGGCGCGCCAGCTCGTCGAAGCCCCAGACCGCGTCCGATGCGGGGAGCGGAAACTCCACCGCGACCACGATCTCGCCGGGCCGCAGCGCCGTGGCGTAGAGTCCCTGGAAGAAATCCCTCGCCGCGATCCGCCGCTCCGCCTGCGGGCCGCGCACCACGATCGTCGCGTCGAGCGCCAGGCAGCAGGCCGGCCACTCCGTCGCCGGATCGGCGAGCGCCACCGAGCCGCCGATCGTGCCGCGGTTGCGGATCGCCGGATGGGCGATGTGGGGCATCGCGGCGGCCAGGAGCGGCAGGCGGGCACGCACGATCTCCGACGTGCCGACCTCGCGGTGGCGCGCCATCGCGCCGACGCGCACGACGCCCTCCGCTTCCGTGATGCCCGAGAGGCCGGGGATCGCGTTGAGATCGACCAGCACCGACGGAGCGGAGAGCCGCAGGTTGAGGGTCGTGACCAGGCTCTGGCCGCCGGCGAGCGGCACCGCGTCCTCGCCGTGGGCGGCGAGGAGCGCCAGCGCCTCGTCGAGGGAGGCGGGGCGCGCGTAGGCGAAGTCCGGCGCTTTCAAGCCCGCGTCCCTCCCTGACGGGCTTGCCCGGACCCGCCCCGATGGGACAGGCTGGATGCCCTTGTTGATCGTTCGCTCAAGAGAGGCGCAATCCGCGATGGTGTCAACTCATCCGTTGGTCGTCCCCTCGCCCGCGCCGTCCGGCCGGCGGCTCTCGGCCGAGGATCGCGAGCGACAGATCGTCGAGGGGGCGATCGCCTACTTCGCCGAGGTCGGGCTCGACGGGCAGACCCGCGAGCTGGCCCGCCGGCTCGGCATCGCCCAGCCGCTGCTGTTTCGCTACTTTCCCACCAAGGCGGCGCTGATCGAGCGCATCTACGAGGAAGTCTATCTCAAGCGCTGGGATGCCGGCTGGGAGGCGACGGTGCGGGATGCCTCGCTACCCTGCCTCGAACGCTTCCGCCGTTTCGAGATCGACTACCAGCGCACGATCGACAACTATGCCTGGCTCCGGATCTTCGTCTCGGCCGGGCTGAAGGGCTTCGACCTGCCGAGCCGCTATCTCGGCATGGTGCGCGCCCGCATCTTCACGCCGCTGCTCACCGACATGCGGGCGGAATCGCAGCTGCCGAGCCCCGAGGAGCAGCCCCTCGCCGCCGACGAGTACGAGCTGCTGTTCGGCATCCACGGTGCGCTCGTCTATGTGGGCCTGCGCTCGCTGGTCTACGGCATCGACGGCGGCGTCGACCGCGACGCGGTGCGCGCCGCGATGCTCGACGCGGCCCTGCCGGGCCTGCTCGCCACCCACCGGCGCGTCGTCGGGGCGGCCATGCCGCCGGCAGCCGGCCGGGCGCCGTGAGGCGTCCGTTGCGCCGCAGGCGGCGAAGCAAGGCCTGCCTTTGCGGGTGGTGCCGCAGGCCAGGATCGCGCGAGGGAGCCGCCCCGCGCCGTCGCGGAGCCGCCCGGAGACCCGCCGATCGAGCACGACCGGCTTGCGCCACGTCGCGATCTCCTCACCCACCGCGATTCACAGATCCGCCCTCGGGTCGTGGGGACTGGAAACCGACGACAGGCGCGTGAGCTTACAGTCAGTTTTTTGAGCGCGGGATTCCCCTCTCCCGGGTGGGAGAGGGGAATCCCGCGCCACGGCGATGGACGTCTCGTTTCATCGGCAAGGGACCGCGAAGCCGGTGAACAACTGATAGGGCCGTGCCATATCGCGACCTCGCTTCGGCTGCGCCGGTTCAGGGCGTGAGGGTTCGATCCCGCCCTCGGGGTATGGTTCGCGGCCGTGAGCGACGCCCCCGTCGCCCAGCGCATCTGAACGACGCCCGGGCCGACATGGTCTCCTCGCCCCACGTGGCGATCGTCCCGAGCCTCGCGATCCTCCTGACGGTGCTCGCCTTCAACCTCCTCGGGGATGGCCTGCGCGACGCCCTCGACCCCAAGCTCGACCGGGCGTAAGGGGCGCCATGAGCGAGACTCCCCCACGTATCGGCGCCCTGCCGAGCGGCCCGCGCGACGCGATCACCGACGTGGCCGGCGTCACCGTCGGCCATTGCACCCTGGCCGAGGGCGCGATCCAGACCGGCGTCACGGTGATCCGCCCGCATCAGGGCGACCTCTACCACGAGCGGGTGCCGGCCGCGGCCGCGGTGCTGAACGGCTTCGGCAAGTCGATCGGCCTGATGCAGCTCGAGGAACTTGGGCTGATCGAGACGCCGGTCGCGCTGACCAACACCTTCGGGGTGCCGGCGGTCGCCGCCGCCCAGATCCGGGCGGCCCTGGCGATCAATCCCGGCATCGGCCGCGAATTGCCGACGGTGAACCCGCTCGTCTTCGAGTGCAACGACGGCCACCTGAACGACATGGCCCGGATGGTCGTGGGCGAGGCGCATTATCGCCAGGCGCACGATTCCGCCGACGCGACGGTGGCGGAAGGCGCGGTCGGCGCCGGGCGCGGCATGTCGTGCTTCGGGGTGAAGGGCGGCATCGGTACCGCCTCGCGGCAGGTCGAGGCCGGAGGGCGCGCGGTCACGGTCGGCACGCTGGTGCTGGCGAATTTCGGCCGGCCCTCGCAGCTGCGCGTCGGCGGCCGGGCGCTGGGACCCGTCCTCGCCGAGCGGCTGGAGGCCCAGCAGACGATCGCAAAGCCTGAGAAGGGCTCGATCATCCTCGTCGCCGCCACCGACGCACCCCTCGACGCGCGCCAGCTCCGGCGCCTGGCGCTCAGGGCGGGGGCGGGCCTTGCCCGCACCGGCTCGGTCTTCGGCCATGGCAGCGGCGACATCGCGCTCGCCTTCTCGACCGCCTATACGCTGCCGCAGGACCCAGGGACCCCGATGCCGGCCGTGGCGGTGCTGCACGAGGCCCATCTCGACCCGCTCTTCGAGGCGGTCGCCGACGGGATCGAGCAGGCGATCCTCCACGCCCTGTGGCGCGCCGAGACGGTGACCGGCCGCAACGGCCATACCCGTCGGGCCCTCACCGCGATCCTGCCCGATTGGGCCGCCCTCCCCGCTTGAGCCTCGCCATGAAGCTCCTGATCTCCGCCGACATCGAGGGGGTCGCGGGCGTCGTGCACCCGGACCAGACCCGCCGGGGGGCGCCCGATGACGAGCGGGCGCGGCTCTGGCGGGCGCGGCTCTGGATGGTGCAGGAGGCGTCCTGCGCGGCGATCCGCGCCGGCGTTTCGGCCGCGCTCTCCCGGCCGCTCCCGGCGCCGTTCCGGATCCCCGCACCGCTCGCGGTGACGATACGGGCGCAGAGCCCGGCGCTCGCCGACCTGTTCTGCCAGTGGCCGGGCCTGCATCGCCGCGACGGCAGCGCGTTCACCGTCGAGGCCGACAGCGTCGCGGATGATCAACGGCCTGTCGGCGATGTCGAGCCTGCTGCGCTGACGCACGGTCCCGTGCCGCCGGCCCCCGGGCCATCGGGGGCGTAGCCCTGACGGCGGTCGGGCGGAGGATGTCTTTGCGCTGACAACGACAGTCATGTAGCATGCAGTACAGCGGCAAACGGAGCACCGAGTTGTCCGGCTGGCACTTGCTCCCGTTCTCGATGCAACAGCAGGCCCAGCCCAACTGGTGCTGGGCCGCGGTCACCGCGAGCGTCGCGGTCTTCTTCGACGCGGTCACGACCCAGACACAGTGCCTGATCGCGGGCGTCCAGTTGCGGCGGCAGGATTGCTGCGGGGCCGGAGCCGGCGGTCCCTGCAACGTCTACGGCTTCCTCGCCTCCGCGCTCAACCGCGTCGGCCATCTGAAGACCTGGTATCCGGCCGCCTCGACGCCGCTCGCGAACTTGCGCTCCGAACTCGACGCAGGGCGGCCGGTCTGCGTGCGCGTGGCGTGGGATTCGGGGGGAGCCCATTTCGTCACGGTCATCGGCTACCTGCCCGACAGCGACGTGATCGCCGGCAGCGCCCTCGTCGCGGTCGAGGATCCGGTCTGGGGCTCGTCCGACGTGCCCTACGACGTGCTGCGGGTCGGGTACCAGTTCGACGGCCGCTGGACCGACAGCTACCACACGAAGGGAGCCCAGCATCGTGGCCACCCTCCCGCAGCCTGAGGTTCCGCCCGAGGCCGAACGCGTCGTCGGGGAGGTCCTGAGCGAGCTGGCCGCGCGGTCCGCGTTCCGGACACCCAAGCTCAGCCGCGCCGATCCGCGGACGCTCTCGCTGACGGCGCCGCACCGCGTCGCGGTGCTTCCGCTGGCGCTGCTGCAGGGCGGCCGGGAGGTCAAACCTGTCGAGCGGGGCTGGCGCTTCCTCATCGCGGCCGACGGGGAGGTGATCGCCGGCGCGGAAGCGCTCGCGCGTCCCGACGGGCGGTTCGCCTTCGGCGGCCTCAACGAGGGCCCGCTTGTGGCAAGCTTCGCGGCCGCCCTGCAGGATGCCGATGTCCGGGAACCGGGCGTCGAGGCCCGTCTCCTGCTCACGCCGGCGCTCCACGTCGCGGCCCTCTGGGTCGTGGAGGTCCGGCCGCCGGAGGAGGAGCGTCTTCTCGGGGGAGACGTGATCGTTCCGATCGAACCCACGCATCCGCGCCTTCCGGCCCGGCGGGCGGTCACGGCCGCGGCCTATCTCGCGATCCTGCGCTCGCTCGCCGCCGGGATCCCGCCCGGCGGCGCGAAGGGCGGCTGATACGGCTTCCCGCCGTCCGGGCGATCAGCCGGATTTCGAGCGAGGGGCGCGGCGACGCGGCGGCCCACCGCCGCCCGCGGCGCATTCGGGCGGCGGGGCGAGCGCACCGGGCCCGCCGGGCTCGGTCCGGGCCGCGGCGAGCACGGTCTGGAAGATGGGACAGCCCTGGAGAAGCGGGTAGGCGTACCCGGCGATCAGGCGCCCCGCCTCCGTGTCGCTCCTCCAATGCACGCCGGCCACTTCCCGGTTCTCGCCGATGCGGGCCGCGAGCGCGGTCAGGCCCGCGGCCGAATCCGGCGCGACTTCCGTGAGGGCGAGGGCGATCATGTAGCTCTCGAGCGCATGCCCGCTCGGATAGGACGGATGCGGCGGCGCGTTGATCAGGGGCAGGAGCGCGGGAAAGACCTGTTGCGGCCGGGCGCGGTTGAAGACCCCCTTGAAGTGCATCGCGACCATCAGCCCGACCCGGTCCGCCATGTCGATGAGCTTCAGGGTGTTCGGATGGGAGGCCGGCGACAGCATCAGCATGTGGGCGAAGTAGGCCGCCGGCCCCGGATCCTGATCGAGGATTTCCTGGACCCGCCTCGCCCGCTCGTCGCGCGCCTTCGAGACCAGGTCCTCGAGTTCATCGAACATGTCGGGGTCGTCGAACGGCGTCGGCGGCGGGACCGCGATGCAGCGCCAGTCGGTCCGGCCGAACTCGGCGAGCGCGAGATAGCTGAAGAAGTCCGAGCGCCAGGCCGACCAGGGGAACGTGGCCCCCACCCGCATGGCGTTCGGATCGACCGGGGTCAAAGGGTCGGCGACGGGGTACGTGACCGGGGGATAGGCTCCCGCGCCCCCTCCGGATCCCCCGCCGGAGCC
>NZ_LABZ01000081.1 GCF_001043955.1 Methylobacterium tarhaniae | reverse complement strand
GCTCATCCCGCCGGGGACGGCCAAACCCCAGTCCTGCAAGGGGGGCTTTTCCCGTGTCGCCCCCCAACCGCTACACCACACCGGATGACTACGAGACTGGGGCCATGATAAAGTTACAACCCCTCGGGCAGGTCGCTACATGCTTGTATCCATTCTGCTCGAGCCAGATTTTCGCGCCAAACATGTCTGCTCCAGCCAAAGTTGCCTCGTTCTGCTCAATCACGATGACCGGTCTATCGCGGAAGATAGTCTTTTGTCCGCCTTTAAGAACTTTCTCCTCGAAACCCTCAACGTCGACCTTGACGTACGAAATATCTTCAAGTCCGAACGAGTCCAAGGTTAAGCATGGAACAGTTGTGCCTGCCGCATTACGCGGGTCATGGGTGCCGCCGTACATCGTGATTGTTCCAGCAACATCTCCGAGCGCGCAATTGAAATGAGTTGCTCGGCGCAGATCAACATTGTAGTTGAATGCGTCACGCCGGCGGGGATCGAAGCCGTATACATGTTTAAAGCATGACTGAAGATAACGTGTGTATTCTCCGTCGCGGCATCCGATGTCGATAGCGTTCTTAAATGATTTGATGAAGGGCTTTGAGGCAAGGAAGATAACCTTGCAATGATGATTCGGGTGCGATTGCGCTCCCTTGGGCGCATAGAAGATATCGGTGCCAGCCCAGCTAGGATCGAAATGCCACTTGGAAAAGAAAGTTGGCGCAATGGGGAATTTGTGCTC
>NZ_LABZ01000080.1 GCF_001043955.1 Methylobacterium tarhaniae | reverse complement strand
TGCTGCTGCTGCTCGGCGAGGAGGACGGCGCCCCGATCTGGCGGATGCTGGAAGAGGAGGAGATCAAGAAGGTCTCGCACGCCATGGTGCAGCTCGGCTCCCTCGAGGCCGACGTGGTCGAGCACCTGATCATCGACTTCGTGTCCCGGCTCTCGGCGAGCGGCGGCATCACCTCGAGCTTCGAGCGCACCGAGGCGCTGCTCCTGAAGATCTTCCCGCCCGAGCAGGTCTCGGTGATCATGGCGGAGGTGAAGGGCGCCTCGGGCCGCCGGGTCTGGGCCAGCCTGACCCAGATCGACCCCGAGATCCTGGCCTCGTTCCTGCGCAACGAGTACCCGCAGACCGTCGCGGTGATCCTGTCGCGGGTGCGCTCGGACTACGCCGCCCGGGTGCTGACCATCCTGCCGGAGGACTTCGCCATCGACGTCCTCAACCGCATGCTGCGGATGGAGACGGTGCAGAAGGAGGCCCTGCGCCACATCGAGGAGATCCTGCGGGTCGAGTTCGTCTCGACCATCGCCCAGACCACGCGGCGCGACGCCCACGAGCTGCTCGCCGACGTGTTCAACGCCTTCGACCGCCAGACCGAGATCCGGTTCCTGACCGCCCTCGACCAGGCGAATCGCGGCTCGGCGAAGAAGATCCGCCAGCTGATGTTCACCTTCGACGACCTGATGAAGCTCGACGCCGGCAGCGTCCAGACCCTGATGCGCAGCGTCGACCGCGACGTGCTGGCCCGCGCGCTGAAGGGCGCATCGGATCCGGTCCGGGCCTTCTTCTTCGCCAACATGTCGAGCCGCGCGGCCAAGAACATGCAGGACGAGATGGGCTCGCTCGGGCCGATCCGCCTCAAGGAGGTCGACGAGGCCCAGTCGAAGATGACCGACCTCGCCAAGGAGCTCGCCGAGCGGGGCGAGATCATGATCGCCAAGAACAGCGCCGAGGAAGAGCTGGTCTACTGATGCGCGCCCACGAGACGACAGGGCCGGTTGCGAGGAGGATCGCCTGATGGCGCAGATCCGGCGCTTCCTGTTCGACACCGATTTCCGCAATCCGGACGGCAAGCCCCCCCGCGAGGAGGGCGGCATCCCCGAGGCGGAGGCGCGCGCCGCGGCAGAGGCCGCGACGCTGGCGGCCGCCCGGGCCGAGGCCGAGGCGGCCGCCTATGCCCGCGGCCTGCAGGAGGGCCGCGCCCAGGCCGATGCGCAGGTGCAGACGCGCCTCGCCGATGCCCTGAACCGGGTCGCGGCGGCGGCGTCCGGGATGATCGGCGCCCTGGACGCCCACGACGCCGAGCGCGAGGCCCAGGCCCTCGACTTCGCCGTGATGCTCGGGCGCAAGATCGCCGGGGCCGCCCTCGACAGCCAGCCGGTCGCGGCGATCGCGGAAGCCGCGGGGCGGGCGCTGCAGCATCTGCGCGGCGTGCCGCACCTGGCGATCCGGGTCCACGACGCGCTGGTCGAGGAGACCGAGCGACAGGTGGCGCGGCTCGCCCGCGAGCGCGGCTACGAGGGCCGCCTGATCGTCCTCGGCGATCCCGGCATGGCGCCCGGCGACGCCCGCATCGAGTGGGCCGATGGCGGCGTGGTCCGCGATCGCGCGGCCATCGAGGCCGCCGTGCTGGCCGTCCTGCCGACCGCCTGACGCCCGTTCCCGAAGAGTCTTCTCCACGAGGTACCCCGATGTCCTCCGACAACGATCTCGGCCTGCCGCAGCTCAGCGAGGCGGATCTCGCCTTCGATACCGCCTCGGCCGGCACGATGCGCGACGCCCCGGCGGCCGCCAAGTCGGCCTCCGACCTCGAGCAGGTCTTCGACGTGCCGGTGATGGTCTCGGCGGTGCTGGGCTCGTCGCGGATGCCGATCGGCGACCTCCTGCGCCTCGGCCCCGGGACGGTGCTGGAGCTCGACCGCAAGGTCGGCGAGGCGATCGACATCTTCGTCAACAACCGCCTCGTCGCCCGCGGCGAGGTGGTGCTGGTGGAGGAGCGCCTCGGCGTGACGATGACCGAGATCGTCAAGGCCGACGGCTGACCACCGCTCCCGCCGCCCCGAACCGCCCTACGGAGTGCCCGCCATGCGGCTCTTGATCATCGGACGCCTCAACGGCGAACTCGTCACCGCCTCCCGGATCGCGATGAGCCGCGGCGCCGCCGTGACCCAGGCGGACGGGATCGAGCAGGGCCTCAACGTCCTGCGCGCCAAGGGCGCCGACCTCGTGATGATCGACGTGTCGCTGCCGATCCGCTCCCTGGTGGCGGCCTTGGCCGAGGAGCGCATCCGCACCCCCGTGGTGGCCTGCGGCACCGGCACCGACGCCAGGGCCGCGGTGGCGGCGATCCAGGCGGGGGCCAAGGAATACATCCCGCTGCCGCCCGATCCCGAGCTGATCGCGGCGGTGCTGGAGGCGGTGACGGCGGATGCCCGGGCCTTCGTGTGGCGCGACCCCGCGATGGAGCGGGTGGTCAAGCTCGCCGAGCAGGTGGCGCGCTCCGACGCCTCCGTGCTGATCACCGGCGAGAGCGGCACCGGCAAGGAGGTGCTGGCGCGCCACGTCCACGCCCGCTCGAACCGGGCGACCAAGCCTTTCGTCAGCGTGAACTGCGCGGCGATCCCCGACGCGCTGCTCGAATCCGAGCTCTTCGGCCACGAGAAGGGCGCCTTCACCGGGGCGGTGGCCCGGCGCATCGGCCGGTTCGAGGAGGCCCATGGCGGCACGCTGCTCCTCGACGAGATCTCCGAGATGGACGTGCGGTTGCAGGCCAAGCTCCTGCGGGCGCTGCAGGAGCGGGTGATCGACCGGGTCGGCGGCACGCAGCCGGTGAAGGTCGACATCCGGGTGCTCGCCACCTCGAACCGCAACCTCGCCGAGGAGGCGCGCAAGGGCACGTTCCGCGAGGACCTGCTCTACCGCCTCAACGTGGTGAACCTGCGCCTGCCTCCCTTGCGCGACCGCCCGGCCGACATCCTCGAACTCGCCGGCCACTTCGCCCGCAAATACGCCGAGGCCAACGGGCTCGCGGTCCGGCCGCTCTCGGCCGAGGCGCGCCGCCTCGTCGTGCAGAGCCCCTGGCCCGGCAACGTGCGCGAGTTGGAGAACACCCTGCACCGGGCGGTGCTGCTGGCGAGCGGACCCGAGATCGACGCCGACGCGATCCGCTCGCCGGAAGGCGACGCGCTCGCCGTCGCCACCAGCCCCGCCACCCGCGCGGTCCAGGCCGCCGAGGCGGCGACGCGGGGCTTCGTCGGTCGCTCGCTCGCCGAGGTCGAGCGCGACCTGATCCTCGATACCCTCGACCATTGCCTCGGCAACCGCACCCACGCCGCCAAGATCCTAGGCATCTCGATCCGGACCCTGCGCAACAAGCTCAACGAATACACCGATGCCGGAATCCCGGTGGCCGAGCCCGGCCACACGCGGGCGCTGGCGGCCTATGGCTGAGAGTCTGCCATGAAGACTGTCGCAGACGCCACGAATAGCCGGGGCGTCGGCCGGTCCGGCGACGACGACTTGCGGGCCCGGCGTCCCGGCAGGACGCCAAAACCCCTTGTCGACACGCTTTTATTCCTAGCGCGAGGGTGTGACACCTGACTGTCGTCCCATGGCCCGATCGGGTGCTCCTGCACTCTTCGATCGGCCCGGACGTGAAAAAAGCTCTCGTTTTAATTGGGCCTTAGCGGATACCTCCCAACCTCTGCGGCAGAGTGAGCCTTGAGCGGAATGGCGGGCGCGATGCGGACGTGGGTCAAGGGCGGGCGCCTCGCGCGGCTGTCGATCAAGGCGCGAATCTTCGCGGGCTTCGGCGTGGTGCTGACGACGACCGTCGGCGTCGCGGTCTCGGGCTACCTGCTGGTGACGCAGGTGAGCTCGGATTTCGCCGATTACCAGCAGAACCGCGCCAAGGCCGAGCATGTCCGCTCCGTCGACATGGCGATGATGCAGGCGCGCTTCGAGCTGAGCCGCTGGCTCCAGCGCTTCGATCCGGCGGTACTCAAGGCCGCGCGCGACCTCCTCGACAAATCCGTCGGCCTGATCGAACGCGGTCCCGAGGTCGGGCTGTCGGGCGACGAGCTCGCGACCAGCGCCGTGATCGCCAAGGCCCTGCGGACCTACGGCGACGAATACGTCATCCTGGCCAGGATCAAGGGGGAGGAGACGGCCCTTCTGAGCCAGGAGATCGACCAGGCCGGCGAGCAGATCGCCGCGTCCCTGGCGCAGCGGCGCACCCGCGCCTTCGAGGCCGGCGATCTCGATCAGGCCCGGATGCTGAACGCCGCCGCCGAGGCGTTCCAGGCCGCCCGCGACCAGACGGCGCAGCTGAAGGTGACCGGCGACGCCAAGCACATCGCGGCCGCGAGCCAGTTCGCGGCGGCGGTCCAGGCCAAGCTGCCGGCGAATTCCGACCTCGCGGCGAAGCTGACCGCCTGGCGCGGGGCGCTCGACCGCGCCTCGGCCCTGTCGGCCGAGTGGGGCCGGCACCTGAAGCTCTCCCGCGTCGCCCGGGACGAGTCGATGAAGGCCTCCGCCTCCCTGCTGGCGGTGATGGCGCGCGACGGGGTGGAGGCCGAGCAGGACTTCGCCCGCAGCGTCAAGGAGGGGACGACCGCCTTCCTCGCCAAGGCGGCCGGCATCGTGCTCCTCGGGATCGTGATCTCGCTGCTCCTCGCCCGCTCGATCACCGCGCCGCTCCAGCGCCTGTCGGGCGCGATGGCGGCGCTCGGCGGCGGTGCCCGGTCGATCGACCTGCCGGATACCGGTCGCGCCGACGAGATCGGCGCGATGGCCCGCACCGTGGCGCTCTTCCGCGACGGTCTGATCGATTCCGAGTCCCGCGACGCGATCCAGCGCCAGGACACCGACGCCAAGATGGCGCGGGCGCGCCACCTCGAGACCCTGACCCAGGGCTTCGAGGGCAAGGTCTCGGCGCTGATCGCGTCCTTGACCGCGGCGGCGGGCCAGATGGAGGGGGCGGCGCACAACCTGTCGACCTCGGCCGCCGAATCCTCGAACCTGTCGGCGGGCGTCGCGGACGCCGCGAGCCAGACCTCGGCCAATGTCGGCGGCGTCGCGAACGCCACGGACGAACTCTCCGCCAGCATCGAGGAGATCACGCGCCAGGTCGCCCATTCCTCGGTCATCGCCGGGCGGGCCGACGCGGAGGCCGCGCGCACCGAGGCGACGATCCGGGCGCTCGCCGCCGGGGCGCAGCAGATCGGCGACGTGGTCCAGCTCATCACCAGCATCGCCGGCCGGACCAACCTGCTGGCCCTCAACGCCACGATCGAGGCGGCGCGCGCCGGCGAGGCCGGCCGCGGCTTCGCGGTGGTGGCCGCCGAGGTCAAGGATCTGGCCACCCGCACGGCCCGGGCGACCGACGAGATCGCCGGCCAGATCGGCAGCATCCAGGCCCAGACCGTCCAGGCGGTACAGGCGATCGAGGCGATCGGCGGCACGATCCGCGACATGAACGCCATCGCCACGGGTGTGGCGAGCGCGATGGAGCGCCAGAGCGCCGCCACCGGCGAGATCGCCCGAAACGTCCAGCACGCCGCCCACAGCACGCAGGTCGTTTCCGGCCACATCGACGCGGTGCAGCAGGGCGCCGACCGCACCGGCGGCACCGCCGACCAGGTGCTGCACGCCGCCCAGCACCTGGCCCGTCAGGCCGCGACCCTGGAGCGCGAGATCGGCGGGTTCGTGATGGAGATCAAGGCGGCGTAAAAACCGCCTCCGAGACGGCGCGCCGCCGGGAACCTGCGCCACCGGCTCGACGGAACAAGGAACTCACAAATCTGACCCGGGGCCGCGCAGCGACCCCGGATCGTCGATCGAGGGAGGAATGCTGCTCGGGGATGAGAGCGGTCGCCGCCGCTAAGCGGTCGCCTGCAACCGCGGGATCGCATCCGCGAACCGGGCGATCGGCAGGAAGAGGCTGAAACGGCGCTCCTTGTCCTCGACGTGGATGATCGCCTCCTTCCACTCGGGCTCGCGGCAGGCGCGCCGCTTCAAAAGCCCTGCGATATGCGCCGAGCAGGTGATGATCTCGTGCGGCTCTGCGAGCTCGACGCCGCGGGTATCCCGGATGAGACGGCTGCCGACCTGGAAGTGGAAGTAGTAGCAGGACATTCCGCTCTCTCCTGGGGTGGCTGTCCTGCACGATTACGGCCCCTCGTCTCCGGCCGCCTTAACCCGAGTCAAGCGTTTCGGGTTTCATCCCTTCGGGGGACCCCTTCGTCCCGCTACAGGTAGCCGGTGCCGGCCTCGGCCGCGAAGCGGTCGGGCGGGCCCTCCCAGACGATCCGGGCATGCTCCAGCACGTAGACCCGGTCGGCATGGGGCAGCGCGAAGGTGACGTTCTGCTCGCCCAGGAGCACCGTGATCGGCGTGGTCTGGCGCAGGCGCTCCAACGCCTTCGAGAGTTGCTCCAGGATCACCGGCGCGAGGCCGAGGGTCGGCTCGTCGAGGATCAGGAGCCGGGGCTTCATCATCAGGGCGCGGGCGATGGTGAGCATCTGCTGCTCGCCGCCCGAGAGGGTGCGGGCCGTCTGGCCGCCGCGGCTCCTCAGGATCGGAAACAGCTCGAACAGCCAGTCGAGCTGGCGCGCGCTCTCCGCCTTCGGCAGATGCTGGCCGCCGAGGTCGAGGTTCTCGCGCACGCTCATCTCGCCGAACAGCTCGCGGGTCTCCGGCACCTGGACGATGCCGCCCTTGGCGATGCTCGCCGGACTGCGCCTCGCCAGCGGCTCGCCGGAAAAGCTGATTCGTCCCGAATGCGGCACGAGGCCCGAGATGGCGTTGAACAGGGTCGTCTTGCCGGCGCCGTTGAGGCCGACCACCGAGACGAACTCGCCCTCGTGCACGTGGATGTCGACGCCACGCAGGGCCTGGGCCTTGCCGTAGAGCACGTCGAGCCCCTCGACCTTGAGAAGGGGCGCGCCGGCAAAGCTCGCCTCGGGCCTGGCCGCCGTCTCGATGCTGCCGCCGAGATAGACCCGGCGCACGGTCTCGTTGCGCATCACCTCGGCGGCCGAGCCCTCGGCCACGCGCTCGCCGAGATACATCGCGAAGACCCGGTCGACGAGGGCGGCGACGCTCTTCACGTTGTGGTCGACGAGGAGCACCGCCTTGCCCTCGTCGCGAAACCCCCGGATCAGGGCGGAGAAATCCGCGACCTCGCCGGAGGTCAGGCCGGCGAAGGGCTCGTCGACCAGCACGACCTTGGGGTCGCGGGCGATGGCCTTGGCGAGCTCCATCCGGCGCAGGTCGGCGAAGGGCAGGGTGCCGGGGCGCCTGTCCATGACCGCCCCCAGGCCCACCCGCTCGGCGATGGCCCGCGCCCGCGTCTCGACGCCCGGATCGGCGGCGAGGCGGATCAGGCTGTCGGGCAGGAGGGCGAGCTTGATGTTCTCCAGCACCGTCTGGCGGTGCAGCGGCCGGGAATGCTGGAAGACGAGGCCGATGCCGGCCCGCGCCACCTTGTGCGAGGGCCAGCCGGCGATCTCGGTGCCGTCGAGCTTGACGCTGCCGGCATTCGGGCGCTCCAGCCCCATGATGAGCTTCATCACCG
Organism: Methylobacterium tarhaniae; assembly: GCF_001043955.1. Taxonomy (GTDB): domain Bacteria; phylum Pseudomonadota; class Alphaproteobacteria; order Rhizobiales; family Beijerinckiaceae; genus Methylobacterium; species Methylobacterium tarhaniae. The sequence goes on along the minus strand of NZ_LABZ01000080.1, from coordinate 24,273 downwards.
TGGACTTGCCCGAGCCGTTCGGCCCGATCAGCCCGACGATCTCGCCGGCCCGCACCGTGAAGCCGATCGATTTCGCCGCGACGAGGCCGCCGTAGCGCTTGGTCAGCCCCTCGACCGCCAGGAGGGGCGGGGCGGTGTCGGGCGCCCGGCCCGGGGCGGAGGGCAGGGACGTATCGGATGTGGCGAGGCCGGCCGCACTCATGAACGCACACCTTGTCGGGAGGCAGGGCGGGACACGGGGAGGACGGCGGGCATCAGGCGCGCTGTCCCTGTCCGCTGCCCTGGCGGGTCAGGATGCCGAGGAGGCCTGCCGGCACGAACAGGATCACCGCGAGCGCCGCGGCCGAGACCACGAAGGTCGAGAGGGGGCCGAGCGGCCGCAGCAATTCGCCGGCGGCGATCAGGAACACGGCGCCCAGAACACCGCCGACGATGGTGCGCCGCCCGCCGAGTACCGCCCCGATGATGACCTGCACGCCGACCGAGACGTCGATCAGGGTGCCGACGGAGGCGGTGCCCATGTAGAACACGAACAAGGCCCCCCCGAGGCCGGAGAAGACCGCGCTGACGCAGAACGCCGCGAGCTTGTGCTTGGCGACGTTGAAGCCGAGCGCGCCCGCCTCGACCGGATCCTGCCCGCTCGCCTGGAGGATCAGCCCGACCGGCGAGACCGCGATGGCGTAGAGGATGAGCCCGCTCACCCCCATGAAGCCGAGCGCGATCCAGTAGTTGGTCGCCGCGTCGATGCTGATGACGTCCGGCACCGTCAGGCCGATCTCGCCGCCGGTGGTGTCGGCGAAGACGACGATCAGGTTCTGCAGGATCAGCACCGCCACGACGGTGGTGAGGCCGAAATACGGGCCCCGCACCCGGAGCGCCGGCAGGGCCAGGACGAGGCCGCCGATCACCGCCGCGACCGTACCGGCAAGCAGGCACAAGGGGATGCCGACGCCGTGGCCGTTGAGGATGCCGGCGGTGTAGGCCCCTAAGCCGATCAGGAAGGTCGGGCCGAAATTCACCTCGCCGGCGAAGCCGAACAGGAGGTCCCAGGCCATCGAGAACACGCCGAAGAAATACGCGACGGTGAGAAGGCCGAGGATGTAGCCCGAGACCCAGAACGGCAGCACGCCGGCGAGCGCGAGGCCGATCAGGCAGAGCCAGAACAGCGGATTGCGAAGGGTCTTGGTGACGACGGTGTTGGCGGGCATGGGGCCTCGATCGATCAAGAGAAAGGCCGGGCGTCAGCGGCGCCCGAGCAGGCCCTGCGGGCGGACATACATCACCGCCACGAGCAGCAGCAGCGCGGGGATGGTCCGGTAGGCCGGGGAGATCAGGTAGGCGGTGAGCGTCTCGAGATAGCCGACGACGTAGGCCGCGATCAGCGAGCCCGAGACGCTGCCGAGGCCTCCCAGCACCACGATCGAGAAGGCGCTGGCGGTGAGCGGGCCGACGCTGTAGCTCGACACCCCGAGGAACTGGCCGAGCAGCACCCCGGCGATGCCGGCGAGCACGCCGTAGATGATCCAGATCGCCACGTAGATCTTCGACAGCTCGAAGCCGAGGAGGGTGACGCCGCGCGGGTTCATCGAGGCGGCGAGCACCACCTTGCCGGTGCGGGTCCGGTTCACGAGGAGCCAGAGCAGCCCAATCACGCCCCAGCAGACGACCGCCGTGAAGACCTGGTTCCACGGCGTGCGCACGCCCGCGATGGTGACGACGCCCTCGACGATCGGCATCACCGTCTTGGCGTTGCTGGTGAACAGGTAGGCGATGAATTCCTGGATCATGATGCCCCACAGGAGCGTGCCGGTGAGGATGAAGATCTCCTTCTCCTCCGGCGGGATCGCCCGGGAGCGGTCGATGGGGCGCACCACGACGCCGTAGGTGGCGAGCGTCAGCACCGTGCAGGCGAGGATGCCGGTCGCCGCGCCCGCATAGGAGCCGAGGCCGAACTCGCTCGACGCCGCCCAGGCCACAACCGCGGCGGTGACCATGAGGGCGCCATGCGACAGGTTCAGCACGCCCGAGACGCCGAAGATGAGGGTGAAGCCGGTGGCGCCGAGCGCGTAGAGCGCCGAGATGGCGAAGCCGTCGATGAGGATCTGGATCGCGGTCATGTCGCGGTCTTTGGGGCTCGCGGGAAAGATGGGTCGGTCAGGCGCGCGAGAACTCCCCCTCTCCAGGCGATGCCGGGCTTGCCCGGTATCGCCTGGAAGGTGCGGGAGAGGGGATCCCGCGCTGGCTGGATCGGGGAAGATCGACGGAGGCCGTCAGTTCGCGGCAGTGCCCGCCTTGACGAAGCTCGGGAAGGTGATCTTCCCGTTCGCCACATTTTGCGGCCAGATCGCCAGCTGCTTGCCGTCCTGCCACTGCATCATCATGCCGGAGACGAGGCCCGGGCCGTACTTGATCGAGTGGGTGAACTCGTCGTCCTTGCCGTAGAACTGGATGCGCCCGAGGGTGCCCTCCCAGTCGGTCTTCTCCAGCGCCTCGACGAGCTTGTCGGGATCGGTCGAGCCCGCCCGCTTCACCGCATCGGCGATGTAGTAGACCTCGTCATAGGCGGTGTAGCCGGCATAGCTCGGATAGTTGCCGTACTTGGCCTTGAAGGCCTCGGCGAAGGGCGCGGTCTTCGGCGTCACGTTGGTGCCGGGGGCGGCGAACATCTCGAACAGCACGCCCTCGGTGGCGCCGTTCGTTTCCTTCCAGAAGGTGGCGTTCGTCGCCTGCGAGGCGATGCCGATCATCGGGATCGGCACCTGCTGGCTGCGCCACTGCACCGTCGGCTGCACGCCGACATGCGAGATGCCGGTGACGATCACGTCGGGCTTGGCGCCCTCGATGCGGCTGAAGATCGGGTTGAAGTCGGTGGTGCTCGGCGAGAAGCGGATGTGGTCGAGCACCTTGAGGCCGACCTTCGGCAGGCATTCCTTGTAGCCCTCGTCGAGGGGCTTGGTCCACGCCGCGTCCTCGCTCATGATGACGGCGGTCTTCATCTGCCGCCCCTCGACCAGGAGCGCCTTGGCGGCGTCGCAGACGGCCTGCGACTGCGCCTTCGAGGTCAGGTAGCCGTGGAAGGAATACTTGTTGCGGGCGTAGTCCTTGTGGACGTTGAGCGGGATCTCGTTCGAGGCCGCGCCCGGGGTGATGAAGGGCAGCTTCAGCCGGGCTGACCAGGGCTGCAGCGCCAGCACCACCTCGCTGATGTAGCTGGCGATGACCGCGTGGGCCTTGTCCTCGCTCGCCGCGCGCTGGAAGGCGCGGACCGAGTCGGCGGCCGAACTCTTGTTGTCGTAAGGAATGATCTCGATCTTGCGCCCGTCCATCCCGCCCTTGGCGTTGATCTCCTCGGCGGCGAGCTGGGCCGCCTGCGGGATCGAGGCCCCGGCCAGCGCCTGCGCCTCCGCGATCACCGCGATGCGGATCGGGTCGGCGGCCTGAACGGTCGAGAGCGAGGCATTGGCAGCCAAGAGGATCGTAGAACCAAGCAACGCCTGGACGAGCCGTCGCCTGGCGACGGGTGCGCACTCCAGCATGACGTTCCCTCTTCCGGCCGCTGTTTGATTGATGGCGTCGCGGCTCGGGCCGGGAGTGTAACGGGAGCGTGATCGATCACAAGACGTTGTTAGAGCATGGGACGCGCCGGAAGGGGATGAAACGGCGAGCCATCCCATGGGCGCATGGCTCTGCGCCCGGGAGCGAGGGGCCGGAGAGGGAGGGTGCCGCAAGGGCGCGCCCGTCCTCCGGGCCCGGCGCCCGTCGCCGGTCCGGACCGGCGAGGCGGAGCCCGGAACGGTCGGGAGGGCAGGACCGGGAGCGGGGGGCCTGGTTGCCCCCTGCCGGTCCCCGTCACTCCGCCGGCGGCCGGGCGCTCTCGCGGAACGGATGCGCCGGATAGGTGCCGATGATCCGGAACGCGCTCGAGAAATAGGCGAGCTCGTCCAGCGCCCGGCGCAAGGACGGCTCCTCGGGGTGGCCGTCGACCTCGGCGTAGAACTGGGTCGCGGTGAATTGGCCCTCGACCATGTAGCTCTCGAGCTTGGTCATGTTGACGCCGTTCGTGGCGAAGCCCCCGAGCGCCTTGTAGAGCGCCGCCGGGATGTTGCGCACCCGGAAGATGAAGCTCGTCACCGTCGGCCCGTTGCCCGCCGGCGGCAGGACCGGCTCGCGGGAGAGCACGACGAAGCGGGTGGTGTTGTGCTCCTCGTCCTCGACGTTCTCGGCTAGGACGTCGAGGCCGTAGATCTCGCCGGCGAGCCGCGGCGAGAGCGAGGCGCGGGTGCGGTCCCCGGCCTCGGCGACCTGGCGGGCGGCCCCGGCGGTATCGGGCGCCACCACGGCCTTGAGGCCGAGGCGCCGGATGATCTTGCGGCACTGGCCCAGCGCATGGACGTGGCTGTGCACGGTGCGGATCTCCTCCAGCCGCACGCCCGGCAGGGCCATGAGCTGGAAGTGGATCGGCAGGAACTGCTCGCCGACGATGTGCAGCCCCGAGGCCGGCAGCATGTGATGGATGTCGGCGACGCGGCCGGCGATCGAGTTCTCGATCGGGATCATGCCGAGAGCCGCCGAGCCGTCCTGCACCGCCGTCAGCGCGTCCTCGAAGGTGGCGCAGGGCAGGGGCGTCCAGTCCGGATAGGCCTCCTGGATGATGATGTGCGAGTTGGCGCCGGGCTCGCCCTGGTAGGAGATCGTTCGATTCATCGCGGCAATGCTTTCGGGGCACTCAGTTCAGGCGTCGGGCGGCCAGGATGGCGCGGGCGCGTTCGAGGTCGTGCGGGGTGTCGACGCCGAGCGGCACGTCGTCGACGACCACGGCGTCGATCCGCATCCCGGCCTCGAGCGCGCGCAGCTGCTCGAGCTTCTCGCGCAGCTCCAGCGGGCTCGGCGGCAGGGCGATGAAGCGCGCGAGCGCCCGGCGGCGATAGGCGTAGAGCCCGATATGGTGGAGGAGCGGGCCGTCGCCGTACGGCGCGGTGGCGCGGGTGAAGTAGAGCGCCCGCAGCCGGCCGGGCGCGACCTCGGAACCGACCAGCTTGACGACGCTCGGCTCGGTCCGCTCCTCGGGCCGGGTGATGACGGCGCAGAGCGTCGCGATATCGACCGCCGGGTCGGCGAGCGGGACCACCGAGGCCGCGATGGCCGCGGGATCGATGGTCGGCAGGTCGCCCTGGACGTTCACCACGACGTCGTGGCGCCCCTCCGGGTCGATCACCTCCAGGGCCTCGGCCAGGCGGTCGGAGCCGGACGGATGGTCGGGCCGGGTCATCACGGCAAGGCCGCCCGCCGCCTCGACCGCCTGCACGATCGCGGCCGTGTCGGTGCAGACCACCACCGGCCCGATGCCGGCCTCGATCGCCCGGCGCCAGACGTGGACGATCATCGGCGCACCGGCGATGTCGGCGAGCGGCTTCTCGGGCAGGCGGGTCGCCGCGAGGCGAGCGGGGATCAGGACGAGCGGATCGGACATGCGGCGGATTTTCGGGCGGTGGATCGGATCTGTGGATGACGGATCGTCCGGCAGGCCGCGGCTCTTAGCAGCGCCGGCCGGGCTTGTCATGACGGGTGGTCCCCTGCGCACCGTGGCCTCGTCCACACGCCGGCGCTCTGCGACGAACCGACGATGTTTAGAGCCATTGTCAACGGTGTCACAGAACGGCTAAGCACCGGCGGACCTTCAGAGCGGCGTGGGGCCGGGCCGCGTCTCGAATCGCCCCTGCTCACCGGAGCATCGGAGCTGCCGACACATGGATTCCTTCGAGCTTAACAAGATCGCCGGCGCAGTGCTCGGCGCCCTGCTCCTCGCGATGGGGACGGGGTTCCTGGCCGAGCTGATCTACAAGCCGAAGCCGGCGGGTGATCGCGGCTACGCGCTGCCGGCCGCCGAGGAGAATGCCGGCGGCGCCGCGCCCGCCGCCGCCAAGGAGGAGCCGCTGCCCGTGCGCCTCGCCAGCGCCGACCCCGCCAAGGGCCAGGCCGCGGCCAAGAAGTGCATGGCCTGCCACAGCTTCGAGAAGGGCGGCCCGAACAAGGTCGGCCCCGACCTGTACGGCGTCGTCGAGCGCCCGAAGGGCGGCCACGAGGGCTTCGGCTACTCGGCCGCGATGAAGGCCAAGGGCGGCAACTGGACCTACGAGGACCTGGACAAGTTCCTCCACGCCCCGAAGCAGTACGTGCAGGGCACCATCATGGCCTTCGCGGGCGTGCCGTCCGGCGCCGAGCGGGCCGACATCCTGGCCTACCTGAAGACCCTGTCCGACAAGCCGGTCGATTTCCCGAAGCCCTGAGGGCTTCGCGTTCCGCGCGTGACGACGAGGCCGGGCGAGAGCCCGGCCTTTTTGTCATGGAGCTCGTTTGTCATGGTGCTCGGCGAAAACCCGGCCTTTTGGCGTGCAGGCCCCCTGCGCCGACGCGCCCGGGTTGGCGGAGCCGCATCCCGCGACCTAGAACGGGGGGAGACTTGTCCCCACCGGAGGATCGCCCCGCGTGATCGCACGCCCCCTCACTCGCCGCGCCGCCCTCGCCGTCCTGAGCCTCGCCGCCCTCCCGGCCGGGGCCCAGATGGCCCGCGCACAAGCGCAAGGAGCGCCCCCGGCCGGCGGAGCACCGGCCGGCCGCGTCCCCGGCGACGGCTGGCGCCACGGCCTGTCGCTCCTCGGCGAGCCGAAATACCCGGCGGGCTTCACGCATTTCGACTACGCGAACCCCGACGCCCCGAAGGGCGGGCTGGTGCGGTTCGGCTCGCAAGGCTCGTTCGACAACTTCAATCTCGTGGTCGCCGGGGTGAAGGGCGACCTCGAGAGCCAGATCCCGCTGATCTACGACACCCTGCTGGCCCAGGCCCAGGACGAGCCCTCGACCTATTACGGCCTCCTCGCCGAGGCGGTGCGGCCGGCGGAGGACCTGAGCAGCGTCACCTACCGCCTGCGCCCGGAGGCGCGCTGGCACGACGGCAAGCCCGTGACGCCGGACGACGTGGTGTTCTCCTTCGAGGTCCTGAAGGAGAACAGCCCGCAATACGCCGCCTACTACCACAACGTGACGAAGGCCGAGGTGACGGGCCCGCGCGAGGTGCGCTTCACCTTCTCGGAGACGGGCAACCGCGAGCTGCCCCAGATCGTCGGCCAGCTCCCGGTGCTGCCCAAGCACTGGTGGCAGGGCAAGGACGCGTCGGGCAAGACCCGCAACCCGACCGAGACGACGCTGGAGATCCCGCTCGGCTCCGGCCCCTACCGCCTCGCCCGGTTCGATGCCGGCCGCACCGCCACCTACGAGCGGGTGCCGGATTACTGGGGCCGCGACCTCGCCGTGAACCGGGGCGCGAACAACTTCGACACCCAGCGCGCCGAGTATTTTCGCGATGCGACGGTGATGATCGAGGCGTTCAAGGCCGACCAGTTCGACTGGCGCACCGAGAACATCGCCCGCAACTGGGCCACCGCCTATGACGGCTTCCCGGCCGTGCGCGAGGGCCGGATCGTCAAGGAAGAGTTCCCGCAGGCCGGCATGGGCATGATGCAGGCCTTCACCCTCAACCTGCGCCGCAAAAAGTTCGCCGACGCGCGGGTGCGCCGCGCCTTCAACCTCGCCTTCGACTTCGAGGAGATGAACCGCACCCTGTTCTACGGCCTCTACAGCCGTGTCGATTCGTACTTCTTCGGCACCGAGCTGGCCTCGTCCGGCCTGCCCGAGGGGCGCGAGCGGGCGATCCTGGAGAGCGTGAAGGACAAGGTGCCGGAATCGGTCTTCACCACGCCCTACAGGAACCCGGTCAACGGCAGCGCGGAAGCGGTGCGGGCGAACCTGCGCGAGGCGGTGCGCCTGTTCCAGGAGGCGGGCTACGAGATCCGCGGCAACCAGATGGTCGAGAAGGCCAGCGGCCAGCCCTTCACCGTCGAGTTCCTCGGCTACGACAACTCGGCCGAGCGGATCGTGCTGCCCTACCGCGCCGCCCTGGAGCGCATCGGCCTCAAGGTCAGCTTGCGCGTGGTCGACCCGGCCCAGTACCAGAACCTCGCCCGCAGCTTCGACTTCGACGCCCTCGCGCTCAGTTCCTGGCCCGAATCGCTCTCGCCGGGCAACGAGCAGCGCGACTTCTGGGGCACGGCCTCCGCCGACCGGCCGGGCTCGCGCAACCTCGCGGGCATCAAGGATCCGGGAGTCGACGCGCTCATCGACAAGGTGATCTATGCCGGCGACCGCGAGGAGCTGGTGGCGGCGACGCGCGCCCTCGACCGGGTGCTGCTCGCCCACAACTTCGTCGTGCCGCAATGGTCCTCCAACGTGTCCCGGACCCTGCGCTGGAACCGCTTCGGCCGTCCGGCGGTGCTGCCGAAATACGGTGCCTCGGGTTTCCCGACGACCTGGTGGTACGATCAGGCGCTCGCGGCCAAGACCGGGGTGGCGCGGTGATCCGCCGGCGCACCTTCCTGGCCGGGGGCGGGGCGGCTTTGCTCGCCGCCCGCGTCCCGGCCGTCGCACGACCGGCCGAGCGCCACGGCCTGTCGAGCTTCGGCGACCTGAAATACCCGGCCGACTTTCCGCGCTTCGACTACGTCGAGCCCCTGGCGCCGAAGGGCGGCACCTTCTCGGCGCAGCTCTCGGCCACGAGCGGCAACCAGGCCTTCGAGACCTTCAACACGCTCAACATCTACGTGCTGAGGGGCGACGGCGCCGCCGGCATGGACCTCACCTTCGACAGCCTGATGGTGCGGGCCCTCGACGAGCCGGATTCGGTCTACGGCCTCGTCGCCCGCAGCGTCTCGGTCAGCGATGACGGGCTGGCCTACCGCTTCGCGTTGCGCCCGCAGGCCCGTTTCCACGACGGGTCGCGGCTCACCGCCCGCGACGTCGCCTTCTCGGTCACGACCCTGAAGGAGAAGGGCCATCCCCGGATCGCCGCCCTCCTGCGCGACGTCGCCGGGGCGAGCCCGGACGGGGACGACGCGGTGGTGGTCCGCTTCGCCCCCGGCCGCAGCCGCGACCTGCCGCTGATCGTCGCCGACCTGCCGATCTTCTCCGAGGCCTATTACCGCGGCCGCGACTTCGAGGCCTCGACGCTGGAGCCGCCGCTCGGCTCCGGGCCCTACCGGGTCGCGCGCTTCGAGGTCGGCCGCTTCATCGCCTTCGAGCGCGTCGCCGATTACTGGGGCGCCGACCTGCCGGTCACCGTCGGCCAGAACAACTTCGCCGAGATCCGCTACGAGTATTTTCGCGATCGCGACGTCGCCTTCGAGGCGTTCAAGGCCGGCACCTTCACCTGGCGCGAGGAGTTCACCTCCCGGGTCTGGGCCACCGGCTACGATTTTCCGGCCGCCCAGGAAGGCCGGGTCAAGCGCGAGACGGTGCCGGACGCCACGCCCTCGGGCACGCAGGGCTGGTTCCTCAACGCCCGCCGGGCGGTCTTCCGCGATCCCCGCATCCGCGAGGCGATCGGGCTGGCCTTCGACTTCGAGTGGTCGAACCAGAACCTGATGTACGGCACCTACAAGCGCACCGCCTCGTTCTTCGAGAATTCCGACCTCAAGGCGGAGGGGATGCCGTCGCCCGAGGAGCTGGCGCTCCTCGAACCGTTCCGGGGCCGGGTGCCCGACGAGGTGTTCGGCGAGCCGTGGTCGCCGCCGCGCTCGGACGGGTCGGGGCAGGACCGGGCCCTGCTGCGCCGGGCCGACACGCTGCTGCGCCAGGCCGGCTGCACCCGCGACGGCGGCGTGATGAAGCTGCCGGACGGCCAGCCGCTCACGTTCGAGTTCCTGGATTCCTCGCCGGTCTTCCAGCCGCTGCTGCAATCCTACATCAAGAACCTCAGCCTTCTCGGCATCCGGGCGAGCTCGCGCCTCGTCGACGCGGCGCAGTACCAGGCGCGGCTGAAGGATTTCGACTTCGACGTGGTCTCGGCCCGCTTCAGCGGCTCGGTCACTCCGGGCGCGTCCCTGCGCGAGGTCTATGGCAGCCGCAGCGCCGGGACGCCGGGCTCGCAGAACCTCGCGGGCATCGAGAACCCGGCCGCCGACGCGATGCTCGACCGCATCGCCGATGCCGCCTCGCGGGCGGAACTCACCACCGCCTGCCGGGCCCTCGACCGGGTGCTGCGCGCCGGGCGCTACTGGGTGCCGATGTGGTACGGCGCCACCCATCGCCTCGCGCTCTGGGACATGTATGGCCGCCCGCGCGAGCTGCCGAAATACGGCCTCGGCGTGCCCGCCCTGTGGTGGCACGATGCCGAGAAGGCCCGGAAGATCGGACGGAGCTGACCAAGATGGCCGCCTACATCCTGCGCCGCCTGCTCCTGATGATCCCGACGATCCTCGGGATCATGCTGATCTCCTTCGTGATCGTGCAATTCGCCCCCGGCGGGCCGGTGGAGCGGGTGCTGGCCCAGCTCCAGGGCCAGAACACCGCCATGTCCCGGGTCACCGGCGGCGGCGGCGACCTCGCCGGGCGCGGCGCAACGCAGGGCGGGGGAGGCGAATCGAACTCCCGCTACCGCGGCGCGCAGGGCCTCGACCCGGCCTTCATCAAGCGCCTGGAGCAGCAATTCGGCTTCGACAAGCCGGCCCCCGAGCGCTTCCTGAAGATGCTGTGGGACTATGCCCGGTTCGATTTCGGCAAGAGCTATTTTCGCGACGTCTCGGTGCTCCAGCTGATCCGCGAGAAGCTGCCGGTCTCGATCAGCCTCGGCCTGTGGATGACGCTGATCTCCTACGCGATCTCGATCCCGCTCGGGATCCGCAAGGCGGTGCGGGACGGCTCGCCCTTCGACGTCTGGACCTCAGGGATCGTCATCGTCGGCTACGCGATCCCCGGCTTCCTGTTCGCGATCCTGTTGATCGTGCTGTTCGCCGGCGGCTCGTTCTGGCAGGTCTTCCCGTTGCGCGGCCTCACCAGCGAGGGCTGGTCGCAGTTCCCGCTCTGGCAGAAGGTGACGGACTACCTCTGGCACATCACGCTGCCGATCATCGCCATGGCGATCGGGGCGTTTGCCACCTCGACGCTGCTGACCAAGAACTCGTTCCTCGACGAGATCCGCAAGCAATACGTGCTGACCGCGCGGATGAAGGGCCTGTCCGAGCGCCAGGTGCTCTACGGCCACGTCTTCCGCAACGCGATGCTGATCGTGGTGGCGGGCTTCCCGGGTGCCTTCATCTCGGCCTTCTTCGCCGGATCGCTCCTGATCGAGACCATCTTCAGCCTCGACGGGCTCGGCCTGCTCTCGTTCGAATCGATCGTGAACCGCGACTACCCGGTGGTGTTCGCCAACCTCTACATCTTCTCGCTGCTCGGCCTGGTGGTGAACCTGATCTCCGACCTGACCTATAGCTGGATCGACCCGCGGATCGATTTCGAGGCGAGGGCGGCGTAGAGCTCCTGAACCCTCCCCCGCAGAGCGGGGAGGATTCAGGATTGCGCCTGATCAGGGGGGCTCAGCCCTCCGCCGGCTTCGCCTCGGCCTTCGGGCCGCCCTTGGCGACGCCGACCAAAGCCGGGCGCAGGACGCGCTCGCCGATGACATAGCCCGACTGCACCACCTGCACGACCGTGCCGGAGGTCACGTCGGGGTTCGGCACCTCGAACATCGCCTGGTGCAGGTTGGGATCGAAGCGCTGCCCTTGCGGGTCGACCCGCTTCACGCCGTGACGCTCCAGGGTCTTCAGCAGGTCGCGCTCGGTCAGCTCGATCCCGTCGACCAGCGCCTTGAGCGGGCCCTCGGCGCTCGCGCGGGCATCGGCCGGCACGCTCTCGAGGGCGCGGCGGACGTTGTCGGCGGCGTTGAGCATGTCGCGGGCGAAGTTCGTCACCGCGTAGGTGCGGGCATCCGCCACCTCGCGCTCGGTGCGCCGGCGCAGGTTCTCCATGTCGGCCAGCGTGCGCAGCAGCTTGTCCTTGAGGTCGAGCTTCTCGGCCTCCAGGGCGGCGATCGTGTCGGCGGTGGGCGCGGCCTCCGGCGCGGAGGCGGGAGCGCCCTCGGCAGCCTCGGGCTCGTAGGCCCGCGCGGCGTTCTCCGTGTCGTTCGGCGTCATCGTCATTCCGAAAATGGGTCTGGGAGTGACCCCGATATCAGGTGGAAGGCCGGCGAAATCAAGCTTCGCCGGCGGCCGGGGCCCGCTGGCTCTGCTCGTCCTTAAGGGCTCCCTTGCCCGACCCGCGGCGGCCCCGGTCGCCGCGGGGCAGGTCGGCCTCGAACACCGCCATCACGGCCCGGCGGATCGTCGCCTGCCGGTCGGGCTGGGTCACCTTCGTGCCGGTGAGGTCGGTGACGTAGAACACGTCGACCGCCCGCTCGCCGAAGGTCGCCACATGGGCCGAGGTGATGTTGAGGTTGAGCCGGCCGAGCGCCGAGGTGAGGTCGAAGAGCAGGCCCGGCCGGTCGAGGCCGGAGATCTCCAGCACCGTCTCGCGGGCCGACAGCGCGTTGTCGATCGACAGGTCGGGAGCGACCTGGAAGGTGCGCGGCCGGTCCTTGACCGGGTGCTTGTCGGCGACGAGGTCGGCGATGCGGATCTCGCCCTTCAGCGCCCGCTCGATGGCGGTGGCGATGCGGCCGGCCCGGCGCAGCTCGTCCTCGTCGCGCTCGAAGGCCCGCGACAGGGTGATGGTGTCGAGCACGAATCCGTCGGCGGTGGTGAAGATCTGCGCGTCGACGATGTTGCCGCCCGACGCCGCGCAGGCGCCGGTGAGGATCGCGAGCAGGCGCGGATGGTCCGGGGAGTAGACGCAGAGCTCGGTCACGCCCCGCGACAGGTCGGTCTCGAAGGTGGTGGCGACGGTGTGGCCGGCCTCGACCGCCGCCCGGATGAAGCGGGCGTTCTTGAGCTGGCGCCCGGCATCGACCTTGAGCCAGTAATGCGGGTAGTGCCGGGCGGCGTAGGCGTCGAAATCCTCCGCCGTCCAGTCGGTCAGCTGCTCGCGCAGGCGCATCTGGATCAGCCGGACGCGATCGGTGCGCGGTATCTCCGAGCGACCGCCCGACAGCACCATCTCGGTCTCGTAGTAGAGGGTGCGGAGCAGCGTCGCCTTCCAGGCGGTCCAGGTGCCGGGGCCGACCGCCTTGATGTCCGCGATGGTGATGACGAGGAGGAGCTTCAGCCGCTCCAGGCTCTGCACCACGCCCGCGAAGGTCTCGATGGTCTTCGGGTCCGAGAGGTCGCGGCTCTGGGCCGTCATCGACATCAGCAGGTGGTGCTCGACCAGCCAGGCGACGGTGCTGGTCTCGGCGGCATCGAGCCCGAACCGTGGCCCGAGCTTGCGGGCGACGGCGGCTCCGGCGATCGAGTGGTCCTCCTTCCGGCCCTTGGCGATGTCGTGCAGGAACATCGCCACGTAGAGGGCGCGGCGGTTCTGGATCGTGCCGACGATGCGGTGAGCCAGAGGATGCTCGTCCTCCAGCTCCCCGGCCTCGATCTTGGCCAGGACGCCGAGCGACCGGATCAGGTGCTCGTCCACCGTGAAGTGGTGGTACATGTTGAACTGCATCATCGCGACGATGCGGCCGAAATCCGGCACGAAGCGCCCGAGCACCCCGGTCTCGTTCATGTGCCGGAGCACCGTCTCGGGGGCGTTCTGCGAGGTCAGGAGCTCCAGGAACAGGCGGTTCGCCTCCGGATCGACCCGCACCATCGGGCCGATCAGGGCGAGGGAGCGCGTCGCGAGCCGGCTGGCATCGGGGTGGATCGGGAGGTCGTGCCGGTCGGAGAGCCAGAACAGCCGGATCAGGTTGACCGGGTCGCGCTCGAAGGCGCCGTCGTGGCGGACATCCAGGCGGCCGGTATGGATGCGGAAATCGTCCGCCTCGAGGTCCGGCGCGCGGAAGTGCTGCTTGAAGCGGCGCAGCCAGCGGTCGAGCACCGGCGGGCGCTTGGCGTGGCGCGCCTCCATCTCGGCGCAGACGATGGCGGTGAGGTCGCCCACGTCCTTGGCGATCAGGAAGTACGACTTCATGAAGCGTTCGACAGCGGCAAGGCCGCCGCGGGCGCCGTAATCGAGCCGCTCGGCGATGCGCGGCTGCAACCCGAAGGACAGCCGCTCCTCGGCCCGCCCGGTGACGAAGTGCATGTGGCAGCGCACCCGCCACAGGAACTCGTCGCAGCGCTGGAACAGCCGCAACTCGTCGGGGGTGAACAGGCCGGCCTCGACCAGGTCCTCGGCCTCCTTCACCCGGAAGGTGTACTTGGCGATCCAGAACAGGGTGTTGAGGTCGCGAAGCCCTCCCTTGCCGTCCTTGACGTTGGGCTCGACGAGGTAGCGCGAGGCGCCGCTCTTCTGGACCCGGGCGTCGCGCTCCTTGAGCTTGGCCTCGACGAACTCGGCCGCCGTGCCCTGCACCACATCGCGGTCGAAGCGGGTCTCGAGCTCGTTGAACAGCGCGCGGTCGCCGAACAGGAAGCGCGATTCGAGGAGGGCGGTGCGGATCGTCATGTCGCCGCGGCCCTCGCGCAGGCAATCGGCGACCGAGCGCGTGGCGTGGCCGACCTTCAGCTTGAGGTCCCACAGCACGTAGAGCATCGCCTCGACGACGCTCTCGCTCCAGGCGGTCTGCTTGTAGGGCAGAAGGAACAGGAGATCGATGTCGGAGCCCGGCGCCAGCAGGCCGCGGCCGTAGCCGCCGGTCGCCACCACGGCGATCTGCTCGGCCGCGGTCGGGTTGTCGGCCCGGTAGAGCCGCTTGACCACCGCGTCGTAGATCGCCCGGATCACCGCATCCATCTGGGCGCAGATCAGCCCGGCGCAGGCATGGCCGTCGCGCTCGGCCAGCAGCCGCCGTTCGGCCTCGGCGCGGCCCGCCTCGATGATGCGGCGCAGCTCCGGCACCAGCCGCTCGCGCAGGCGGGTCGGGTCGCTGAGCGACTGGTCGATGCCGGCGAGCAGCGCGCGCAGGGCGGCATCGGTGTCGGACGGGTCGATGGCGGGTTCGGAGATGACGGGCTCGGACATGATTGCCGGAATCGGGCCGGGAACGTGGGGGAAGCGCGCGGCCGGGTCCCGTCGCGTCGATTCCTGTTTCGCATCCCGGCCGACGGAAAGCCAACGCTTCCGCGCGGCGCACAGGCGCCCACAGGGACGATGCGTTCGATCCAAAAGGCCAATCCGCTTCTTCGGCCGGATCGTTTGACACTCCGAACGGCGCGCCCTAGCTATGACGCCGGTCCGCCCTCGCTCGCGGGGGAAAGGTGACCAAAGGGGAGAGACGATGCGCATCCACCGTCGCGCGCTGATCGGCACCGCCCTCGGGGCCGCTCTTGGAGCATTATGCCTCGCCCCCGCCGGTCCGGCGCTCGCGCAAGCCCCCAAGGAGGTGCGCCTCGACTGGGCGACCTACAACCCGGTCAGCCTCGTCCTGAAGGACAAGGGCCTCCTCGAGAAGGCGCTCGCCCCCCAGGGCATCACCGTGCGCTGGGTCCAGTCGCTCGGCTCGAACAAGGCGCTCGAATTCCTCAATGCCGGCTCGATCGATTTCGGCTCGACCGCCGGCGCGGCGGCCCTGCTGGGACGGATCAACGGCAACCCGATCAAGGCGGTCTACGCCTTCTCGCGACCGGAATGGACCGCCCTGGTGACCCGGCCCGATACCGGCATCGCCAGCGTCAAGGACCTGAAGGGCCGCCGCGTCGCCGTCACCCGCGGCACCGACCCGCATATCTTCCTGATCCGGGCCCTGCGCGGCGCCGGCCTGACCGAGCGCGACGTGAAGCTGGTGCTGCTCCAGCACCCGGACGGGCGCACGGCCCTCGACCGCGGCGACGTCGATGCCTGGGCCGGCCTCGACCCGATCATGGCGGCGGCCGAGATCGAGAACGGCGACGTGCTGTTCCACCGCGACCCCGCCGCCAACACCTGGGGCGTCCTCAACGTCCGCGAGGACTTCGCGAAGCAGAACCCGGACCTGACCCGCAAGGTGCTGGCCGCCTACGAGGAGGCGCGCAAGCTCGCCCTCTCCGACCCGCAGGACCTGAAGCGCATCCTCGCCGCCGCGACGAAGCTGCCCGCGCCGGTGGTGGAGCGCCAGCTCGAGCGCACCGACCTGTCGCAGCCGGCGATCGGCAAGCTCCAGGCCGAGACGATCCTCGATGCCGGCACGGCGCTCCTCGATGCCGGGGTGATCCCGGCCGGCACCGATGTCGGCGCCGCGGTCGAGGCCTTGATCGACCCGCGCTTCGGGCCGTCGGCGCCGTGAGATCGGTGGAGGCCGGATCGCTCGCCCTCGCGCCCGCCCCGGCGCGGGCGCCGCGCCTGCCCGGCGGGCGGGGGCTCATCGGCCTCGTCCTGCCGCTGGCGCTCGCCCTCGCCTGGGAAGCGGCGGTGCGGGCGGGTCTGGCGCAGGGGCGGCTGGTGCCGCCGCCGAGCCGGGTCCTCGCCACCTTGTGGGGCCTCTCGGCGAGCGGCGAGCTCTGGACCCACGTGCTCGCCAGCCTGAGCCGGGTCGCGGCGGGGTTCGGCTTCGGCGCCGTCGCGGGAATCGCCGTCGGGGCGCTCACCGGGACGCTGCCGCTCGCCCGGCGCCTGGTCGATCCGAGCCTGCAGGCCCTGCGGGCGATCCCCTCGATTGCCTGGGTGCCGCTGTTCATCCTGTGGTTCGGCATCTTCGAGGCCTCGAAGATCACGCTGATCGCGGTCGGCGTGTTCTTCCCGGTCTATCTCGGGGTGGCGGGCGCCATCGCGGGCGTGGACCGCAAGCTCGTCGAGGTCGGGCGCGTCTTCCGGCTCTCCCGCCTCGCGCTGGCCCGCCGCATCCTGCTGCCGGCCGTGCTCCCGGCGACGCTCGTGGCCCTGCGCACGGGCTTAGGGCTCGGCTTCATGTTCGTGGCGGCGGCCGAGCTGCTCGGCGCCTCGGAAGGCCTCGGCTATCTCCTCCTCGACGGACAGCAGCTCGGCAAGCCGGACCAGATCGTCGCGGCGATCCTGGCCTTCGCCATCCTCGGCAAGCTCTGCGACGCGGTGCTCGTCGGGCTGAGCTCGCCGCTGGCGCGCTGGCAGGACACCGCGCGGGACACCCTCTGAGATGCTGATCCTCGACCGGCTGTCGAAGACCTATGCCGATGGTACCCGCGCACTCGCCGACCTCTCGCTCGAGGTGCGGGCCGGCGAGATCGTGGCGCTGATCGGCGGCTCGGGCTGCGGCAAGACCACGCTGCTGCGCCTGATCGCCGGGCTCGACCGGGCGAGCGCCGGCCGCATCAGCCTCGACGGCGAGGGGATCGCCGCGCCGCATCCGGGCGTCGGCATCGTCTTCCAGGAGCCGCGGCTGCTGCCCTGGCTCAGCGTCGCCGACAATGCCGGTTTCGGCCTCGCCGACCTGCCCAAGGCGGAGCGCCGGGCCCGGGTCGCCCACGCCCTGGAGCGCGTCGGCCTTGCAGAGCATGCCGGGCGCTGGCCGCGCGACCTGTCGGGCGGCCAGCAGCAGCGTGTGGCGATCACCCGCGCCTTCGTGGCGGCCCCGAAGGTGCTGCTCCTCGACGAGCCGTTCTCGGCCCTCGACGCCCTGACCCGGGCCGGGCTGCACCGCCACCTGCTGGCCCTGTGGGAGGAGAGCCGGCCGACCGTGCTCCTCGTCACCCACGACGTCGCCGAGGCGGTGGCGCTCGCCGACCGCGCCGTGGTCCTGCGGCCGAAGCCCGGCCGGATCGACGACACGATCCCGCTCCCCTTGAGCCGCCCGCGCCAGCCCTCGTCGCCGGGCAGCGAGGCCGCCGCCCGCACGATCCTGGCGAGCCTCGACCGTTCCTTGCGCCCGGAGGGCGAGACCGACCGGACGAGGCCCGACGCCTCCGCGATGTGGTGGTGAGATCGTCGCGGCACGCCCTGGCACGAGACGGCTGCCGGATGCTAAGCCGTTCGCCCATCAACAGGGAGGATCCCCGATGGACGCCACCGAACTGCGCTCGCTCCAGGCTCCGATCAAGGACCGCTACCGCAGCGATCCGGACGCGGCCGTCGTCACCCTGACGGCACAAGGATCGCTCGACGACGGCGGCATCGCCTGCAAGGTCGAGACCGGCCGGGCCCTGGCGGTGGCGGGCCTGCATCCGGCGAGCGGCGGATCGGGCGCCGAGCTCTGCTCCGGCGACATGCTGCTCGAGGCCCTCGTCGCCTGCGCCGGCGTGACCCTGAAGGCGGTGGCGACTGCCCTGGAGATCCCGCTGCGCAAGGGGCTGGTCAAGGCCGAGGGCGACCTGGATTTCCGCGGCACGCTCGGCGTCGACAAGGGCGCGCCCGTCGGCTTCCGGTCGATCCGCCTCCGCTTCGAGGTCGACACGGACGCGCCGCAGGAGAAGATCGACCAGTTGCTGAAGCTCACGGAGCGGTACTGCGTGGTGTTCCAGACCATCAACCAGAAGCCGCAGCTGGACGTGGTGATGACGCGGGGATGAAGGGCGTCGGCTCGCGGCGCGAGCCTTGCTCGTGAGCGTTCGGACGGGCATCCGTTTGGATGTCCGTCGGGCAACGGTGATCGCAGGAAGGTCCGTATCGTGGATCAGGATCGTCAGAAACTGGTCTCCAACGAGCAGGCCAAACTGACGGCCACCTACGTCAACGGCATCGCCATCGCCACCTTCGCGGTTGGCTGCCTCGCCCCATTGATCGCTGCAGGCGGCACCATCCACGATATCGATCCGGGCCTGAGGACGGGCATCCTGCGCTTCCAGATCACCGCATCCGCCGCCTCGCTGGTGATCTCGGTCGTTTGCTTCTTCACCAGCGGGTTCCTACATTGGATCGCCAGACGGGTGCTCCGGAGCCTCCAATGACGAGCTATCTGCCCTTGCTCGCGCTTCTCGTGGTTCCCGTGGGTGCCCTGACCCTCGCCGGCTGGGCCTTCTGGCTCACGAAGCGCGCTCACTGACCCACCCTCACTCCCCCCGCGCCAGGAACTGACGGAACCGCTCCGACCGCGGCGCGGAAAAGACCTGCTCGGATGGCCCGTCCTCCAGGATCCGGCCCTCGTGCAAGAAGACCACCCGGTGGGCGACGTCGCGGGCGAAGGCCATCTCGTGGGTGACGACCAGCATGGTCCGGCCTTCCTCGGCGAGCGCCCGCATCACCCGCAGCACCTCGGCGACGCGCTCGGGGTCGAGGGCGGAGGTCGGCTCGTCGAAGAGCAGCACCCGCGGATGCATGGCGAGCGCCCGGGCGATGGCGGCGCGCTGCTGCTGGCCGCCGGAGAGGTGGGCCGGGTAATGGTCGCGCTTGTCGCCGATGCCGACCTTGGCGAGGAGCCCCTCGGCCTCGGCGATGCACTCGGCCTTCTTGCGCCCCAGCACGTGGACCGGCGCCTCGATCACGTTCTCCAGCACCGTGCGGTGGGACCAGAGGTTGAAGCTCTGGAACACCATGCCGACCCGGGCGCGGATGCGGTCGACCTGGGCGCGGTCCGCCGGCACCCGGCCGCCGCGGCGAGCGCGCCAGGCCACCGCCTCGTCGCCGACCACGACCTCGCCGGCCTCCGGCACCTCCAGCAGGTTGATGCAGCGCAAAAGCGTCGACTTGCCCGAGCCGGACGAGCCGAGGATCGCCACCACCTCACCTTCGCGGGCGGAGAGCGAGACGCCGCGCAGGACCTCGTTGCGGCCGAAATGCTTGTGCAGGTCGCGGACCGCGACGGCCTCGGGACGGGTGGGCGAGGGGGCCAGCATGGCGCGGATCCGGTCTCAGGCGGGGCGGATCACCGGGCGCGGGCGCAGGTCCGGCGACAGCCAGGCCTCGGCGGCCCGCAAGGCGCCGATGATCACGAAGGTGAGGGCGAGGTAGAACGCGCCGGCGCAGAGGAAGACCTCCAGCGCCCGGAAGCTCTGGGCGATCAGCTTCTGGGCGATGCCGGTGATCTCCATGAGGGTGATGGTGGAGGCGAGCGAGGTCGCCTTGACCACCGAGATCACCTCGTTGCCGTAGGCCGGCAGGGCCTGGCGGGCGGCGAGCGGCAGGGTGACGCGGCGAAACAGCAGGAGGCGCGGCATGCCGCAGGCACGGCCCGCCACCAGCGCCCCGTGCGGCACCGAGAGGACCGCGCCGCGGAAGATCTCCGCCGTGTAGGCGCCGGTATTGAGGGCGAGCGCGAGCAGGGCGCACCAGTACGGCTCGCGGAAGAAGGTCCAGAGGCCCCAGGCCTGCAGGGTCGGGCGGAACTGGCCGAGGCCGTAATAGATCAGGAAGATCTGCACCAGGAGCGGCGTGCCGCGGAACACGAAGACGTACAGGCGGGCGAGCCAGTCCGCCGGCGCGGCGCCCGAGAGCCGGCCCCAGGCCGCGAGAGCCGCCAGAACGCCCCCGAGGGCGACCGAGCCGGCGGTGAGGCTCAGGGTGAGGGGCAGGCCGCCGAGCAGCGACCGGACGGTGGAGTCGAGGAAGTCGAGATCGATCATCGCCGTTCCCCGGTCATGGTCTCGCCTCGCTCACGGGGCGCCCCGGCGGGCATGGGCCTCGGCCCTGGAGAACCCCCAGGTCGAGAGCGAGGTGATGGCGAGGTAGAGGGCGCCGGCCGCGAGATAGAAGGTGAAGGGCTGGCGGGTCGAGCCGGCGCCGACCTGGGCCTGGCGCAGCAACTCGATGAGGCCGGTGACCGAGACCAGCGCCGAATCCTTGAGCAGGATCTGCCAGACATTGCCGAGGCCGGGCAGGGCGGTGCGGGCGACGAGGGGCGCCACGACCCGGCGCAGGATCAGGCCGCGATGCATGCCAACGGCGCGCGCCGCCTCGATCTGCCCGCGGTCGAGGGCGAGATAGGCGCCGCGGAACACCTCGGCCTGGTAGGCGCCCGAGATGATCCCCAGCGCCGCGACGCCGACCCCGAAGGCGGGCAGGCCGACGAAGCCGGCGACCCCGAACAGGCCCGCGATGGTGCCCAAGGCCGCGCTGCCGCCGAAATACAGGAGGTAGATCACGAGCAGGTCCGGCACGCCGCGCAGGAGCGTGGTGTAGCCGTCGGCCACGAGCCGCAGGGGCAGGAGGCCGGAGAGCTTGGCGCCGGCCGCCAGGCCGCCGAGCACGGCCCCGACGAGGAAGCCGCACAGGGCGAGGCCGAGGGTGGTGCCGGCGGCCAGAAGCAGCGCGCCGCCCCAGCCGCCGGGCCCGAAGCCGAGAAGGGTGAAGGCGCTCACGCGGGGCCGGTCCTCATTGGGTCTTTTTCCGCCGTCAGCCCTGCGGGGTCAGGTCGGCCTTGAACCACTTGAGCGAGAGTTTCTTCAAGGTGCCGTCGGCGATCACCGCGTCGATGCCCTCGTCGAGCCGCGCCTTCAGCTTGGTCTCGCCCTTGCGCAGGCCCATCGCCACGCCGCGGCCGAGGATGCCGCCGCGAAAGCGGGGGCCGGCCAGCATCACGGTGTCGGCGAATTCCGGCTTCTCGGCGGTCGCCCGCAGGGGCGCGTCGTTGGCGAAGATCGCGTCGATGCGGCCGGCGGCGAGGTCGAGGTCGTGCTGCTCGGTGGTCTTGTACTCGCGCGCCTCGACGGTGCCCTTCAGGTACTTGTCCATGAAGGCGGCGTGGATGGTCGAGACCTGGACGCCGACGGTCTTGCCCTTGAGGAGCGGCTTGATCGCCTCGAGGGCTTTCTGCGCCTCGGCTTCGTCCGTCAGGCTGAACTTCTGGTTGGCCAGCGGCAGCTTCGCCAGCGGCCCGTTGCGGTCGACCGCGAAGCCCGAGGAATCGCCGCTATAGGGCTTGGTGAAGTCGACCACCTTCAGCCGCGCATCGGTGATGGTCATGCCCGACATGATCGCGTCGAACTTCTTGGCGTTTAGGCCCGGCACCACGCCGTCCCAGTCCTGGGCGACGAACTCGCATCTCAGCTTGGCGCGGGCGCAGATCTCGCGGCCGAGCTCGATCTCGTAGCCGTCCAGGGTGCCGTCGGGCTTGGTGAAGTTGTACGGCGCGTAAGCGCCCTCGGTGGCGATCCTCACCGTCGCCGGCACCGCGTCCTCGGCCCGGGCCGCCCCGGCGGAGCCGAACGCGAGGGAGAGGACGAGGGCGAGAGCAGACCTGATTCTCATTGTGGCGTGGTCCCCGAACCCTTTGAGCGTTCCGCGCTCAGCTAACCCGCAAGGCATGCCCCGGCGCAAGCGCTTGCATGCCGGGATCTGACACGCCGGGACGATGCGAACGGCGTGCCACCCGTGGTTTGCACTCACAGTCGAGCGCTGCTATGGCCGCCTCCACGGGCGCTGCTGCCCGGCGCGGGCGAGGCGCCCGCCGGGAGTTGAGCGGATGACCCCGAGGGCAGAGGCGCGACGACGGATCGCCTGACCGATCCGCCCATCATTCCCGACGCCTGCCCCGAGTGTGCCCGTGACCACGCTTCCCCTCGTCATCCGGCCCGAATCCCCGCGCGACGCCGACGCCATCGAGCGCCTGCACGAGCGCGCCTTCGGTCCCGGCCGCTATGCCCGCACCGCCTTCCGGTTGCGCGAGGGCGTCGCCCATCTCTCCGACCTCTCGTTCACGGCGCTCGTCGGCACGCTGCTGGTCGGCTCGGTGCGGGTCTCTCCGGCCCGGGCCGGGGCGACGCCGCTCCTGGTCCTCGGCCCCCTGACGGTCGATCCGGCCTTCGGCAGCCGCGGCATCGGCGGCGCGCTGATGCGCGCCTCCCTCGATGCCGCCCGGGCCGGCGGCCACGGCCTCGTCATCCTGGTCGGCGACGCGCCCTACTACGCCCGCTTCGGCTTCCGGGTGCTGCCGCCGCGCCAGCTCACCCTGCCGGGCCCGGTCGATCCCGGGCGGTTCTTAGGCCTGGAACTGCGCGAGGGGGCCCTCGCGGAGGTGGGGGGCAGCGTCGTCGGCGGGGATTGAGGGCACCTCGCGAAACTCCCGCTGCGCTGCCGCGACCATCGCGACGGGAGTTTCGTGGGCGACACCGAGGCCTCTCAGGCGGGGTCGGCCTCGCCGGGATAGGCGTCGAGCGGGATCGTGCCGCCCTTGCGCACGACCTCCCGCGCATCCTCCGCCGGCAGGGCACCCTCGAAGATGTCCAGACGCTTCCAGGCCGGGAACGGCTGGTGACCCGCCGGATCGGGCAGGTGCGGCGAGAGCGCCGCACCGTTGCTCCGGTGGATGTAGCGGCCGCAATTCACGAAGATCGTCTCGGCCGTGACCCGGACGACGTGATCCGCCCCCGGGTACAGACGGAGCAACGCCTCGTCGTCGTCGAGCGCGGCGGTGCCGTGCACCCGCAACCGGTGCGGGCTCTCGAAATCGATGAAGAGCAGGCCGATGCGCGGATTCTCGCCGAGATTGCCGAGCGTCAGGAACATGCCGTTCCCGTCGTAGCTGGGCAGGATCAGCTCGCTCGGGCCGATGACCCGGATGAAGCCGGGTGCGCCCCCCTTGTAGGACACGGTGGGCTGGCCGCTCCCATCCACCGTGCTGAGGAAGACCATCGTCGCCCCCTCGATGAAGGCGCATTCCGGCGGTTCGAAGCAGGCATGCGCGTGCTGCTCCAGCCGGTCGGCGAGGGCACGCGTGCCGTGCTCGTCCTGCAAGCGCCGGTGGCTTGCACTGAAGAAGACGCTCATGGTTCCTCCCGAACCGGTCGGCGCCGGCCCCGCTCCGCGCCGATTCCGCTGCTGGCCGCGCGGGCTGAACCGGATGTGCCGGCTCGACCGCTGGCGTCTTCCCAGCATGCGGGCGGGGGAGCACCGCACCCAGGCTTAGGAAGCGAGGGCGACCCGGGAGCTTCCTCCTCTCCCTGCAACGACGTCGGGCAAGCCCGAGATCTGTCGGGGGGAGAGGAGAAAGCCACGCCCCGTCCTGCCCGGGCCATCATCGCCCAGGCGGGGAGAGGCGATAGACGAGTCGTAACGAAGCTCAATCCTTCATCACCTGGCCGTCCGGCCCGACCTTCACTTCCTGCTCCTTGTCGGCAAGCGCCACCTTGATCTCGTAGGCGACCGCCGAGCCCTCGCGCTCGACCTCGGCCTCGTAGGCCTTGCCGCCGCCGGCCTGCTTCTCGGCGATCGCCAGGGCGTCCTTCAGCGAGACCTTGGCGTTGTTGAAGTCGGCGACCTTCAGGCGGGTGAAGTAGCGCTCGATCGGCTGGTTCTCGCTCTTGTAGAGCGCGCCGGTATCGGCGTTGATGCCGTGCTCGACCAGCTTGCCGTCCGGATAGACGACCTTGATCGCCCAGTGGGTCGGGTTCTTGCCGTCCGCCTTCTCGAAATCGGCGTCGATGGCGCGGCCCTTCTCGCCCTGCTGCTCGGCGGTCGTGATCGCCTGGGCGAGGCTGATCTTGGCCAGCTTGGCGGCCTGCCACTCCTTCATGTCGCTCGCCGGCGCGGTGGCCGGGGCGGTGG
>NZ_LABZ01000008.1 GCF_001043955.1 Methylobacterium tarhaniae | reverse complement strand
GAGCGTGGACATGGAACCGGGGATCAGGGTGCGGCGGGCGTGAGGTCCGTGTGGACGACGTTCCCTTTGGTGAGGGAGCAACGGGTCCTGGGTCCTTGCCACGGGGTTAAGCCATGCAGTCCCCCTTGTTCAACCGCATCGGATGTCCACAGCCGCAACAGAAGCGCCGAAAGGGGCTGGTGGCCGCGTGATCGCGATGACCGCGGGCATGTCGCGGGCGATCAGACCGGCAGGCCGTTCTCGTCGTAGAAGTCCGAATGCTCCGAGGTTGCGCCCGGCAGCCTGTGCCGAGCCACGTCCTGCACGAGAGCACGCAAGGCTTTGTAATTCGCCTGCTGAGTGGGGGTGAGTGCGGCATCCACGGCCGCGCGCGACGCGGCGTCGCTCAGGAGGCGCGGCAAGCCTTCAGTACTCCTGATGATTTGCGGCTTCTCCATCGGTCGCTCCATGGCTTCCCGAAACCGACACCCCGGTGATCCTCGAGGCGACGAGGCTCGGAGACGACTTCGTGATGTGGCGAACCTGATCGAGAGCGGGTGTTACGACTGCAGGCTCACGGCAGGCACGAGGTCCGTTTTGGTGAAATCGTTGCCTTTGAACAGCAGAGGAAGATCATCGCGTTTCGCGACCGCGTAGGACAGGCAGTCGCCGAAGTTGAGAGATGCAGGGTGCCCACGTCCCTTCCCATACCGATCGAATGCCCGTTGCGCGATGAAGCTATGAGCTGCCGTAAACGGCAAAAGTGTGAGATTCGACAGCGTCATCAGTTTGCGGAGGATGTCCGTCGCATCGGGTTCGCCGCGGCGTTCGACGGCGATATGGGCCTCCAGGGCTGTCGGTGTGCCCAGGATGCAGTCTTCCCGTGTCAGCACGGCGAGGAAGATCTGAGCTTCCGGCTCTCCAAGCGCGATGGCGAGCAGCGCCGAGGTATCGACCGCAATCATCGCGGCAGGCCGGCCTCGTCGTAAAGATCGCTGTGATCGGAGCTCGTCCCAGGCGGCAGCTTGGCCCGCACAGCTGCGCCGCGCGCCAGGATATCCGCGATGAACGCTTCCCGATCGCCAAGCGGCTGTCGTGGGGGCGTTACGACACGGGTCGCCGGCATCTCGTCATAGGCCCGCAACGCCTGCGCCACGGCATCGCCCGGCGTCGTCCCGAGACGCTCCGCGAGGCGCCGGGCGAGCAGCAAGGTCTCATCGCTGTCGATGATCAGAGGCTCGGTCATGGGGGCGACTCCTGATGGCGTCGAATCTAGGGCCTCCCCCACGCGTTCCTCAAGGCTGCCAAGCCGCCCGCTCCACCGGCGCCTCCGCCGCCGCCGCATCCATGCGGGCCATGAGCGCCCGCAGGGCCTCCGTCACGCCCTGGCGGGTCGCCGAGGACAGGACGAGGGGTTTCTGGCCGCACGCCTCCTCCAGGCGTTCGAGCTGGAGCGCCAGGGTCTCGGGGTCGAGGGTGTCGGCCTTCGAGAGGGCGACCACCTCGGGCTTCTCCTCCAGGCCGTGGCCGTAGGCCTCGAGCTCGGTGCGCACCAGCCGGTAGGCGGCGCCGGCATCCTCGCTGGTGCCCTCGACGAGATGGAGCAGCACCCGGCAGCGCTCGACATGGGCCAGGAACTTGTCGCCCAAGCCCACGCCCTCGTGGGCGCCCTCGATCAGCCCCGGAATGTCGGCGAGCACGAATTCGCGGGTATCGACCCGCACCACGCCGAGGCCCGGATGGAGCGTCGTGAAGGGGTAATCGGCGATCTTGGGCTTTGCCGCGGTCACGGCGGCGAGGAAGGTCGACTTGCCGGCGTTCGGCAACCCGACGAGACCCGCATCGGCGATGAGCTTGAGGCGCAGCCAGAGCCAGTGCTCCTGGCCCTCCAGGCCCGGATTGGCGTGTTTCGGGGCGCGGTTGGTCGAGGTGGTGAAGTAGGCGTTGCCGAAGCCGCCATTGCCGCCCTTGGCGAGCCGCACCCGCTGGCCGACCGTGGTCATGTCGGCGATCAGGGTCTCGCGGTCCTCGGACAGGATCTCGGTGCCGGCCGGCACCTTGAGGATCACGTCCTCGCCCTTGCCGCCGGCGCGGTTGCGGCCCGAGCCGTGCTCGCCCTTGCGGGCCTTGAAATGCTGCTGGTAGCGGTAGTCGATCAGGGTGTTGAGCCCCTCGACGCACTCGACCCAGACGTCGCCGCCGCGGCCGCCGTCGCCGCCGTCGGGCCCGCCGAACTCGATGAACTTTTCCCGCCGGAACGAGACGCAGCCGGCGCCGCCGTCTCCCGAGCGGACGTAGACCTTGGCCTCGTCGAGGAACTTCACGGGATCACTCCAACAATGGGTCGAGGACGGCCGGGGAGGGGCCCCGGCCGCGATAAGTCTAGCAGATCAGGCGCCGACCCGGCATTCCGGCCGGTCATGACGCTCGAAGACGAGGCCCGCGGCGTGCCAGGTCTTCAGGCTGTCCCAGGCGCGCCGGTCGAGCCGGAAGCGGTCGACCGGGAAGACGCCGCCCCGGGCCGGGAAGGCCTGGAGGCCGGAGCCGACCGAGGCGAAGCCGCACTTCTCCAGCACCCGCCGCGAGGCCGGGTTCACCACCCGGGCGGAGGAGGCCAGCTCGCTCCCCTCCGTATAGGCGAAGAAGGCGTCGATCATCGCCCGCGCCGCCTCGGTGGCGAGGCCCTGGCCCCAGTGCGGCGTGCCGAGCCAGTAGCCGAGATGCGGGGCGCCGCCGTCCGGATCGGGCTCGATGCTCACGACGCCGATCGCCTGGGTCGGGTGCCGCCGCGGCGTGATCGCCATGACCAGCGCCCGCCCATCCGCATTGGCCTGCCGCGACTCGAGGATGAACTTGTCCACGGCCGGCGGGTCGAGCGGATGCGGGATTCGGGCGGTCATCCCGGCTACGGCTTTCTCACCGGCGAAGCGGACGAGGGCTTGCGCATCGGCCTGGCGGGCCCAGCGCAGCCACAGCCTCCGGGTCTCGAGCCGGAAGACATCGTCGCGGGTGAGGTCGGGATACATCGCCTGACTCCGATCCGAACCCAGAGCCTCCCGCTCGGGCGCGGTTACGAGAACGACGAAAGGGAAGGTGGCGCCCCACCTTCCCCTCGTGATCTCGCTCGGAGCTTGGCCGTTTCAGGGCCCAGTTGAGCAGGAGTCGCCGGGTCGGTGTGGGGACACCGGCGGAGCTCCCTCGTCACTGGCTCCGTCGGGTTATTCTGCGGCCTCCAGGGCCGGGGCGGCGTCGTTGGCGACGACCGTTACGAAGGCGCGGCCTCGTTTGGTAATGAATTGCACCTTGCCGGCGGTGAGGGCGAAGAGGGTGTGGTCGGTGCCCATGCCGACGTTCACGCCGGGATGCCACTTGGTGCCGCGCTGACGCACGATGATGTTGCCGGCGACGACGGCCTCGCTGCCGAACTTCTTCACGCCGAGACGACGACCAGCCGAATCGCGACCGTTGCGGGACGAACCGCCTGCCTTCTTGTGAGCCATGGGGCTAACTCCTGGATTCTGGGAAAAGGGCTCGCGGCCAGCTTTAAGCGGCGCTGATGCCCGTGACGCGGACCACGGTGAGGTCCTGGCGGTGACCGCGCTTGCGGCGCGAGTTCTGGCGGCGGCGCTTCTTGAAGGCGATGACCTTCGGGCCGCGGGCCTGCTTGACGATCTCGCCGGCGACGCTGACGCCCGAGACCAGCGGGGCGCCGACCTGGGTCGCGCCGGAGCCGTCGGTGAACAGCAGCACCTCGCCGAAGGTGACCGCGGTGCCGGCCTCGCCCTCGAGCTTCTCGATCGTGATGACGTCGTTGGCGGCGACGCGGTACTGCTTGCCGCCGGTCTTGATCACTGCGAACATCGTTCTCGTCCGTGTTCCATCCGGCCTCCGGCGCCTCGCCGGGGTCGTCTTTTTGACAGTTGACGTTCGGGAGCCCGTGCGGACCGCCGCGAACGCGACGGCGCGCGGACCGTGCAGCCCGCGCGCCAGATGGCACCGTTACGGGTGTGCGCGCCGTCTGTCAACGCCGTTGCTCCCCGGTTTTGCCGCCGCGCCTTGATTTCGCGGCGACCTTCGCCGAAGACCGCCCGGCGGCGTGCCGGCCGGCCGGTCGCACGCGAGAGGTGCGGGAGACCACGATGGAAGAGCTTGTTGCCCGGGTGACGCAGGCCACGGGACTGGACGCGACCACGGCCCAGAAGGCGATCGGGCTCATCCTGGCCTTCCTGCAGAAGGAGGGCCCGGCCGAGGAGGTCAACCGCCTCATCGCGGCGATGCCGGGCGCCGATGCGGCGCTCGCCCAGGCCGGCGACGGCGGCCCCGGCGAGGGCGGCGGCGGCCTGATGGGGATGCTCGGCGGCATGATGGGCGGCGGCGTGATGGCGCTCGGCCAGAAGCTGATGTCCGCCGGCGTGCCGATGGGCCAGATGCAGCCGCTGGGCCGCGAGCTGTTCGCCTATGGCCGCGAGAAGGCCGGCGAGGACGTGATGGGCCCGATCGTCGGCTCGATCCCGGGTCTGAGCCAGTTCGTCTGAGCCATTCGGCCGCGGCATCAGGGTGCCGCGGCCACCTTTTCCTACGGGGGCGCGCTGGTGCCGGGATCGCTCGGCCTGAACGGCAGGCGCCGCCCGTCGACCTCGAGGTCGGGCAGGACGGGCTCGATCGGCGCGGCCCGGCCGGCCTGGATCGCCGCCAGCGCGGCCTCGCTCCGTCCCCAGTCGAACGGCCAGGACAGCGTGCCGGCCTGGTGCCCGGGCCGGGTTCCCGCAAGGCCGCAGGCGCGGGACGCCAGCGCGGCGGATCCGGGTCCTTTCGGGCATGGTCCCGGGACGGACGGCGTAGCGCGCGGCCGGATCTGCCGCAAGGTCAGCCCTGGCGTCCGGGCCGGGAGGCCGGGCCCCGCGACGGGGCGGGACAGCGCCCGTCCCGCGGCGTCGGGGACCGGCCGCGCCCGCTTCCAGGCCAAGGCTTTGTTGCGCCTCGTAAACCCTTGTCATATTCCCGTGCCGGCTTCGTGGTGTCTTGTCGCCACGCGGGGCGGTCGCAGCGGCCGTCCCGAAGGCGTCGGATCGGTCGGCGCCGCACGGGATGCCTCGATCATGGTTCCGTTCCTCTCCCGTGGCCCGGCCGGCGACGGCCGCGATGCTCCGCCCGGCATTCCCCTGACCCGCCTCCTGGGTCGGGCCGCGGAAGGCGGTATCCACCTCAAGGGACTGGCTCAGCCCTCGCGGCTCTTCCCGCGCCTCAGGCATTTCGAGACCCCCGGCCTCGACCCGGTTCTCGGCCGCATCGGCTCCCTCGAGGTGCGCCTCGCGACGACGCCGAAGGAGGTCAAGCGGGCCCAGCGCCTGCGCTACCGCGTCTTCTACGAGGAGATGGCGGCGATCCCGACCGGCATGGCCCTTCTCAAGCGTCGCGACGCCGACGAGTACGACGCGGTGTGCGACCACCTCCTGGTGATCGACCACGCCGCACAGGAAACGAAGCCCTTCCGCAAGCCGAAGCCCCGGGTCGTCGGCACCTACCGGCTGCTGCGCCAGGAGCAGGCCGACCGCAACTTCGGCTTCTACACCGCCGGCGAGTACGATCTCGGCCCGGTGCTGGAGGCCAATGCCGGCAAGCGGGTGCTGGAGCTCGGCCGCTCCTGCGTGCTCAAGCCCTACCGCACCAAGCGCACCGTCGAGCTGCTCTGGCACGGCATCTGGACCTACGTCCTGCACCACCGCATCGACGCGATGCTCGGCTGCGCCAGCCTGGAGGGCACCGACCCGGACCGCCTGGCCCTGCCCCTGAGCTTCCTGCACCACTTCGCCCGCGCCCCCGACGGCTGGCGCGCCCGGGCGCTGCCGGGCCGCCACGTCGCCATGGACCGCCTCAGCCGCGAGGCGATCGACCCGAAATCCGCTCTCCAGGCCCTGCCGCCGCTGATCAAGGGCTATCTGCGGGTCGGCGCCACCTTCGGGGACGGCGCGGTGGTCGACCACCAGTTCGGAACGACCGACGTGTTCGTGGTGCTGCCCGTCGAGGCGATCGCCAAGCGCTATATCGGGCATTTCGGCGCGGAGGCGGGGCGGCACGCGGCGTGAGGGAACTCGGCGCGCCGATCAGCGCATGAACGGCCGCGCCGGACAACCCACGACGGTCTGACCTGCCGGCACGTCCCGCGTGACGACGGCGCCGGCCCCGACCACCGCGCCCCGGCCGATCCGCAGCCCCTGCAAGATGCAGGCGTTGAGCCCGACGAAGACGTCCGCTTCGCACAGGACGGTGCCGGCGAGGCGTGCTCCCGGGCCGACGCAGACCCCGGCATCGAGCCGGCCATCGTGGTCGATGCTCGCGCCCGTGTTGACGAGGCAGGCCTCCGCCAGGACGGCACCGACGCCGACGATCGCGCCGGCCGCGACGAACGCCCCCGCGCCGATCACGGCACTCGGGGATATGAGGCCGGCGGGGTGGATGATCGTGCCGAGCTGCCCCCCGTTCGCCCGAACCGTTTCCGCCATCGACCGCCGCACGGCCCGATCGCCGGTCCCGAGATGAATTCGGCAGCCTTGCAGGAAGCTCCGGTCGCGAAGGCGATCGAGCCCGCCGAGGACGCGATGCGATCCGAAGAACGGTTCGCCGTCAGGCAGCGCATCCCACAGGACGCCGCGGACCGGCAGCCCGGCGAGATCGGCGGCCTCCAGCGCGACGCGGGCGTGCCGGCCCGAGCCGCCGACCGCGATGACCAGGGGAGCCGGGGAAACCGACATCGTGTCCCCCATGGGATGTCGAAGGTTGTCCGCCTACACCAACCCCCGCAACCCCTCCCGATAGGTCGGATGGGCCAAGTCCACTCCCAGCTCCTCCCGGATCAGCCGGTTCCGCACCCGCTTGTTCTCGCCGTAGAAGCTGCGTGCCATCGGGCTCAAGGTGGCGGTGTCGAAATCGACCGCCGGCGGCAGCGGCAGCCCGGCGAGGTCGGCCGCGAAGGCCGTCACGTCCTGCGGCGGGGCCGGCTCGTCGTCGGTGACGTTGTAGATCGCCCCCGGCCGCGGCCGGTCGAGGGAGGCGGCGAGCGTCGTCGCGATGTCGTCGACGTGGATGCGGTTGAAGACCTGGCCCGGCTTGACGATGCGCTGCGCCTTGCCCTGGCGCAGCTTCTCGAAGGCGTTGCGCCCCGGCCCGTAGATGCCGGACAGCCGGAAGACCTGCACCGCCTTGCCGGTCCGCGCGCCGAGGGCAAGCCACGACTCCTCGGCCGCCACCCGGTCGCGGGTGCGCTGGTGGCTGGGGGCCGGCGGGGTCGCCTCGTCGATCCAGGCGCCGCCCTGGTCGCCATAGACCCCGATGGTCGAGAGATAGCCGATCCACCGCGCCGGGCCGGCGGCGATCACGTCTTCGAAGGCTGCCAATGCCGGGTCGGCGCCGGAATCCGGCGGGATCGAGACCAGGATCGCGTCGGCCCGGGCGAGGTCGTCGGCGATCCGCGGATCCGTCGCCTCGGGCGAGAAGACCCGCAAGCTCACGCCGTCGAGGGTGCCAGGATTCCGGCGGGTCGCCGTGATGCGGGCGAAGCGGACGCGCTCGCGCGCCACGAAGTGGCCGGCCGTGTAGCCGAGCCCGAAGACGAACAGGTTCATGGGCTGAGCCTTACCTGAAAGGATGTGCGGTCTTATGCAGGGCGCGGCCCTGCACCCGCCAGAGGGCCCGCCCTCTGGACACCCTGATTTTTCGCGAGGGCCCACTCGGCCAGCACGTCGGCATCCTGCTCCTCCGCCGGTGGGGCAGGGGGCAGGCGCCCGAGGCGGGCGAGCGCCCACACCGCCATGCCGCGCACCAGCGGCGAGGGATCCTCCAGCAGGCGCCCCGCCTCCCCGGCGAGGCTCGCATCCCCCGAATTGCCGATGGCGATCAGAACGTTGCGCAGGAAGCGGTCGCGTCCGGTCCGCTTGATCGGCGTGCCGGCAAAGCGGGTCCGGAAGGCCGCGTCGTCGAGCCGGGCCAGTTCCGCGAGGGGCGGCGCGGCCAGCTCCTCGCGCGCCATCAGCCGCGCCTCGCGGGTCGCCGCCGCGAACTTGTTCCACGGGCACACCGCCAGGCAATCGTCGCAGCCGAAGACCCGGTTGCCCATCGGCACCCGGAACTCGGCCGGGATCGGTCCCGCATGCTCGATCGTCAGGTAGGCGAGGCAGCGCCTGGCATCCAACCGGTAGGGGCCCGCGAAGGCGTCCGTCGGGCAGGCATCGAGGCAGCGGCGGCAGCGGCCGCAATGATCACCCTCGGGCTCGTCCGCCGGCAGCTCGGCCGTGGTGTAGAGGGCGCCGAGCAGGAGCCAGTTGCCGAAATCCCGCGACAGCAGCACGCTGTGCTTGCCCTGCCAGCCGAGGCCGGCGGCGGCGGCGAGCGGCTTCTCCATCACGGGCGCGGTGTCGACGAAGACCTTGATCTCGGCTCCGGCCTTGGCCGCGAAGGCGCCGCCGAGCTCCTTCAGCTTGCCCTTGATCACGTCGTGGTAGTCGCGCCGCCGCGCATAGACGGCGATCGACCCGCGCGAGGGCTCCGCGAGCGCCGCCAGCGGGTCGCCGTCCGGCCCGGCATTGACGCCGAGCATCACGATGCTGCGCACCTCCGGCCACAGACGCGCCGGATCGGCCCGCTCCCCCGAGCGCTCCTCCATCCAGCCCATGCCGCCGTGATGGCCGGCGGCGAGCCAGGACGCCAGGCGCCCGGGGAGGTCCGGCACCGCGTCGGGCCGCGTCACCGCCAGCGCGTCGAAGCCCAGCGTCCGGGCGCGGGTCTCCAGGAAGTGACGAAGGGGGTGAGGGGTCAGAAGTCCAGATCCGCGTAATGGTCGGCCGGCGCCATCCCGGCCACCCGGTCGGCGAGAAGGCTGCGGAAGGAGGGGCGCGACTTCACCCGCGCGTACCAGTTCCGCGCCATCTCGTCCTCGTCCCACGGCACGTCGCCGAGATAGTCGACGCAGGACAGGTGCGCCGCCGCCGCCAGGTCCGCATAGGTCAATTGGCTGCCCGCCAGCCAGTTCCGCCGCGAGATCAGGTAGCCGATGTATTTCAGGTGGTAGCGCACGTTGCTGCGCGCCGCCCGGATCGCGTTCATGTCCGGCGGGCCGCCGCCATGCTGCGAGGTCATGAAGCGCTTGTGGATCTTCTCGGTGACGAGGTAGCCGGTCACCTCCTGGTCGAACTTCTGCAGGAACCAGTCGAGCAGGCGGCGCACCTCGACCCGGGCGGCGGGGGCTTCCGGCAGGAGCCGGCTCCCGCTCGACCCCAGGCCCCGCGTCTCGTCGAGGTACTCGGCGATCACGCCGCCCCCCGGCACGGCGAGCCCGCTCTCCTCCACCAGCACCGGGGTGGTGCCGGCGGGGTTCATCATCAGGAAGTCCTCCCGGCGCTCCCAGGGGCGTTCTTCGACGAGCTGGGGCTCCATGCCCATCTCGGCCATGACCAGGCGCACGAAGCGGGAATGCGGGCAGAACGAGGAGTGGTGGAGCGTCGCCATGCGGGGCCGTTTCGCGCTTCGTCTGTTGGCTGGCCTTGAAGGTCGGCTCGCGGTGGGTCGAAGGTCTCCGGATTGACCCGGTCGTGATTAACGTCCGGTCACCGGTTCATAGAGATCTTTCGGCATCCTTAACACGGGTGACGGGTGCTGGTAACCGAGCCTCAACCCTACCGATGCGAGGGTCCGCCGAGAGGCGTAAACCTCCGGCACGCCGCTCACCACAGACTTGCCACAGAGGTGGCGCCGTACCGGCGCGCAAGCAAGCGGGCCGGCGCTTCAAGTCGGGTTCCGATTCCCCATCCTCCGCCGGACGCGGTCGCCCGACCGCCCGCGGCGCGACCACGAGAGCAGGCGACATGACCACGGCGACATGGAGGGCGGGCGGGCCCGCGCGCGACACGGCCCCACACCGGGGAGCGCGGTGATGGACGTCGCCAGCATCGGCAAGGCCGTCCTGCTCGCCCTCGTCGAGGGCGCCACCGAGTTCATCCCGGTCTCCTCGACCGGGCACCAGCTCCTCGTCGGCCACTTCATCGGCTTCGAATCGCCCAACAACACCTTCGAGGTGCTGATCCAGCTCGGCGCCATCCTGGCCATCGTGAGCGTCTATTTCCGCCAGATCCTCGACCTGCTGCGGCGTGCGCCCAGCGACCCGAATGCGCGCCGCTTCATCCTGGCGATCCTGATCGCGTTCCTGCCCGCCGCCATCGTCGGCGGCCTGTTCTCGAAGCACATCAAGTTCTACCTGTTCAATCCCTGGATCATCTGCTCGACCCTGGTCGCCGGCGGCCTCGTGCTCCTCGTCATCGACGAGACCGAGATCGAGCAGAAATACGACGACGTGCACCAGTACTCGCTGCCGATGGCGCTGAAGATCGGCCTGTTCCAGTGCCTGGCGATGATCCCCGGCGTGTCGCGCTCCGGCGCCACCATCGTGGGAGCGATGCTGATGGGCTCGGGCAAGCGTGCCGCCACCGAGTTCTCGTTCTACCTCGCCATGCCGACCATGGCGGGCGCCTTCGCCAAGGACCTGCTCGACAACTACAAGAACCTGTCGAAGGACGATGTCGGGCTGATCGCCATCGGCTTCGTGGTCGCGTTCCTGTCGGCCCTGTTCGTGGTCCGCAAGCTCCTCGACTACGTCTCCCGCCACGGCTTCGCGCTGTTCGCCTGGTGGCGCATCCTGGTCGGGGCGGCGGGCTTTGCCGGGCTGATCGTCTTCGGGTGACGAGAGGGGGCGAAGGCCCCCCTTAACGGCACTCGACCGTGGGCGGGTCGCGCGGCTATGTCGTGGATCAGGGAGAGACCCGCGCCAGAGGACCCGCCATGGACGAGACGACGCTCGCCGCCGCATTTCCGGCCGCCACGGAGGCGCAGTGGCGTGCCCTGGTCGACGGGGTGCTCAAGGGGGCCGATTTCGAGAAGCGGCTGGTGCGCCGCACGCCCGACGGCATCACGATCCAGCCGCTCTATCCACCGGCGGAGGCCGCGCCCCAGCCCGGCCGCGCGGCGCCCGGGCGCTGGCGGGTGAGCCAGCGGGTCGATCACCCCGATCCCGCCGAGGCCAACGCCCTGGCGCTGACCGACCTCGACGGCGGCGCCGACGCCCTGACCCTGGTGGTGGCCGGCGCGCCGTCCGCCCGCGGCTTCGGCCTCCCCGGCCCGCAGGCGCTCGCGGCGGCCCTCGACGGCGTGATGCTGCCGCTGATCGGCCTGCGGCTCGATGCCGGCGCGGCGGCGCCCGAGGCGGCCAAGGCCCTCCTCGCCCTAGCGAAGGCCCGGGGTGACGACCTCTCCGCCCTCGACATCGATCTCGGCCTCGACCCGGTCGCCGTGCAGGCCGCCACCGGGACGGCGCCGTCCTGGCCCGGCCTCGCCGACCTGCTGCGCGACCTTGACGCCCAGGGCTTTGCCGGTCGCGCCTTCCTGGCCGATGCCCGGCCGTTCCACGAGGCCGGCGCCAGCGAGGCGCTGGAACTGGCCGCCGTGCTCTCCGGGGCGCTGGCGACCCTGCGGGTGCTCGAGGCCGGCGGGCACGATCTGGAGCGCGCCCGCGCCGCCCTGGCCTTCCTGCTGGTGGCGGATGCCGACGAGTTCCTGACGGTGGCCAAGACCCGGGCCCTGCGCCGCCTCTGGGCGCGGGTCGAGGAGGCGTGCGGGCTGACGCCCGCGCCGATCCGCCTGCATGCAGAGACCGCCTGGCGCAGCACCACGCGGCGCGACCCCTGGGTCAACATGCTGCGGGCGACCACCGCCGCCTTCTCGGCCGGCCTCGGCGGGGCCGACGCGATCACGGTGCTGCCCTTCACCGCCGCCCTCGGGCTGCCGGACGCCTTCGCGCGCCGCTGCGCCCGCAACACCCAGCACGTCCTCCTCGACGAGGCCAACCTCTGGCGCGTCGCCGACCCGGCCGCCGGCGCCGGCGGGTTCGAGGCCCTGACCGACGCGCTCTGCGCCGAGGCCTGGTCGCTCTTCCAGGCGATCGAGCGGGACGGCGGGATCGCCGGGAGCCTGCGCTCCGGGGCGCTTGCGGGCCGCCTCGCCTCCTTGCGCAAGACCCGCGACGCCGACCTCGCCACCCGCCGCCAGCCGATCACCGGCACCAGCGAGTTCCCGGACCTGCACGAGGCGCCGGTCGCGGTGCTGGCCCCCGCCCCGGCGGCCGAGCCGGCGCCGGAGGGCGCCCTGCCGTCCCGGCGGCTCGCCGAGCCCTACGAGGCCCTGCGCGACGCCTCCGACGCCATCCTCGAACGGACCGGCCGGCGCCCGCGGGTCTTCCTCGCCAATCTCGGGCCGTTGAGCGCCTTCAACACCCGCGCCACCTTCGCCCGCAATGCCTTCGAGGCCGGCGGCATCGAGGCGGTGGCGAATGAAGGATTTCCGGATCACGCCGCCCTCGCCGAGGCCTTCCGGGCGTCCGGCACGCCGCTCGCCTGCCTGTGCTCGTCGGACGCGGTTTATGCCGACGAGGCGGTGCCGGCCGCCGAGGCCCTGCGGGCAGCCGGCGCCACCACGATCTACCTCGCCGGCAGGCCGGGCGACCTCGAAGCCGCCCTGCGGGCGGCCGGCGTCGCCCACGACCTCTATGCCGGCTGCGACCTGGTGAAGCTGCTCGGCCAGGCGCAAGACGCAGCGAAGGCCTGAGGCCGGACACCGCATCCCGTGCCGGTGCCGTCCGGCCCGGGATGCCCTATCTGTGACCACCGTGACCGAGATCCTGTTCTACCACATGCAGCGCCAGCCCCTGGAGGCGGTGCTGCCGAGCCTCCTGGAGAAATCCCTGGAGCGGCAATGGCGCGTCGCCGTGCAGGCGACGAGCGAGGAGCGGCTTCAGGCCCTCGACGACCATCTCTGGGTCTTCTCCGACGAGAGCTTCCTGCCCCACGGCACCGACCGCGACCCCGATTGCGGCACCCAGCCGGTGGTGCTGACCCTGCGCGACGCCAACCCGAACGGCGCCTCGATCCGCTTCCTGGTCGAGGGCGCCGCCCTGCCCGACGACGCAGGCAGCTACCAGCGCATCTGCATCCTGTTCGACGGCACCGACCAGGACGCCCTGCTCCACGCCCGCGAGCAGTGGCGCGGCGCCAAGGAGGCCGGCCACAGCGTCGCCTACTGGCAGCAGGACGAGCGCGGCCGCTGGCAGAAGAAGGCGTGATGCGGAATCTGCGCCCTTTATGCTGTCTCGACGAAGCACATATCCGCCCTTCCATGCGGGCAGAGCTGTCCGGGGAAAGAAAGGGCGCGGGAATTCCCCTCTCCCCGCGGGCGGGGAGAGGGCTTCATCGACCTTGTCGTCGATGAAGCAAGCGGAGGCGAAGGCCGGAGCGAGGGTGAGGGGGTGTTTCCGGAAGAGCCTCGTTCGTCGAGACTCCCTCACCCTCGCGCTTCGCGCTCGTTTCGTCCCCGGCGAGGGGGACGAAAGCCTCCCCCCGCAACGAAGTCGGGCAAGCCCGACCTCGTCCGTCGCTTGCAGATCCCGGGCAAGCCCGGGATCTGTCGGGGAGAGGAGAATGCCCGCGCACGATCCTTCGAAGGGGTGGAGCGGCGATCATAGGAAGAACAGGGCCCCGGGCCCGCGAGGAGACGTCATGAGCCGTATCACGACCCGGATCCTCGCCGTCGCGGCGGCCCTGCTGCTGGCGCCCGCCCCGCTCGTCGCGCAGCCCGCCCGGCAGGAGGCCCGGCAGGAGGCCCGCCAGCCCGAGGGGCGGCGCCTGCCGCCGGACGCGACGACGCAGCACAGCCTCACCCTCGCCGACGGCCGAACCCTGAGCTTCACGGCGATCGCCGGCAGCCTGCCGCTGGTCGACGAGTCCGGCAAGCTCCAGGCCGAGATCGCGTTCACGGCCTTCATCCTGCCGGATCGGGAGGCCCGGACCCGGCCCGTCACCTTCGCGGTCAATGGCGGTCCGGGCGCGGCCTCGGCCTATCTCAACCTCGCGGCGGTCGGGCCCTGGCGGCTCCCCCTCGACGGCGCGAGCATCAGCCCCTCGCTGGCGCCGGTGGCGGTCCCGAACGAAGAGACCTGGCTCGACTTCACCGACCTCGTCTTCATCGATCCCGTGGGCACCGGCTACAGCCGCGCCGCCGGCGATGACGGGAAACGCTATTACGGCGTCGAGAGCGACGCCGCCGTGCTGTCGGCGGCCATCGCCCGCTGGCTGCGCACCAACGACCGGCTCACCTCCCCGAAATTCTTCCTCGGCGAGAGCTATGGCGGCTTTCGCGGGCCGCTGATCGCCCGCAAGCTCCAGGACGACGTCGGCGTCGGTCTGTCCGGACTGGTGCTGCTCTCGCCGGTGCTCGATTTCGGCTACCTCCAGCCGCCGCGGCACAACCCGCTGGGCGCCGTGACCCGGCTGCCCTCGCTGGCCGCCGCCGGCCTGGAGCGCCGCGGGGAGACCCCCGATCCCGCCCGCATGCAGGAGGCCGAGGCCTACGCCACCGGCCCCTACCTCACGGACCTCCTGCGCGGCCCCGCCGACAAGGCCGCCACCGACCGGCTGACCGAGCGCGTCGCGTCCCTGACCGGCCTCGATCCCGCCCTGGTGCGCCGCCAGGCCGGCCGGGTCTCCGGCTCCAGCTACCAGCGCGAGGCCGACCGCGACTCGGGGCGGGTGGCGAGCGCCTACGACACCGGCGTCACCGGCTGGGACCCCGACCCGAGCGCGGCGCAAGGCCGCTTCGACGACCCGATCCTCTCCGCCATGCAGGCGCCGCTCACCAGCGCCATCGTCGACCTCACCGCCCGCACCCTGAACTGGCGGGTGCCGAACCTGCGCTACGAGCTTCTCAGCAACGCGGTCAACGGCAGCTGGAACTGGGGCGGCGGCCGCTCCCCGCCGGAGGTGGTGGGCGAACTGCGCCAGGCGCTCGCCCTCGACGGCAACCTGCGGGTGCTCGTCGCCCATGGCTACACCGACCTCGTCACGCCCTACTTCGCCTCGAAGCTGATCCTCGACCAGATGCCGGGCTACGGGCCCGACAGGCGCCTCTCCCTGTCGGTCTATCCCGGCGGCCACATGTTCTATTTCCGCAAAGGTTCGCGGGCGGCCTTGCGCGCCGACGTGCTCCGCCTCTACGAGACGGCCCTGGCCGCGCGGCAGAGCGGCGGCGAAGGACGATGACGGGCGGGGCACGATGCGGCGGACGGTGATCGGGATCGCCACGACGGGGATCGGTCTGATGGGCTTGGCGCTGGCCGGGTGCAGCAGCACCGACCGCGCCGCCCCGCCGGTGAACCTCGCAAGCCCGCCGAAGCCGGCCCCGCCGCCCACCCCGACCTGGGGGCCGGTCCTGGCCCAGGACGGCACGTGCACCGGCGCGGTCCCGGCGACCGCGACCGAGATCGCCCCTGGCATCGGCGAGTGCGAGCTGGTGCGGCTCAAGGGCAAGCCGCCGACCGACGTGCTCGTCGGCGAGAGCGGGCGGGGCCAGCGCGAGGTGCAAGTGCTCTACACCGAGCCCGGCGCGAAGGAGCTATACTTCTTCGTCAACAACCGCCTCGATCGGGTCGTGAAGTAGGGCAGGACGCCCTCACGATCCGGGACGGCCGGCGCGCGCAGGTGCGCGGCGGCCGGGCCATGCGCTAACTTCATCGGCGCGACGCGTGCCCCCATCGGTCCGGGGGCCCCCGCAGACCTGCAAAAGGGACCACGACCATCATGCGTGAACCGAATGCGGTCGATTTCTGGCGCGGCATCGCCCTGATCACGATCTTCATCAACCATATCCCGGGCAACGTCTTCCAGAACTATACCTATTCCCAGTACGGGATCTCGGACGCGGCCGAGCTGTTCGTGTTCCTGGCCGGGTGGTCGATCGGCATCGCCACACGCGGGCGCGACGGGGTACCGGAGCCGGCCGGCCGCACGGTCCTGCGGCTGCTCTCGCGCATGGTCGAGGTCTACCGGGCGCAACTCGTCATCACCGCCATGGCGCTGGCGATGCTGGCGGGCGCCGCCCTCTACCTCGACAACCCGCTCCTGGTGGAATGGCACAATGCCGGGCCGATCTTCAGCGACCCGATCCAGGCCACCGTCGGCTGGGTGACGCTGCTGCACCAGCTCGGCTTCTTCAACATCCTGCCGCTCTACGTGGTGCTGCTCGGCCTCGCCCCCGCCTTCGTGCTCCTGTCGCGGGTGCATCTCGGCCTGGCGGTCGGGCTCTCGGCCCTGCTCTACGCGGTCAGCCTGGTCTTCGAGATCAACATCCCGAGCTGGCCGGTGGAGGGGCACTGGTTCTTCAACCCGCTCTGCTGGCAGCTGCTGCTGGTGCTCGGCTTCGCCGCGCATGAATGGCGGCGCAGCTCCGAGCGGTTCCTGGCCTGGCGCCGCCGGCTGATGCCGCTCGGCATCGTCATCGTGATCGTCGGCGCGGTCCTATCCTGGTTCAACCTGCGGCCCGACCCCCTGGCGGTGCCCGAGCCGCGCCTGCTGTTCATCTTCGACAAGTCCTACCTCTCGCCCGCCCGGCTGGTTCACTTCCTCGGCGTCATGCTCGCCTTCCAGGCGGTTTTCGGCCTGATCCAGCCCCGGGCGCGCTGGCTCACCCGCCAGCTCGCCGGGCTCGGGCGCAACTCGCTCGCAGTGTTCTCGGTCGGCTCGGTCGCCAGCCTCGGTGCACAACTGATTCGTTTCTGGACGGGGGGAGGTTTCGCGACCGACGTCTTTGTCGTAGGATGCGGCTTAGCCTCTCTCTCCTTCACGGCATGGTTCGTCGAATGGCGCTCTCGCTCTCCCCGTCCCTCCTCGGCGGCGTGAGCCTCGCCTTGGTCTCCGGCCTCGCCCTGTCCGTGCAGGCCCAATCGACGACACCCCCGCCCGCGCAATCCCAACCTGCGCAGGTCCAGCCTGCGCAATCCCAGACGGCGCCCTCCCAGCCGGC
The DNA here is from genome assembly GCF_001043955.1 of Methylobacterium tarhaniae. GTDB lineage: Bacteria > Pseudomonadota > Alphaproteobacteria > Rhizobiales > Beijerinckiaceae > Methylobacterium > Methylobacterium tarhaniae. The sequence continues at coordinate 26,737 of NZ_LABZ01000008.1, read as the reverse complement.
CCCATCCCAACCGGCCCCATCCCAACCGGCCCCATCCCAACCGGCCCTTGCCGAGATTCCGGCGCTCCAGGCCACCGCGCCGGGCCCGGACGCGCCCGATCCCAGCCTCTCCCCCGAATGCCGGGTGCCGGGCTCCAAGCTCTACACCCTCGCTAAGCTCAAGGCGGTGAAGAAGGCCCTGCGCGAGCACCGGGCCGTCCAGGTCCTGACGATCGGCTCCAATTCCGGAGGCCTGGGCACCGCCGCGACCTACCCGGTGCGCCTCGAGGACGCCCTCACCCGCTCGCTCCCCGACATCGAGGTCACGGTGGAAAGCCGCGGCGTCTCCGGCGAGATCGCCTTCGGGGCGGCGGAGCGCCTGCGCAACCAGGTGGCGGAGATCGAGCCCGACCTCGTGGTCTGGCAGGTCGGCGGCAACGACGCCCTCGCCCGCGTCGACATCGAGGACTTCTCGCAGTCGCTGGCCGAGACCGTGGCCTGGATCAAGTCGCACGGCATCGACGTGGTGCTGGTCGATCCGCAATACACCGCGAGCCTCGCCAAGGACGATTACTACCGCCAGTTCGTGCAGGCGATCCAGAAAGTCGCCGAGCACGAGCAGGTGCCGCTGGTCCAGCGCTACGAGGCGATGCGCTACCTCGCGGGCCGGGCGATCAGCGCCCTCAAGGGCGGCGACACGGCCCAGTCCGGCGCCGGCTTCCGCCTGGCCGATCTCGGCTATCGCTGCATGGCCGAGCACGTCACCCGGGCGATCACCGTCTCGCTGCTCCAGCCGGACGTGGCGCCGGTGTCGAAGGCGTCGCCGGTGCCGGCGAATTAGGCGCCGCTCCTCCATCCTCCCGCCCGCGACCGGGATGCCGGTAAACAACCGAAGGGCGAGACGTGGCATGACGTTCTGGCTGCTCGCTGCCGCCTGCCTCGGCCTCCTCGCCCCGGCCTCCGCCTCCCACGCCGCCGAACCCCTGCGCCTCGTTCTCGCCACCGCGACGCCCGGCGGCGGGTTCCCGGCCTATGGCGAGGCGCTGGCGGCGGCGGTCCGGGAGGTCGACCCCGACCTTATCCTGGAGCTGCGCGCCAGCAAGGGCTCGACCGAGAACCTGGTGCTCCTGCGCGACGGCCGGGTCGATCTCGGCCTCGTCCAGGGCGAGTACGCCTACGAGGCGCTCACCGGGGAAGGGGCGAAGCCGGCCGTGACCGTGGTCGCGCCGGTCTACGCCGCGCCCGGCCTGTTCGTGGTCCCGGCGGACAGCCCGGTCCGCCGCATCGACGATCTGCGCGGGCGGCCGGTGGCCCTCGGCACGCGGAGTTCCGGCCTCACCGCCATGGGCCGGACCGTGCTGCGCGGATCGGGGATCGATCCCGAGCACGACATCCGGCCGGTCCTCCTCGACCAGGCCGGCGACGGCCCCGCCATGCTGCGTGACGGCCGGGCCGCGGCCCTGTTCGGCGGCGGCACAGGCTGGCCGGGCTTCCGGACCATGGCCGAGGCGCCGGGCGGAGCCCGGTTCATGGGTCCGTCGCCGGCGGCGATCGTCGCGATCCTGGCGGCGAGCCCGTCCCTGCGGCGCATGACCGTGCCGCCCGGCACCTTCCCGCACCAGGACGCGGCGATCGAGACGGTGGGATCGTGGAGCTTCATCCTCGGCCGGCCGGGCCTCGACCCGACCTCCGTCGCCCGCCTCGTCGCGGCGATCGACCGGGCGAAACCGGCCCTCGCCCGCCGCCTGCCGCACGAGCGGCCGAGCGACCCGCGCGATCTGAAGGACGCGGTCCCGGCGGGCTGGCTCCATCCGGCAACGGCGGCCTTCCTGGGCGGCCAGTAGAGCCGGACCGGACCTGTGTTCCTGTGGACACAGGGTCGGCAACATTATTACATTGCGTTTCCGAGTGTTGCTCCCCGGCGGACGGCCTGCCATGGATGAAGCCGTCAAGGTTCCCCGGGCGCGAGCCCGCGGGCGAAGAGGGAATTCGGTGAGCCCGTCGGGTGCGGAGACATCCGGGGCGAGGCCGAGGCTGCCCCCGCAACTGTGAGCGGAGAGTTCCCGCCGCCTTAGGCCACTGGTGCCCTCGCACCGGGAAGGCCAGGCGGGAGCGATGATCCGCGAGCCAGGAGACCTGCCTTGGCCCGCGCCGCGAGGTGCGGTCACGTCCCGTGGGCGGTGCGGCCCTGGGGAGCGCCTGGGCCGTCTGCGGTGCAATCGAAGCGCGGGCGCGGCCTGCCGCTCGCCCGAGGCGGCACTGCGCAGCAACAATCGAGTATGCTTCGTGAAACGCCGTTCGCCGCTCCACCGTCCCGTGCCCGCCCCGGTCGGCTCCCGCCGCTGCGCCGCCCTGGCGACCGCCGTCGCGGTCGGCCTTGCCAGCAATGCGGCGCGGGGGCAGGAGACCATCGCCCTCGACGAGGTGGTGGTGGAGGGGCCCCGGCCCGCGGCGCCGGTGCTCCCGGCGCTCTCCGGGGCCGCCGGCACGATCGGCCTGATCGGCCCGACCCCGGGCTTTCGCGGCGACCGGGCGGTGAGCAGCACGAAGACGGATACGCCCCAGCGCGACGTGCCGCAGATCGTCACCGTCGCCCCGCGCGAGGTCGTCACCGATCTCGCCGCGACGCGAGTCGAGCGGGTCCTGGCCTATACGCCGGGCATCGTGCAGCAGAACAATTTCGGCGGCCTCTCGCCCCTCGGCTACGCCGTGCGCGGGGTGGCGACGGCGGAGATCTACAAGAACGGCTTTCCCCTCGCCCGCGGGTTCCCGCCCCAGCAGGATACCCAGAACGTCGAGCGGATCGAGGTGCTGAAAGGCCCTGGCGGCGGCCTGTTCGGGCGCAGCGACCCGGGCGGCCTCGTCAACATCATCACCAAGCAGCCGACGCGTGAGCGCTTCGTCGAGATGGGCGGGCAATGGGGCTCGTTCGAGCAGGTCCGCGGCACGATCGATTCCGGCGGCGCGCTCAACGAGGACGGCACGCTCCTCTACCGCTTCAACCTCGCCGCCGGGCGCCAGAACAGTTTTCGGGACTTCGTCGACGGCGACCGGCTCCTCGTCGCCCCGGTGGTGAGCTGGCAGGTCACCCCCGACACCAAGGTCACGGTCGAGACCGAGTTCCTCCGCAACCGCGCCGTGTTCGACCGCGGCGTCATCGCCATCAACAAGCAGCTCGGCTTCCTACCGATCTCGCGCTTCCTCGGCGAGCCGGGCCAGAGCATCGAGCAATCCAGCGACACGATGCAGGTGCGGGTCGATCACCGCTTCAACGCCGACTGGCAGATGCGGCTCGCCACCTATTTCAACACCGGCGCATTCGTCGGCGAGGCGGTCGAGGTGCGCGGTCTCGCTGCCGACAACCGCACGGCCCTGCGCGACCGCAACTTCCGCAACTACCGCTGGGACGTGGCGATCGGCCAGGCCGAGCTGGTCGGGCGCTTCGACACCGCCGGAATCGGCCACACCCTGCTCCTCGGCTTCGAGCGCGAGAGCACCGATGCCCGCTACCAGCAGGTCCGCTCGCGCTTCCGCCAGACCCCCTATTCCCTCGACATCTACGCCCCGGTCTATGGCCGGCCGCTGCCGCCTTACGCCTTCCAGACCAACGGCTTCGAGCAGCTCACCAACACTGCGCTCTACGCCCAGGACCAGATCGCGCTGAGCCCGGAATGGAAGGCGCTGGTCGGCGTGCGGTTCGACTTCTTCGAGCAGGCGTTCCGGGAGCGCACCACCGGCATCCAGACCGACCAGACCTATTTCGCGGCCTCGCCCCGGGCCGGGCTGGTCTACCAGCCGCTGCCGGAACTCTCGCTCTACGCCAATGTCGGCAGGAGCTTCCGGCCCAATACCGGGCCCGACGCCTTCGCGGTGGCGGCGAGCGGCCCCTTCGCGCCGGAGACCGGCCTCGGCTACGAGGTCGGCACCAAGCTCGATCTCTTCGGCGGTGCCCTGGCCCTCACCGGCGCCGCCTTCCGGGTCGAGCGGCAGAACGTGCTGACTCCCGATCCCGTCAATACCGGCTTCTCGCTCGCCGCCGGGGCGGTGCGCAGCCAGGGCTTCGAGTTCACCGCCGCCGGCCAGCTCTCGCCGGAGGTCAAGATCCTGGCCGGCTACGTCTTCGCCGATGCGGTCGTCACCAAGGACAACGTGTTGCCGGTCGGCGCCCCGCTGATCAACGTGCCGCGCCACTCGGGCAGCCTGCTCGCCGTGCACGAGGCGCAGGAGGGGTTCTGGAATGGCTTCGGCATCGGCGGCGGCGTGCGTGCCGTCGGCGAGCGGGCGGGCGACGCCGCCGGCACCGGCTTCCGGCTGCCGGGCTACATCGCCGTCGATGCGCTCGCCTATTATCGCTGGGAGAATTTCAGGTTCGGCCTGAACGTCGAGAACGTGTTCGACGCCACCACTTACGAGAGCTCGCTGAGCGCGCTGCGGGTCTATCCGGGAGCGCCGCGCCGGTTCACCGGCACCCTGTCGGTGCGTTTCTGATGCAGGCCGCTCACCGCAGGGGCGATGCCGGGCGGGACGCCGCCACCGCCCGGGCCCGGCGCTACCGCCGCGACCTCACGCCGATGCTGGCTGCCATCACCGCCGAGGCCGGCGGGACTCCTGAGGGCATCGCCGCCTCCCTGACCCGGCGCGGAGTGCAAAAGCCCCGCGGCGGCCGGGTCTGGACGCCGCCGGACGTGCGCCGTCTCCTCTCCCGCCTCGCCACCGAGACGGTACCTTGCGAGACCACCTCGTGACGCTCGACCCCACCTCCGCGCCGGCCGGCCGCATCGGCGCGATCGACGCCTTGCGCGGCTTCGTCATGCTGCTGATGCTGGTCGATCACGTGCGGGACGTCTTCTACCTCCACGCCCATCTCCGCGACCCGATGGACCTCGGCGTCACCGAGACCGGCCTGGCGATGACGCGGCTGACCTCGCATCTCTGCGCGCCGGTCTTCATCCTGCTCACCGGGCTGTCGGCCAGCCTCTATGCGGGCAAGCACGGCACGGGCGCGGCGTCGCGCTTCCTCCTCACCCGCGGCCTGTTCCTGATCGGGCTCGAGCTCACCCTGGTGAACCTTGCCTGGACCGGACACATCCTGCCGCCTGTCCTCTACCTTCAGGTGATCTGGGCGATCGGGCTCGGCATGATGGCGCTGGCCGGGCTTCTGTGGCTGCCGCGTCCCGCCCTGGCGGCGGTCGCGGCTCTGGTCATGCTGGGGCACAACCTCCTCGACGGGATCGTGCTCGCGCCCGACCAGGCCGGCTACACCCTGTGGTCGATCCTGCACCAGCGCGGCCTCCTCGCCCTGCCCTGGGGCGTGGCCCGCACCTCCTACCCGGTGCTGCCCTGGATCGGCGTCGCGGCGGCGGGCTACGTCCTCGGGCCCTGGTTCGCGATCGCTCCCGAGGCGAGACGCCGCCGGCTCCTCGCCCTCGCGGCGGCGGCCCTGGCGGGCTTCACGGTGCTGCGGGGCCTCAACGGCTACGGCGACCCGGTGCCCTGGCAGGCCGGTTCGACCCTCGGGACGACGATCCTGTCGTTCCTGAACGTCACCAAGTACCCGCCCTCGGCCGATTTCCTGCTGCTGACGCTGGGCCTCGGGCTCTGGCTCCTCGCCCTGTTCGAGGCGCTGCCGGCCGCCCGCCTCGCCTGGCTGCGGGTCTTCGGCGGCGCGCCGCTGTTCTTCTACCTCGTCCATCTCTGGCTGCTGCGCGGGCTCTACGATCTGGCCTTCGCGGCCGGCCTGACCGGCCCCTCCGGCAAGGTCGAGCTCGGCTCGCCGGCGCAGCTCTGGCTGGTCGCGCTGGTGCTCGGCCCTCCGCTCTACCTGGCCTGCCGCTGGATGGTCGGGCTGAAGCGGCGGGCCAAGCACCCGATACTGAGCTATCTCTGATCACTGACGCAGGGAAACGTTCACCGAGATGATGTGATCCATCGTCACCCGGGAGGCCGGCGCATGGACCGTCTGGTTCATGTAGCCGACCTCCAGGGTCGACGGGCCCTGCAGCGGCAATTCGAGCCCGACGAAGGTGCGGATCCGGTCGAAGCCGGCCCGCGCCCCCCAATCGGTGTCGTTGAGCGCCACGAAGGCCTCGGTCCAGGCCACGGCCGCGACGCCACGTTTCTCCTCGGTCAGCGGCATTGCGGCGCGCAGCATCTGGCGCAGGCGAAAGCCCGTGTCGCGGCCGTTGGTCTGGAAGCGCTGCTCGAACCGGGTGCGGGAGGAGAGCTTCACGCGCTCGAAGGTGCCGATCTCCCACCCGACCTGCTGGAAGCTGCGATCCTCCGAGAAGGCGCGTTGCCCGAGCGGCGTGTTCTCGACCCGGGCATAGCCCTGGTAGACGGTGACGGAGTCGGAGATCTTCCAGCCGATCGCCGGCCGCACGATGAGCTGGTCGAGCCGCGAGATGCCGTCGCCGAAGCGCGGCTGCACCTCGGCGAAATAGGCGAAGGAGCCGACGCTCCCGAAGGCCGTGGCGTTGATCCAGAGCTGCCCGTCATGGTCGGCCTGGGCCGCCGCCGGCAGGATCGAGGATGCGAGCCACAGGGCCGGCAGGAGAGGGAGCAGACGTCCGGCCACGATCATGCCTGCTCCATCGGGTGCGCCCGCGCGGGGTCCGGACGTGAGTTTCCTTCCCCTCGAACGCGTGGGCGAGGGGCCTTGATGCCGGTGAGCCGGCAATGTTTCCAGTCTGTTGCTGGCAAGACACAGATGCAAGACATGACCGTCTGCAGCGTTGGCAGTCTATCCCCGCGCCGCGCATGAATGGGGCGCCGCCTGCTCATATCCTCGCGTGTCGACGGCTTTTCTTGCAGGCTATTCGGCGGGCCGCCCGACCCGAAAAAGCCGGAACCCGCCTGCCACACGGGAGTTGTTAGCGCTAGATGAACTAAGGAGAGCATCCATGCGGACAGTATTCACCGCCACCGCCGCTGCGATCATCCTGGCCGGCTTCTCGGCCTCGGCGATGGCCGAGGAGACCACCGTGATCCATCGCGACCGGGCGCCCGGCATCGCGGTCGAGCATCGCGAGGGAGTCGTCGAGCATCGCGACATCACCACCGGGAGCGTCGATTGCGGCTCGAAGACCGTCCACAAGGAGGACGGCATGGGTAATTCCAAGACCGTCCATAAGGAAGGCTGCAACTGAGCCGGCCCATCACCTGATCCAGCGGCGGCGGGCTCCCTGTCCGCTGCCGCAGGTTGCCCGGGACTTACGGCCCGGGCCTACGGGAGGGCGACGATCTCGCTCTCCCGGACCGCGCGCTCGCCCGTCCGCGACCGGATGCGATACGCGGCCTCCCCGCTGCGATCTTCCGGCATCAGGCGCACGACCTCGAAGGCATCCATGTCGCTGACATGATGGTCGGACGATCCGGACCGGACCATCCGCACGCGCTGATTCAGCTTGAACTTGTAGGTCATCGCGCCAATCCTTCGATGGTGAGTGGGCGGGCCGATCAGCCCCGCTGGCGCGCCTTGCGGGCGGCATAGCGGGCATCGCGCGCGGCTTTCTGCTCGGCCTGCCGCATCTCGGCGGCCCGCGCGGCCTCGGCGACGCGCTCCGTCTCCTCGGCTGCCGCGATCTCGCGCAGGCGGCCTTCCTCGGCCCTCGCTTCGGCCTCCCGCGCGAGCCGCGCGGCGTCCTGTTCGGCCCGCTCGGCCTCGCGCTCGGCGAGACGGGTGGTCCGCGCCGCGGCGATCGCCTGCCGCGCGGCGCGCCGGGCGACGAGGGCCGGATCGTCCTCGGTGGTCCGCGCCTGGAACCGCGCAAGCGTGGCTTGCCGCGCGGCACGGGCGGAGCCCAGCCGATCGCCGAGCGGCGCTTCCTTGAACTTGCCCATGGCTCAGACCCGGCTCAGGGCGAGGGAGCGGATCGGGCGGGAGAACCGGTCGGCGAGATGCCAGTGCAGCTCCCGGACCGAGTGGTAGCGGTAGGTCCGGTCGATCAGGTGGCTGACCTCGCGGCTCTCATCGTCGACTTGCTGCCAGATCTGCTGCACCTGAAACGTGGCGGGCTCGATCGCCGCGCCAGGGGCAGCGGGATGCGAACTGAAGGTGAAATTCACTCAGGATGATCCGTTGGAGGTCGGGCCTGCGCCGTGGCGCAGGGCAGGGCATGCGGATGAAACCATCCGCATGCCGATCGCTGGGCCGTTACGCGGCGCGCAGGTTGCCGGCGGATTGCTTGCCGCTGCGCCGGTCGGTCTCCATCTCGTAGGAGATCTTCTGTCCTTCCGAGAGAGTCTGCATGCCCGACCGCTCGACGGCGGAGATGTGCACGAACACGTCCTTGCCGCCGTCATCCGGTTGGATGAAGCCGAAACCCTTCTGGACGTTGAACCACTTCACGGTGCCGATAGTCATTGTCGTATCCATGATCTGCAAGCGTAGGGTGGAGCTCGGCGCGCTGTCGGCAGCGCCAAGGCTCGAATCAATCGACGGATTTGGAGCGAGTGGCAGAGCATGCGCCGACGGAAGCGCGGCGGAGAGGCTCGGTAATCAGGCCAACAATCGATCCACCATCATTAAATGAAGCAATGCGAGAACGCAAGCCTGTCGCAAAAATATTTGCGATGACCCCCGGAAAGACTGGAAAAATTCTCGAAACCTCGGCTGGAACGGGCACAAATCGATCGATCAAGGCGCTGCCGGCGCTCACGAATCCGAGCCTGGCCCGAGGGAGCGGGCAAGACCCGCATCTCTCGGTGCGGTCCCGATCCGGGTTCGCTCAGGCGGCACCGGGACGCTCCGCCGGGGCGGGCCAGCCGATGCAGGCCTCGTGGGCGCGAAAGTTGCGCAGCCACCAACCCCAATCCTCCGGCACCAGCGCGAACGGGTCGGGATGCGACAGCTCCCGGGCCGCCCAGACCGGCCAATGCGGGTTCGACAGGGCCGGCCGGCCGAGGAAGACGAGGTCGATCAGTTCGTCGCGGATCACCTGGTCGGCGATCGCCGGCAGGCCGAGATTCCAGCTCACCCCGACCGGGATCCCGACCTCGCGCCGCACCCGCGCGCCGCGCTCGACCATGAACGACATCCGGGCGAAGGGCGGATCGGTCATCTCGTCGGTGTTGAACCCGATCGAGAGATCGGCGAGGTCGAGGCCGTGAGCCTTCATCCGGCCGACGGCCACCACCGCCTCGTCGAACTGCACCCCGTCCGGGTGGAGGTCGTCGGAGCCGAGCCGCATGGTCAGCGGCAGGCGCTCGGGCCACACCGCCCGCACGGCGTCCAGCGCCTCGAGGTGGAAGCGCAGCCGGTTGTCGAGGCTGCCGCCGTAGCGGTCGGTGCGCTGGTTGGCGAGCGGCGAGAAGAAGCTGGCGCCGAGATAGCCGTGGGCGAAGTGCATCTCCAGCCACTCGAACCCGGCGTCGAGCGCCCGGCGCGCGGCCTGGGCGTAGGCGCGGTGGATGCCGGCGATCTCCTCGACCGTCAGTTCCTCGACCGGGTAGGTGTAGCGGCCACCATAGGAGATCGGGGAGGGGGCCTTGAGCTGCCAGCCGTCGGGGTGGTCCGGCGGCAATTGCCGCTTGCCCTCCCAGGGTTTCTGCTCGCTGCCCTTCCGCCCGGTATGGCCGAGCTGGATCGCCGGCACGCCGCCCATCTCCCGGATGATGCGGGTGACCCGGGCGAGGCCCTCGACGTGGCGATCGTCCCAGATGCCCGCGCAGGCGCTTGTGGTGCGCCCCTCCGGGGTGATGGCGATCTGCTCGGGGAAGACCAGCCCGAACCCGCCCGCCGCCCGCGAGCCGTAGAGCATGACGTGGTAGTCGCCCATCGCCCCGTCGACCGAGCGATGCATGGTCATCGGCGACATCGCGATCCGGTTGCGGAGCGTGACGTCCTTCAGGGTGAAGGGGCTGAACAGGTCGGGCATGCGGCCTCGCGGGAGGGGCGGGCCGTCCCGCCGGGAGGCCGCTCGCGAGGGTATGGAGCCGGGGCATGGGCCGGCAAGGGAGCGGGAGCGCCGACGGCGATCCGCCGCGGGAAGAGGCACGACGCAGCTGAACCCTCCCCCGCAGAGGGGGGAGGGCTCACGCGGGCGCCGTCGGGGCTTCGCTACTCGATGCCGAGCTTCGCCTTGAGCAGGGCGTTCACCGCCGCCGGGTTGGCCTTGCCGCCGGTGGCCTTCATGGTCTGGCCGACGAACCAGCCGAGCAGGGTCGGCTTGGCCTTGGCCTGCTCGACCTTGTCCGGGTTGGCGGCGATGATCTGGTCGATCGCCGCCTCGATGGCGCCGGTATCGGTCACCTGGCGCAGGCCCCGGCTCTCGACGATCTGGCGCGGCTCGCCGCCCTCGCTCCAGACGATCTCGAACACGTCCTTGGCGATCTTGCCCGAGATGGTGCCGTCGCCGATGAGATCGACGATCGCGCCGAGCTGGCCGGCCGAGACCGGGCTGTCCTCGATCGACTTACCTTCCTTGTTCAGGCGGCCGAACAGCTCGTTGATGACCCAGTTCGCGGCGATCTTGCCGTCGCGGCCCTTGGCGACCGCCTCGAAATAGTCGGCGGAGGCGCGCTCGGCCACCAGCACCGTCGCGTCATAGGGCGACAGGCCGTAGGACTCGATGAAGCGGGCCTTCTTGGCATCGGGCAGCTCGGGCAGGCCGGCGGCCAGACCATCGACGAAGGCCTGGTCGAATTCGAGCGGCAGCAGGTCCGGGTCGGGGAAGTAGCGGTAATCGTGCGCCTCTTCCTTCGAGCGCATCGAGCGGGTCTCGCCCTTGTTCGGGTCGAACAGGCGGGTTTCCTGGTCGATCGTGCCGCCATCCTCGATGATGGCGATCTGGCGCCGCGCCTCGACCTCGATCGCCTGGCCGATGAAGCGGATCGAGTTGACGTTCTTGATCTCGCAGCGGGTGCCGAAGGGGTCGCCGGGCTTGCGGACGGACACGTTCACGTCGGCGCGGAGATTGCCCTTCTCCATGTCGCCGTCGCAGGTGCCGAGATAGCGCAGGATGGTGCGCAGCTTCGTCACGTAGGCCTTGGCCTCCTCCGACGAGCGCAGGTCCGGCTTCGAGACGATCTCCATCAGCGCCACGCCCGACCGGTTGAGGTCGACGAAGCTCATCGTCGGGTGCTGGTCGTGCAGGGACTTGCCGGCATCCTGCTCCAGATGCAGGCGCTCGATTCCGACCCGGATGCTCTCGCCGTCGGGCAGGTCGACCAGCACCTCGCCCTCGCCGACGATCGGGCTCTTGTACTGGCTGATCTGGTAGCCCTGGGGCAGGTCCGGGTAGAAGTAGTTCTTCCGGTCGAACACCGAGCGGTGGTTGATCTGCGCCTTGAGCCCGAGGCCCGTGCGCACCGCCTGGGCGACGCATTCGCGGTTGATCACCGGCAGCATGCCGGGCATCGCGGCGTCGACCAGCGAGACGTTGTCGTTCGGCTCGGCCCCGAAGGCCGTCGGCGCGCCGGAAAACAGCTTCGAGCGGCTGGTGACCTGGGCATGGATCTCCATGCCGATCACCACCTCCCAGTCGCCCAGCGCGCCCTTGATCAGCTTCTTGGGGTTCACGGGAGCGTTCATGAGGGTCTTCTGTCTCTCGCACGAGCTCCCCTCTCCCGCGGGAGAGGGGACGGTTTCATGCCTAGTAGGAAGGGCGGCGCGAAGCCGTCAAGCGCGCGGCGCGATCGTCCGCCGGGCGGTGTAGCCGATGATCGCGTAGATCACCGCCGCCGCCGTGCGCACGGGGAAGAAGGTCGGGAGTTCGCGCCCGATCGGCGCCGGCCACGGCACGCCGATCCCGGTCAGCACCCACGACACCAGCACCGAGGCGACCAGCGCGATCATCGCGACGAGCACCACCTTGCCGAACTGATCCGCCTTCCAGCCGAGATAGAGCGCGAGCCCGATCAGGACGGGGTCGAATGCCGCCATGATCCAGACTTCGGGCGGGTAATAGGGGACGGTCGGGTGGTTCACGCCCACCACGCCTGCGGCAGGGCGATGCGGCCCGCCGCCTCCTCGATCACCTGGCCCGCGGCGAACAGCGTCTCCTCGTCGAAGGGGCGGCCGATGAGCTGGAGGCCGAGCGGCAGACCTTGCGCGTCGAGACCCGCCGGCACCGCGAGGCCCGGGAGACCCGCCATGTTCACCGTCACGGTGAACACGTCGAGGAGGTACATCTCGACCGGATCGGCCTTCGCCTTCTCGCCGAAGCCGAAGGCGGCGGACGGGGTGGTGGGGGTCAGGATCGCGTCGACGCCCGAGGCGTAGACCTGCTCGAAGTCGCGCTTGATCAGGGTGCGGATCTTCTGCGCCCGGACGTAATAGGCGTCGTAATAGCCGGCCGAGAGCACGTAGGTGCCGATCATGATCCGGCGCTTGACCTCACGGCCGAAGCCGGCGGCGCGGGTCCCCTCGTACATCCCGACGATGTCACGCCCCGGCACGCGCAGGCCGTAGCGGACGCCGTCGTAGCGGGCGAGGTTCGAGGAGGCCTCGGCCGGGGCCACGATGTAGTAGGCCGGCAGCGCGTATTGGGTGTGCGGCAGCGACACCTCGACCACCTTGGCGCCGGCGTCGCGCAGCCAGTCGGCGCCCTGCTGCCACAGGCGCTCGATCTCGGTCGGCATGCCGTCGACCCGGTACTCCTTCGGGATGCCGATGGTCAGGCCCTTGACGCCGCGATTCACCGCGGCCTCGAAATCGGGGACAGGCAGATTGACCGAGGTCGTGTCCTTGTCGTCGTGGCCGGACATCGAGGTCAGCAGGATCGCGGTGTCGCGCACCGTGCGGGCGATCGGGCCGGCCTGGTCGAGGGACGACGCGAAGGCGACGGTGCCCCAGCGCGAGCAGCGGCCGTAAGTCGGCTTGATGCCGACCGTGCCGGTGAAGGCCGCCGGCTGGCGGATCGAGCCGCCGGTATCGGTGGCGGTGGCGCCCAGGCACAGGCGGGCCGCGACCGCGGCGGCCGAGCCGCCCGACGAGCCGCCGGGCACCAGCTTGGTGTCGGAATCCTTGCGACGCCAGGGCGAGATCACCGGGCCGAAGGCGCTGGTCTCGTTCGACGAGCCCATGGCGAACTCGTCGAGGTTGAGCTTGCCGAGCATCACCGCGCCGTCGCGCCACAGATTGTGGGTGACGGTGGATTCGTAATGCGGCTGGAAGCCTTCGAGGATCTTCGAGCCCGCCGTGGTGGTCACCCCGTGGGTGCAGAACAGGTCCTTGATGCCGAGCGGCAGGCCCTCGAGCGGCCGGGCCTCGCCGGCGGCGAGCTTCTGGTCGGCGACGTCGGCCATGGCCAGCGCCCGGTCGGGCGTCTCGAGCAGGTAGGCGTTGAGCACGCGGGCCTTCTCGATCGCCGCGATGTGGGCCTGCGTCAGTTCCCGGGCGGAGAAGTCCTTGGCCCGCAGGCCGTCGCGGGCCTGCGCCAGGGTGAGGTCGGTCAGGTCTGCCGGCTTGGTGCTCACGATCGTCCGTCCTGTCGCGGCCTGTCGGCCGCCATGGGTGCGCTCTCGAAGTGGGTCGAGGTTACTCGACGACCTTCGGCACCAGGAAATAGTTGTCCTCGGTCAGCGGCGCGTTGAACACGATCTCGCGGGCATGGCCGCCATCGGTGATCACGTCCTCGCGGCTCTTCATCGCCATCGGGGTCACCGAGGTCATCGGCTCGACGCCCGACACGTCGACCGCGTCGAGCTGCTCGACGAAGGACAGGATGGCGTTGAGCTCGTCCTGGAGCGGCGCCACCTCGTCGTCGGTGACTGCGATCCGCGCCAGGTGCGCGATGCGCCGGACCGTCTTGGCGTCGACCGACATGGGCACTCCGTTCGGACAAGCGAGGGACCGGGCCATAGCGCCCGGCGACCGGTTCACGGCCGCCGGGCGCTATAGCACCGGCTTTCGCGCTGCCGCAACGGGCGGGGCGCTCAGGCCGCCGGGATCCGCAGCGGCAACGCCGCGATGGCGTGGGCCCGGCTCTGTGGCGCCTCGATCAGCACCGCCCGCGGCTTCCAGTTCCGCCGCGCCTCCATCCCGCCGGAATAGAGCACCGCGACGGCGGTCAGCAGCATCAGCCTGTGCTTGCGCGGCATCGTTGCGCGTGCGGGCGTCGGGGGGAGGGCTCGGACAGGGAACGTGTCCCGCGCGGCCGGACGGTTCGCGGTCCGGCGGGCCCGGCGGCCGATCGCGAGGATCGCCTCCGCCGGCACGCGGCGGCGAGGCCCGGCGGTTCCGCCCGGCGCGAAGCTCCCGATGGCGGCGGGCAGCGGGCCCCGCAGCGGGCTCAAGGCCCCGTCGAGGTCGAGGGTCATCCAGCCCTGCAGCCGCGGGGCCGGCCCCAGGAGGGGCGCGCGTTGCTGCCGTCCGGTGGCGAGCGCGAAGGGAAGGATGACGGCGGCCACGGCGACCTCGCAGCGGGAAGACGGCAGGTTAACGTCTCGTTAATCCCGCCGGCCCGGCCCCGCCATGTCAACCTCTTGTTAACCTTAATGTTGCCGCCCGGCCCCGGCTCCTCGCGCCCGCCCCCGGGGAGGGCGGACGCGGCGCGGCTCTACTGCACCGTGACGGCGGTGCCCTTGTGCGGCACGATCACCTGCACGCCGCTGCCGTCGAGGGCGGCGACGAAGCGGTCGGCGCTCTGGTCGACGATCGGGAAGGAGCCGTAGTGGCAGGGGATCACGGCCTTGGGCTGGAAGAAGCGCTTCACGGCGAGCGAAGCGGTCTCGGCGCCCATGGTGAAGCGGTCGCCGATCGGCACCATGAGCACGTCGGGGCGGTAGATCTCCTGGATCAGCGCCATGTCGCCGAAGATGTCGGTATCGCCCATGTGGTAGATCGTGGGCTCGCCCTCGGCCCGCACGATGACGCCGTTCGGCTGCCCGAGCGGCACCGTCACCCCGGCCTCGCTCATGCCGGCGGAATGGTCGGCCCGCACCAGGCTGACCCTGAAACCGCCGGCGTCGACCGTGCCGCCGGTATTCATCGGCTCGAATTGCGTCACGCCCTTCGAGGACAGCCACATGCACAGGTCGTAGTTGGTGACGACCTTGGCGCCGGTCTCGGCGGCGATCTCGACCGTGTCGCCGACATGGTCGCCATGGCCATGGGTGACCAGGATGTGGGTCGCGCCCTCGGTCGCCGCCTTGCGGTCGCCCGCGAAGGCTGGGTTGCCGCTGAAGAACGGATCGATCAACACGTGGGAAGAGCCGAAATCGAGGCGGAAGGCGGAATGGCCGAACCAGGTGATGCGCATCGGACAATCTCCGGGCGAAGGATTTTTAGGAACGGGACGCGGCGGCCGGCCGCCCGGACGCTGCGGCGGGGCGGGGCCGGCAACGCCTACCTAACGCGCGGAGGCCGGCCGTGAACCGGGAGACGATCGCGGCCTTCGCGGCCGAATCGCGCGGCGGCGCCCGCCTGCTCGGGCTCGACCTCGGCACCAAGACCATCGGGCTCGCCCTCTCGGACGTGCAGCGCCGGATCGCCTCGCCGCTGGAGACGATCAAGCGGGTCAAGTTCACGGCCGACGCCGCGGCCCTGGCGGCCATCGCGACGAAGCACGGGGTCGGCGGGCTGGTGGTCGGGCTTCCCCTCAACATGGACGGCAGCGAGGGCCCGCGGGTGCAATCGACCCGGGCCTTCGTCCGTAACCTCAAGCCGATCCTGCCCCTGCCGGTGCTGTTCTGGGACGAGCGCCTGTCGACGGCCGCCGTCACGCGAACCCTGCTGGAGGCCGATGCCTCCCGGGCGCGGCGCGGCGAACTCGTCGACAAGCTCGCGGCGGCCTACATCCTGCAAGGCTGCCTCGACGTGCTCGACGGGCTGCGCGAGGACGGGGAGGATTTCCCGGAAGGATAGGGGCGGCGCACCCGAACCCTCCCCCCACGGAACTCGGGCTTGCCCGAGTTCCGCATCCCTGTGCCCAAGTCGGGCAAGCCCGACTTGGGACGGGGGAGGGTGGCCCCTGCGTCAGCAGGGGCCGGGAGAGGGGCAGCGCGACGCTGATCCAGAGGGCGCCCGTCAGAACGGGTCCGCTTGATCCGGAAGCGTGGTTCCCCTCTCCCGCCCCACTCCGTGGGGCACCCTCCCCCGCAGAGGGGGGAGGGTTGGGCCGGTGCGCCCTATTCGCCGGCCGCGCTCTTGGCCGCCTTGGCCGCCGGCTTCTTCGCCGGTGCCTTCTTGGCGGCCGGTTTCACCGCCGCACTCTTCGCCGCCGTCTTGCGCGCGGCCGGCTTCGGCTTCGCGTCCGCGCCATCCTCGCCGGATGCCGTGACCTCAGCCTTGTCCTTCGCCGCGGTCTTCGTGGCCTTCGTGGTCTTGCCCGCGGCTTTCCGCGCGCCCGCCTTCTTCTTCGTGCCGCCCCCGGCCTCGCGGCGGGCCGCGATCAGGCGCAACGCCTCGTCGAGGGTCACCGCCTCGGCGTCGGCCCCCTTCGGCAGGGTGGCGTTGATCTCGCCGTCGGTGACGTAGGGTCCGTAGCGGCCGGCCTTGACGGTGACCGGCTTGCCGGTATCCGGCGCGGTGCCGATCACGCGGCCCGGATCCTGCGCCGGACGCCCGCCGCCCTGCTCCTTCTGGACGATCAGGTCGATGGCGCGGTTGGCGCCGACCTCCAGCACGTCGTCGTCCTTGCCGAGATTGGCGTAGGTCTTGCCGTGCTGCACGTAAGGCCCGTAGCGGCCGATATTGGCCAGGATCGGCTCGCCGGTCTCGGGATGGCGCGCCACCTCGCGCGGCAGCGAGAGGAGCTTGAGCGCCTTCTCCAGATCGACCGCCGACGGCGACAAGCCCTTGGGCAGCGAGGAGCGCTTGGGCTTCTCCGCCCCCTTCTCGGCCGAGGCCTCGCCGAGCTGCACGAAGGGGCCGAAGCGGCCGTCGCGCAGGGTCACGGGCAGGCCGGTCTCGGGATCGTCGCCGAGGACCCGCACGCCGGGCTGGCCGCCCTCGCCGGCTCCCTCGCCGTCGCCATCGAGGCCGGTCGCGTTGAGCTGGCGGGTATACTTGCACTCCGGATAGTTCGAGCAGCCGACGAAGGCGCCGAACTTGCCGAGCTTGAGCGAGAGCTGGCCGCTGGCGCAGTTCGGGCAGGCGCGCGGGTTCGAGCCGTCGGCCTTGGCCGGGAAGATGTGCTCGGCGAGTAAGCCGTTCAGCGCCTCCAGCACCTCCGCGGTGCGCAGCTCCTTGGTCCCGGCGATCGCCGCCGAGAAGTCGCGCCAGAAATCGCGCAAAACCGCCCGCCAGTCGATCTCGGCGTTCGAGACCCGGTCGAGCTGCGTCTCGAGATCGGCGGTGAAGTCGTACTCGACGTAGCGGCGGAAGAAGCTCTCGAGGAAGCCGGTGACGATCCGGCCCTTGTCCTCCGGCACCAGGCGCTTCTTGTCGATCTTGACGTATTCGCGGTCGCGCAGGACCTGGAGCACGGCGGCGTAGGTCGAGGGCCGGCCGATCCCCAGCTCCTCCATCCGCTTGACCAGGCTCGCCTCGGAGTAGCGCGGCGGCGGCTCGGTGAAGTGCTGGGTCGCGGCGATGCGCTCGCGGGTCAGCGCGTCGTCCTTGCGCATCGGCGGCAGGCGGCGAGATTCCTCGTCCTCCTCGTCGTCCTTGCCCTCCTGGTAGAGGGTGAGGAAGCCGTCGAACTTCACCACCTGGCCGGTGGCGCGCAAATCGATGCGGCGAGGGCCGACCTGGGCGGCGATCTCGACGGTGGTGCGCTCCAGCTCCGCCGATTCCATCTGGCTCGCCACCGTGCGGATCCAGATCAGTTCGTAGAGCTTGGCCTGCTCGGGATCGAGGGTGCGGGCGACCTCCTTCGGCAGCCGGCCGAGATCGGTCGGGCGCACCGCCTCGTGGGCCTCCTGCGCGTTCTTGGCCTTGACACTGTACTTGCGCGGCGCCCCCGGCACGTAGGCGTCGCCGTACTCGGCGCCGATCACCTCGCGCGCCTGTGCCACCGCCTCCGGCGCCATGTCGACACCGTCGGTCCGCATGTAGGTGATGAGGCCGACGGTCTCGCCGCCGATCTCGACGCCCTCGTAGAGGCGTTGCGCCACCCGCATGGTCTGGGCCGGCGCGAGGCCGAGCTTGCGCGAGGCTTCCTGCTGGAGCGTCGAGGTGGTGAAGGGCGGCTGCGGGTGGCGCTTGGCGGGCTTGGCCTCGACCGAGGCGACCGTGAAGGTGGCGAGTTCCAGGTCGCGCCGGAAGGCCTCGGCCTCCTCGGCATTGCCGACGTCGAGGCGCTGGATCCGCTTGCCGTCGGCGCCGACGAGCCGGGCTTCGAACACCGCCCCGCTCTCGGTCTTGAGCGTGGCGACGATCGACCAGTATTCCCGCGGCTTGAAGGTCTCGATCTCGCGCTCGCGGTCGCAGACGAGGCGGAGCGCCACCGACTGCACCCGGCCTGCCGAACGGGCGCCCGGCAGCTTGCGCCACAGGACCGGCGAGAGGTTGAAGCCGACGAGATAATCGAGCGCGCGGCGCGCCAGGTAGGCATCGACGAGGGCCTGGTCGATCGCCCGCGGCTGGGCCATCGCGGTCTCGACCGCATCCTTGGTGATGGCGTTGAAGGTGACGCGCTCGACCGCGACGTCCTTGAGCACCTTCTTCGCTTGCAGCGCCTCCAGCACGTGCCAGGAAATCGCCTCGCCCTCGCGGTCCGGGTCGGTCGCCAGGATCAGGGTATCGGCGCCCTTCACGGCTTTCGCGATCTCGGCGACGCGCTTCGCCCCACGATCCTCCAGCTCCCACAGCATATGGAAGTCCTGCTCGGGATCGACCGAGCCGTCTTTCGCCGGAAGATCCCGGATATGCCCGAACGAGGCCAGCACCTCGTAGTCGCTGCCGAGGTATTTATTGATCGTCTTGGCTTTGGCGGGCGACTCGACGACGACGACTTTCATGGACGGGCTGCCTCTTCGAAGAGCACACCGCGGCAGATCGGGCTTCAACTTGTGCGGGGCGGCCGGCGCGGATTTTCGTGCGGCGAAGCGGACAAGTGGGTGATGACGCGGCGGTTGTCAAATACCGCCGATGATCCCCGCGCGTTCCTCAAGCCGTCCTTGCGGCCCGCTTCCGCGGATCCTATAGCCCTGTGCTCAGGATGAGCACCCAGGCACCCCCCGGCTTCCCGCACCGCCACCTCCTCGGCATCGAGGGCCTCTCGCCCCTCGACATCGTGGCGCTCCTCGACCGTGCCGACGAGGCCGTCGAGATCAGCCGCCAGGTCGAGAAGAAGCGCACGACGTTGCGCGGACGCACCCAGATCAACCTGTTCTTCGAGCCCTCGACGCGGACCCAGTCCTCGTTCGAGCTGGCCGGCAAGCGCCTCGGCGCCGACGTGATGAACATGTCGGTCGCCTCCTCGTCGGTGAAGAAGGGCGAGACCCTCATCGACACCGCCGCGACGTTGAACGCGATGCGCCCCGACATCATCGTGGTGCGCCACCACCAGGCCGGCGCGGTGCATCTTTTGGCCCGCAAGGTCGATTGCTCGGTGGTCAATGCCGGCGACGGCGCCCACGAGCACCCGACCCAGGCGCTCCTCGATGCCCTGACCATCCGGCGCAACAAGGGCCGGATCGAGGGGCTCCAGGTCGCGATCTGCGGCGACGTCCTGCATTCGCGGGTGGCGCGCTCGAACATCATCCTGCTCATGGCGCTCGGCGCCCGGGTGCGGGTGATCGGCCCCTCGACGCTGCTGCCGCCGGGGCTCGCGCGCTTCGGCGTCGAGGTCTTCACCGACATGCGGGCGGGGCTCAAGGACGCCGACATCGTGATGATGCTGCGGCTCCAGCGCGAGCGGATGAACGGCTCCTTCGTGCCCTCGGTGAAGGAGTACTTTCGGTATTTCGGCCTCGACGGCGACAAGCTGCGCCACGCCAAGCCCGATGCGCTGGTGATGCATCCGGGCCCGATGAACCGCGGCGTCGAGATCTCGTCCGAGGTCGCGGATGGCGCGCAGTCGCTGATCCGGGAACAGGTCGAGATGGGGGTCGCGGTGCGGATGGCGGTGCTGGAGGCGCTGGCGACGCACCTGCCGAACGCGTGACGCATCAAGGGGGTAACTTTCGAGAAGGGCGCCACGGTCCAACCCTCCCCCCTCTGCGGGGGAGGGTGGCGAACGGAGTGAGCCGGGAGAGGGGCAGCGCGACGCTTCAAGACCTGGCGCCCTTCAGAACGGTTCCGCGTCATCCGGAAACGTGGTTCCCCTCTCCCGCCCCGCATGCGCGGGGCACCCTCCCCCGCAGAGGGGGGAGGGTTCAGGGACGGCGAGCTTGAGGAGGGGTGGATGGAGCAAGAGAAGCGAAATCCGGTCTCCGAACGACTCAGAGACTTTGCAAAGGACCAGCGCTCCCTCTCCACACGCGCGGAAGCTTTATTCTGGAGCCAGGTCCGCGCCGGCCGTCTCTCCGGTCACAAGTTCAAGCGGCAGGTTCCCATCACTCCCTTCATCGTCGATTTTCTCTGCCCTGCGGCCAGGTTGATCGTCGAACTCGACGGCGAGCCGCACGAGACAACCGAGCGCCGCAAGCGCGACGCGGCCCGGGATGCCTGGCTTCGCGCCCAAGCCTTTGAGATCATGCGGTTCACGAACGAAGCCTTCCTCGGCAACCCTCAGCGCGCGCTCGACGCCGTGCTCGTCGCAGTCGAGCAACGCTCCGCCATGCTTCCGCCGAACCCCAAGCGGCCTAATCCATGACCACACTCCTCCTCACCAACGCCCACCTGATCGACCCCGCCAGCGGCCGCGAAGGCCCGGGCGCGGTCCTCGTCCGCGACGGATCGATCGCCGACATCCACTGGGGCACCCCCGCATCCGTGCCCGAAGGCGCCGAGGTGATCGAGTGCGGCGGGCAGGTGCTCACCGCCGGCCTCGTGGATCTCCGCGCCTTCGTGGGCGAGCCGGGCGCCGAGCACCGCGAGACCCTGGCGAGCGCCAGCGCCGCCGCCGCCGCCGGCGGCGTGACCACCCTGGTCTGCATGCCCGACACCAACCCGCCGATCGACGAGCCGGCGATCGTCGACTTCGTGCTGCGCCGCGCCCGCGACACCGCCAGCACCCACGTGCTGCCGGCCGCCGCCATCACCAAGGGCCTCGCCGGCCAGGTGATGACCGAGTTCGGCCTGCTCACGGAAGCCGGCGCCGTCGCCTTCACCGACGGGCTCAAGGCGGTCACCAACGCCCAGGTGATGCGTCGGGCGCTGACCTATGCCCGCGATTTCGGCGTGCTCCTGATGCAGCACGTCGAGGAGCCGACGCTGGTCGGCGACGGGGTGATGAACGAGGGCGAGATGGCCTCGCGGCTCGGCCTGCACGGCATTCCGCGCGAGGCCGAGACGATCCTGCTCGAGCGCGACATCCGCCTCGTGCGCCTGACCGGCGGGCGCTACCACGCGGCGATGATCTCCTGCGCCGACTCGGTCGAGATCGTGCGGCGGGCGAAGGAGGCGGGCCTGCCGGTCACCTGCGGCGTCTCGGTCAACAACCTGGTGCTGAACGAGAACGACATCGGCCACTACCGCACCTTCTGCAAGCTCTCGCCGCCCTTGCGGACCGAAGCCGACCGGCAGGCGGTGGTGGCCGCGCTCAACGAGGGCGTGATCGACGTGATCGTGTCCGACCACAACCCGCAGGACGTCGAGACCAAGCGCCTGCCCTTCGCCGAGGCCGCCGACGGGGCGCTGGGCATCGAAACGCTGCTCGCCGCCGCGCTCCGCCTTGTGCACGCCGGCGACATCGCGCTGCCGCGGCTGCTCGCCGCCCTGTCGGCCGCCCCCTCGCGGGTGCTCGGCCGCGAGACCGGGCGTCTCGCCCCCGGCGCGCCCGCCGACCTCGTCCTGATCGACCCGGACGCGCCCTACGTGCTCGACAAGCGGCAGCTCAAGTCGCGCTCGAAGAACTCGCCCTTCGACGAGGCGCGGCTGCAGGGGCAGGCCTCCCTCACCATGGTCGCCGGCCGCATCGTCCACCGCCACGAGGAGACGCGCTGATGGCGCCGGACTGGACGCAGATCGCCCTCTGGCTCGGCATCGGCTATCTCTTCGGCGCGATCCCCTTCGGGCTGATCCTCACGCGCTTGGCCGGCCTCGGCGACGTGCGGGCGATCGGCTCGGGGAATATCGGCGCCACCAACGTGCTGCGCACCGGCCGGAAGGGCCTCGCGGCGGCGACGCTGCTCGGCGACGCGCTCAAGGGCACCGCCGCGGTGCTGATCGCCTCCCGCTTCGGTGGCCCGGAGGCGGCGCTCGCCGCCGGCCTCGGCGCCTTCCTCGGCCATCTCTTCCCGGTCTGGCTCGGCTTCAAGGGCGGCAAGGGCGTCGCCACCTTCATCGGCGTGCTGCTCGGGCTGTTTCCCCTCGGGGTGCTGGTCTTCGCCGTGGTCTGGCTCGGCCTCGCCGCCTTGCTCCGCTACTCCTCGGCCTCGGCATTGGCGGCCTCCGCCGCCACTCCGGCCGCCCTGTGGGCGTTCGGGCAGGGGCGCCTCGCCGTGCTGTTCTGCGTGCTCGCCCTGCTGCTATGGTGGAAGCACGCGCCCAACATTCGCCGCCTCGCCGCGGGGACGGAGGGGCGCATCGGGCAGAAGGGCTGAAGGTCTAACAACGACCCTCACCCAAGGTTCGACGGACCTTTGAGGGAGAGAGGGTCTTGCAGTTAAGCGACGCGCAACGCCTCGACTGGCTCCGGCTGATCCGCTCGGAGGGTATCGGGCCGCGCACCTTCCGGGGATTGGTGAACCGCTTCGGCGGGGCCGGCGCGGCGCTGAAAGCCCTGCCGGGCCTGGCCAAGGCCCGGGCCAAGCCGATCCGGGTCACCACCAAGGCCGAGGCCGAGCGCGAGATCGCGGCCGCCGCCCGCCTCGGAATCCGGTTCGTGGCGATGGGCGAGCCCGACTACCCCCTGCCGCTCCAGGCCACCGCCGATGCGCCGCCGCTCCTGGCGATCCGCGGCGACGCCGCCTGCCTGAAGCGGCCCGCCGTCGCCATCGTCGGCTCGCGCAACGCGTCCGCGGCCGGCCTCACCTTCACCGAGCGCCTGTCGCACGCGCTCGGCCATGAGGGGCTGGTGGTCGTCTCGGGGCTGGCCCGCGGCGTCGATGCCCGCGCCCACAAGGCGGCCTTGTCGAGCGGCACCGTCGCGGTCCTGGCCGGCGGGCACGACCGGATCTACCCGTCCGAGCACGAGGAGCTGGTCACGCGGATCCTCGATTCGGGCGGCGCGGTCGTCGCCGAGATGCCGATGGGCTGGGAGCCGCGCGGCCGCGACTTCCCGCGCCGCAACCGCATCATCTCGGGGTTGTCCCTCGGCACGATCGTGGTCGAGGCGGCCCGCCGCTCCGGCTCGCTCATCACCGCCCGCTTCGCCCTGGAGCAGGGCCGCGAGGTCTTCGCCGTGCCCGGCTCGCCCCTCGATCCGCGGGCGGAGGGCACCAACGACCTGATCCGCGACGGCGCCACGCTCTGCGCCGCCCCCGAGCACGTGATGGCGGTGCTGACCCCGCTGATCGGCGGTCCTGCGCCGGAGACGGGAGCCGAGGACGCGGCGGACCGGCCCGAGCCCACCCTCTACTGGGACGAGATCGACTTCTCCGCCGAGCCGATCACCGCCATGGCCGCCGAGCCGGCGCAGAGCCCCCTCGACCACGACCCCGCCTCCGAGGCCCCGGCGCGGCCGGCGCTGCGGGACGACCAGGCCGTCCTGCTCGAACTCCTCGGTCCGTCGCCGGTGCCGGTCGACGCCCTGGCGCGGCAGGCCGGGATGTCGGCCCGGGTGGTCCAGGGCCTGTTGATGGAGCTGGAACTCGACGGGAAGATCTGGCGGCATCCGGGCGGGGCGGTGTCGCTGCGCTGACCCGGTTAGACCGTCCCACCCCGATGCATCGCCTCCACGCGCTGCGTGAACCGCCCGTCCGGCCCGTGCAGCACCAGGGCCGGCGCCAGGGTGAACGGCGCGCGGCTGCCGCGCACGCCCGCCACCAGCACCCGGATCGCCGCGGTCTCCGCCCGCGCCTGGACCGCCGTGACCGTGAGCCCGCCGAACCGGCCGGCCAGGGCGTCGAGGCAGGCGGGCAGCGCATCGGCCCGGTGGATCAGCACCAGCCGGCCGCCGGGGCGCAGGAGGTCGGCGCAGGTGCGCAGCCAGGCCTCCAACCCGCCGGGTTCCGGGAACCCGTGCGCCGCGGCGCGCACCGCCACCGGCGAGGCGCGGTGGCGGCCGGCCTCGAAGAAGGGCGGGTTGGTCAGGAGCAGGTCGACCGAATCGGGCAGGAGCCCGGCGGCGCGGCGCGCGCGGCCCGGCCCCGTCACGTCGGCCTCGATCACACGGACGCGGTCGGCGAGCCCGTTCTCCTCCGCGTTGAGGCGGGCGAGCGCCGCGGCCTCCGGGTCGCGCTCGACCAGCATCACCCGAACCTCCGGGCAGGCGCGGGCGACGGCGAGCCCGACCGCCCCGGTGCCGGCGCCGAGGTCGCAAATCGTCTCGCCGGCCCGCGCGCCGGCCGCGGCCGCGAGCAGCACCGCGTCGGTCCCGGCCCGGTGGGCGCCCCGGGGCGGCTGGCGCAAGGTGAGGCGCCCGCCGAGCCAGGATTCGGCCACCGGGCGCGCCTCGCCCGCTTCGCTGTTGACCGCCTCTCCCGCTTCGCTCATGGCCGCCTCTCCCGCTTCGCTCTTGGCCGACTCTCCCGCTCCGCTCATGGGTGACGCAGCTCGTGGGCGAGGCCCGCATCGGTGAGGATGCGCCGGGCTTGGCGGGCATGGTCCTCCGGCACCAGCAGCCGGCGCGGGAAGGCGCCGATCATCCCCTCCATCATGCTGATGTGGTTGTCGGCCACCAGAACCGGGATCTCGGCGCCGGTGAGAAGCGATTCCGCGAAGCCGATCAGGACGAGGTCGTTGGTGCGGATCAGCTCGATCATGGTGCGGCACGCGGGTCCCTGCTCGGATCGCGGCTGCCATACCACACAAGCGTGCCGGTTGCGCCGCACGGCCGGGCCGGGGCGCCGGCTTCCGGGCCTTGCGGCAGCTTGCGTGTTGCCGCCGGGGGCGCTCGCATGCCAAAGGGGGCGGGAGTAGATCGAGGAGCCCCGCGGTTCGGGGCGGCTCTGAGGAGATCGCGCGGGCGTGGGCGTCGTACTTCCCCTCCAAGATAGACCTTCCGATCCGGAGGCCAGCCTCGATGCCCTGGTGGGGCTCGTGGCGGGCGGGATGGAGCGCGTCAACGCGATGATCCTGTCGCGGACCGGCTCCGACGTGACGATGATCCCGGAGGTCGCCAACCACCTGATCTCCTCGGGCGGCAAGCGCCTGCGCCCGATCCTGACCCTCGCGACCGCCACCCTGTCGGGCTACGGCTCGGCGAAGGGCGAACACGCCGACGGCGACGTGAAGCTCGCCGCCAGCGTCGAGTTCATGCACACCGCGACACTCCTGCACGACGACGTGGTCGACGAGAGCGACATGCGCCGCGGCAAAGTGGCGGCGCGGATCAAGTGGGGCAACGAGGCCAGCGTCCTCGTCGGCGACTTCCTGCTCGGCCAGGCCTTCAAGATGATGGTCGAGGTCGGCTCGCTGCGCGCCCTCGACATTCTCTCGTCGGCCGCCTCGGTGATCGCCGAGGGCGAGGTGATGCAGCTCACCGCCGCCCGCAGCACCGAGACCACAGAGGACGAGTATCTGGCGGTGATCCGGGCGAAGACGGCCGAGTTGTTCGCCGCCGCCTGTGAGGTCGGCCCGGTCATCGCCGAGCGCCCGAAGGCCGAGATCGCCGCCTGCCGCAGCTACGGCATGAATCTCGGCATCGCCTTCCAGCTCGTCGACGACGCCCTCGATTACGGCGGCACCAGCGCCGATCTCGGCAAGAATGTCGGCGACGACTTCCGCGAGGGCAAGATCACCCTGCCGGTGGTGCTGTCGTTCCGCCGCGGCAGCGAGGAGGAGCGTGCGTTCTGGCGCCGCACCCTGGAGCGCCAGGAGATCGAGGATCCCCGCGACCTCGACGCGGCCATCGCGATCATGCGCCGCCATCGCGCCCTCGAGGACACGATCGAGCGCGCCCGCCATTATGGCGCCATGGCCAAGGACGCGCTGGCGCTGTTCCCGGCCTCGCCGATGAAGCAGGCGCTGCTGGAAGCGGTGGATTTCTGCATCGCGCGGGCGCGGTAGGAGCGGGGACCGCTCCGCCCAGTCGCGTCGAGCCCTTCAAGTCGGGCTCCCACCTGCAACCTCGGGACGGGGTCGCGGAAAGTTCGGCGCGTGTGGAACCTGCCGGGCTCGCAGGTCTCCGCCCGTCCTGACCCATCGAGCCGGCACGGGCGAGGACGCGCGGCACTGCCTACCGCAGCAGCGTCGCCCGCACCCACCAGCCCGGCTGCGCCGCCGCGATCGCCCGCGCCGCGGCGACGGCCGCCGAGCGGTGGCCGAACAGCCCGAACACCGTGGCGCCGGAGCCCGACATCCGGGCGAGGCGGCAATCCGGCTGGTCGCGCAGGGCCGCCAGGGTGTCGCCGATCACCGGCGCGACCGTCAGGGCAGGGGCCTCCAGGTCGTTGCGGGCCGGGGCGATGCGGGCGATCAGGGCACCGAGATCCTCGCCGCCGGCCATCTCGGGATGGACCTCCGCGGCGCGGGGATGCGCCTCGCCGACCTTGAGCCCGAGGGCGCGGAAAACCGGCGCCGTCTCGACCGGCACGCCGGGATTGATCAGCACCGCCGGCATGGCCGGCAGGGCGAGGGCAGGACCCACCGCCTCGCCGGCGCCGCGCATCATCCGGGCCCGCGGATCGAGGCAGACCGGCACGTCGGCGCCGGTGCGGCGGTGGG
>NZ_LABZ01000079.1 GCF_001043955.1 Methylobacterium tarhaniae | reverse complement strand
GGGTGGGCGGTGCGGTGGCGCGGCGCCTCGCCGCCGGGGGATGGGTGGTGCGGGCCCTTCACCGCGATCCCGGCCGGGTCGCCTCCGCGGCGGACGGGCTGGACTGGAGGCGGGGCGACGCCATGATCCCGGCGGACGTGGCCGCCGCCGCTTCGGGCGCGTCGCTGATCGTCCACGCGGTCAATCCGCCCGGCTACCGCGACTGGGACCGGCTGGTGCTGCCGATGCTCGATGCCTCGATCGCGGCGGCCCAGGCCGCGCAGGCCCGCCTGCTCCTGCCCGGCAACGTCTATGTCTACGGCCGCGACGCCGGCCCGAACCCGGGTGCCGACGCCCCCCAGACGCCCCGGACAGCCAAGGGCCGCATCCGCATCGCCATGGAGGCGCGCCTGCGCGAAGCGGGCGTGCGCAGCCTGGTGGTACGGGCCGGCGACTTCTTCGGGCCGCGCACCACCGCCAATTCCTGGTTCACCGCCGCCCTGGTGCGGCCGGGCAAGCCGGTGCGGACGGTGCTCGATCCCGGCTTTCCGGGGATCGGCCACCAATGGGCCTACCTGCCCGACGTCGCCGAGACGATGGTGCGCTTGGCCGAGCGCGAGGCGGAGCTGCCGCGCTTTGCCGCCTTCAACATGGACGGCCACTGGGACCCGGACGGCCGGCAGATGGTCGCGGCGATCGCCCGCGCGGTCGGGCGCGAGGTCCGGGTGCGGCGCTTCCCCTGGGGCCTCCTGCCGCTGGCCGCCCCATTCTGGCCGCTGGCCCGGGAGATCCGCGAGATGCGTTACCTGTGGCGGGAGCCCTTGCGGATGAGCAATGAAGGGCTGGTGGCGTTCCTGGGTGCCGAGCCGCATACGCCGCTCGATCGGGCGGTGCGGGACACGCTCGCCGGGCTCGGATGCCTGCGGGATCAGGGCCCGCGCTGACACGGACGGCCGGGTCCATCGACCTGTCGCGTCGATACCGAGGCAGGTGCCGAAGGCGAGGGAGGGCGACCGGGAATGCGTGCGCCACGCTCGCTCGTCGTCTCGCCCTCCCCGGCGATCCCGTGCAGGATGCTACCAAGAGAGGAGGACACGGCCGGGATGGGATCGCTCAGGGTACGCTTCGGGCTGCTGGTCGGAAGCGCGGCCGCCCTCGTGGTGCTGGCCGCGATCGGGCTCTACGGAGCAATGCACGCCGCCGAGCGCACCCTCGACGCGACGCTCGACGCGCAGGTGCGCCTGGAACTGATCGCCGAGCTGTCCGGGCGCCTGACCGAGTTCGGGCTCGCCGCCGTCGAGGCGGTGGGCGACAATCCGGGCCGGCCCGAGCGCCTGGCCAATGCCCGCAACGAGGTCGACCGGGCGCTCAACGCCGTCGACGAGGGACTGAGCCGCGCCGTCGCCGGGGCCGGCGGGGTCCTCGACCGCACCCAGTACACCGCCCGGGCCCGACCGCTGGCCCGCCTGCGGGCGGCCCGCGCCATGCTCGACCGGCAGGTGGCGCAGATCCAGCGCGAGCCGGACCCGGCCCGTCGCGCCGACGCCGTCAGGGGGGCGCTCAACGCTTTCGGGGCGGTGACGGGCCAGCCCCTCACCTTCCTGGTCGAGGCCGAGCGCCGGGCGGTCGAGGCCTCCGCGGCGGAGGTCCGGACGCTGGCGGCGCGGATGCGGGGCGTCGCGGTGGCGGCGGCCTTGCTGATCGTGCTGCTGCTCCTCCTCCTGCACCAGAGCCTGACCCGGCCGATCCTGCGGCGGATCGAGGCGATCCGCGCCGGGGCCGCCGCGATCGGCCGGGGCGAGCTCGACACCCGCTTAGCCGTGGCGAGCCGCGACGAGCTGGGCCTGCTCGTCGCCAGCTTCAACCGGATGGCGGCACGGCTGAAGCGCCGCGAGGCGCGGGTCGCCGCCGACCGGGCCGCCCTCGAGGAGATCGTCGCCCGCGCCACTGCCGACCTGCGCGGTGCCAACGCGCGGCTGGAGGAGATCGACCGCTCGCGCCGGCGCTTCTTCGCCGATGTCAGCCATGAGCTGCGCACGCCGCTCACCGTGATCCTCGGCGAGTGCGACCTCGCCGCCCGCTCCCCCGACACGCCCGACCATTTCCGGCCGGTCATCGCCACCATCCGCAAGCGGGCCCTGCGGCTGCATCGCCGGGTCGGCGACATGCTGCGGATCGCCCGCTCGGAATCCGGCCAGATCGCGCTGGAGCGCCGGCCGTCGAGCCTGGCCGCCATCCTGGCCGAGGCGGTGGAGAGCTGCGCACCGGAAGCCAGGCGCCGGCGCATCGCCCTGGCGCTGGAGCCGAGCCCGGCGGATGCCGAGGTGCTGGCCGATGCCGAATGGCTGCGTCAGATCGTCGAGGGGCTGATCGACAACGCCCTGCGCCACGCCGCCGGCGCCACCCGGGTGAGCGTGGGCTTCACGCCCCGCGGCACCGGCGCCGCCATCACGGTGACGGATGACGGGCCGGGCTTCCCGCCGGAGGCCGACGCCCTGTTCGAGCGCTTCCGCCGCGGGGAAGGGGCCGGTCCGGCTTCGGCAGGCTTCGGCATCGGGCTCGCTCTGGCGCGCTGGGTCGTTGAGCGCCATGATGGCGCGATCCGCCTGGAGTCAGGGGGGATGGACGGGCGGGCATTCGGCGCCCGGGTCACCCTGGAGCTGCCCGGCGACGACACGAGGGAGGATGCCGCATGAGCGGGCAACCGGGACGGCGCGCATGACGAGCGTGCTCATCGTCGAGGATGACGGCGACATCCGCGCCATGCTGGCGCGCGGCTTGAGCGCCGAGGGCTTCGCCGTCGATCTGGCCGGAGGCGTCGACGAGGCCCTGGCCGCGGCCCGGGACCGGGTGCCCGAGGCGGTGCTGCTCGACAACATGCTGCCGGACGGCTCGGGCCACGACGTCTGCCGCAGCCTGCGGGAGGGCGGCTATCCGGGCGCGATTCTGTTCCTGAGCGCCAAGGACGAGGTCGGCGATCGGGTCGACGGCCTGACGGTCGGGGCGGACGACTACATCGTCAAGCCGTTCGTCTTCGACGAACTGCTCGCCCGCCTTCGCACCCACCTGCAGCGGCGGCGCTCCAGCGGCGAGGCCCGCACCCTGGTCAGCGCCGGACGCCTCTCCCTCGACCTCGCCACGCGGCAGGTCCGGTTCGGCGAGCTCACGGCCCGCCTGACCCAGCGCGAGGCCGAGCTGCTGGCAATCCTGATGGAGCAGGCGAACCGCCCTGTCACGCGGGGCGACATCTTCGACCGGCTGTGGGCCAGCCAGGGCGGCCTCTCCCTCAACGTCGTCGACGTCTATGTCGGCTACCTGCGCACCAAGCTCGCCGACATCGTCCGGGCCGGCGGCCCGAGCCTCGTCACGGTGCGCGGCCGCGGCTTCCTCCTCGACCTCCACGAGGCCGGATTTCGCCAGTGAGAAATTATTTTGGGCGCAATTTATGCTGGCTAAATCCTTGTCGATCATGCACAATAAGACCGGTCTGAGAAAAGGCGGCTCCGCCTGTCCCAGACTTTCGGCAAAATAGCGCTTGCACTCCGTGCCTCGATTGCCGATATATCCCTTGTGACAGAAATCACTGTCATTCCAACGTCTTAAGAACCTCTTAGAGGTTCTCGCAGCCCAGGAGAAACGCCATGAAGTGGTCGATGCCCGTCGTCGCCGAGGTCTGTGTCGGCATGGAAGTCACCAGCTACGAGTCGGCCGAGATCGATCCCTTCAACTAAGGGCCTATCCGGTAGGCGCCTCCGGCGGTCGCCGCCGGATGGCGCTCACCGTTCGAGAGAATGCCGGCCATACCGAGCCGGCCATCCGCCGAAGTCGAAGGAGGAATGCCATGAAGTGGTCGCTGCCCGTCGTCGCCGAGATCTGCGTCGGCATGGAAGTCACCTCGTACGAATCCGCCGAGATCGATCCCTTCAACTGACGGGATTGGACCACCGCACCGGGACCGAACCATGCAGGCCATCGTTCTGGGTTCCGGCGCGGGCGGGGGCGTGCCGCAGTGGAACTGCCGCTGCCCGATCTGCGCCATGGCCCGGGCGGGCGACCGCCGGGTTCTGGCCCGCACCCAGTCGAGCCTGGCCGTCTCCGCCGACGGCGATTCCTGGCTCCTGGTGAACGCCTCGCCGGATATCCGCCAGCAATTGTCCGACACGCCGGCCCTGCATCCGCGCGAGGGCCTGCGCCACTCGCCGATCCGGGCGGTGCTGCTCACCAACGGCGACGTCGATCACGTCGCGGGCCTGCTCACCCTGCGCGAGGGCCAGCCCTTCCGCCTCCACGCGACCCGCGGCATCCTCGACTCGATCGCGGCCAACCGCGTCTTCGACGTCATGGCCCCGGGCGTGGTGGAGCGCGCCGAGATCGCCTTGGGCGAGCCATTCTCGCCGGCGCCGGGCCTCACCGTCACCCTGTTCCCGGTTCCCGGCAAGGTGCCGCTCTGGCTGGAGGACGGCACGCCGGAGATCGGCGCCGAGACCGAGAGCACGGTCGGGGCGATGATCGAAGCCGGTGGCAGGCGCCTGGCCTACGTGCCGGGCTGCGCCCGCGTCACCGAGGGTTTCAAGGACCGGATCGCCGGGGTCGACGCGCTGCTCTTCGACGGGACGGTGCTCGCCGACGACGACATGATCCGCGCCGGTGTCGGCACCAAGACCGGCTGGCGCATGGGCCATGTGCCGATGAGCGGCGAGAACGGCTCGGTGGCGGCCCTCGCCGAGGTGCCGATCGGCCGGCGGATCTTCGTGCACATCAACAACACCAATCCGGTGCTGGTCGAGAATTCGGATGAGCGCCGCGGAATCGAGGCGGCGGGCTGGACGGTGGCCCATGACGGGCTGACGCTGCGCCTGTGAGGTTCATTCCTCGACGGGAGGAGCGCGGAACCCCTTTCCCACACCTCCTGGCGATCCCAGGCAGCCCGGAATCGCCAGGAGAGCGACGCCTGCATTCGGCCTCGAAGCGTCGGTGTCACAGGAACACCGCCCCGGGCACTTTGGTCGCCCTTGACCGCTCCTCGCAGCCGATCAATCTCCCGATCACGGGATCGTTGATAACGAAGAAACCGGATACGCCAGGACGCCCGACGCCATGACCGCCTCCCTCGCCATGCCCAAGAGTCCGTCCGACAGTCCGTCCGACCCCGGCCCGACCGAGACCGCGGACCGCCTGCTCTCCCCGGCGGAGCTCGAGGCGGCCCTGCGCGAGATCGGGGCGCGGCGCTACCACAACCTGCATCCGTTCCACCGTCTGCTGCACGACGGCAAGCTCGACAAGGATCAGGTCCGGGCCTGGGCGCTCAACCGCTACTATTACCAGGCGATGATCCCGGTGAAGGACGCCACCCTGCTGGCGCGGCTGCCGGAAGCGAACCTTCGCCGGATCTGGCGCCAGCGCATCGTCGACCATGACGGCGACCACGAGGGCGACGGCGGGATCGAGCGCTGGCTCAAGCTCGCCGAGGGCGTCGGCTTCGCGCGCGATTACGTGCTCTCGACCAAAGGCATCCTGTCGGCGACGCGCTTCTCGGTCGAGGCCTACGTGCATTTCGTCGCCGAGCGCTCGCTCTTGGAGGCCATCGCCTCCTCGCTCACGGAGATGTTCTCGCCGACCATCATCTCGGAGCGGGTCTCCGGGATGCTGAAGAACTACGACTTCATCACCCGCGACACCCTGGCCTATTTCGACAAACGCCTGACCCAGGCGCCCCGGGACGCGGATTTCGCCCTCGACTACGTGAAGCGCCACGCCGTCACGCCGGAGCAGCAGGCCCAGGCCCTCGATGCGCTGCGCTTCAAGTGCAGCGTGCTGTGGACTCAGCTCGACGCGCTCTATTTCGCCTATGTGGCACCCGGCATGGTCCCGCCGGATGCCTGGCGCCCGGGCGAAGGGCTGCGCGCCGGAGAAGGCGCATGAGCCTGACCCCCGACAGCGTGCCGCGCCTGCCCCGCGGGGTGCGGCTGCGCCACGACACGGTGCGCAACGCCCACGTGCTGCTCGCGCCCGAGCGCACCTTCGACCTCGACCAGAACGCCGTGGCGGTGCTCGGCCTGGTCGACGGGTCGCGGAGCATCCGGGCCATCGCCGAGGCGCTGGCGCAGCAATACGAGACCGACCGCAGCATCATCGAACCCGACGTCATCACCATGCTGGACGGCCTGCTGCTCAAGCGCGTGCTCGAGACCGTGCCGGCGGCCTGAGGCCCCCGGGAGGGACAGTCATGAACGCCGTCACACATGCCAGCTCCCCTGCCCTGCCGGCCCCGATCGGGCTCCTCGCCGAGCTGACCCATCGCTGCCCCCTGCGCTGCCCCTATTGCTCGAACCCGCTCGAGCTCGACCGGCGCTCGGCCGAACTCGACACGGCGACCTGGCAGCGGGTGCTCGCCGAGGCGGCCTCCCTCGGCGTGCTCCATGTCCACCTCTCCGGCGGCGAGCCAACGGCGCGGCAGGACATCGTCGAGATCACCCGCGCTTGCGCCGAGCTCGGCCTCTACTCGAACCTGATCACCTCCGGGGTGGCGGGCGCGCTCGACAAGCTCGATGCCCTCTCCGAGGCCGGGCTCGACCACGTGCAGCTCTCGGTCCAGGCGGTCGAGGCCGCGAATGCCGAGCGGATCGGCGGCCTCAAGAACGCGCAGCCGCAAAAGTTCGCCTTCGCCGAGCGGGTGACGGCGCTCGGCCTGCCCCTCACGCTGAACGCCGTGATCCATCGCGGCAACATCGCCGAGGTGCCGGCGCTGATCGATCTCGCCGTCCGCCTCGGCGCCAAGCGCCTGGAAGTGGCCCATACCCAGTATTACGGCTGGGCCTACGTCAACCGCGCCGCCCTGATGCCGGCGAAGGCCGATGTCGACCGCTCGATCCGCACCGTCGAGGAGGCGCGCGAGCGGCTCAAAGGCCAGCTCGTCATCGACCTCGTGGTGCCGGATTACTACGCCAAGTATCCCAAGGCCTGCGCCGGCGGCTGGGGCCGGCGGCTGATGAACGTCACCCCCACCGGCAAGGTCCTGCCCTGCCACGCCGCCGAGACGATCCCGGGTCTGGAATTCTGGCACGTCCAGGACCATTCCCTGGCGCAGATCTGGGCCGACTCGCCGGCCTTCCGGGCCTATCGCGGCACCGATTGGATGCAGGAGCCCTGCCGCTCCTGCGACCGGCGCGAGAAGGATTGGGGCGGCTGCCGCTGCCAGGCCCTGGCCCTCGCCGGCGACGCCGCCGCCACCGACCCGGCCTGCTCGCTCTCGCCCCTGCACGGCAAGGTGCAGGCCTTGGCGATCGCCGAATCGGCGCTGGAAACCGCGCCCGACTATCAGTACCGCACCATCGGCGGCGCGCCTCGCACCGCCGTGCCCGAGGGAGCGCCCGTGTGAAAGGTCTCGTCCTGGTCGCCATCCTGGCCACGCTCGCCGGCCCCGCCGCCGCGCAAGGCACGCCGGAAGCGCCACCCACCGCCACGACGCTGCTGTTCGAGACCAACCAGCTCACCGATGCGGCCCCGGGCCGCGCCCTGTCCTACCGCTACACCCGTTTCAGCGGCATCGACGGCGCGCCGTTCGGCCCCCCGGTCGAGGACCGCATTCGCGAGGAGGTGGCACCGGGCGCGACGCCTGAGACCCGCAACCTCAAGGTCGAGATGTTCTCCGGCGAGCGCCGGATGCCGACCGCCACCTACGAGGACATGCCGGGCAATCCCGTCCTGGTGCGTTTCCTCGAGCACCATCTCGACGACCTCGCCAAGGTGCTCAAGGGCAATCCGCGCTACATCAAGAATGCCATCCGGCGGGCCTTGCGCGAATCCGCGACCGTCACCCCGACCGAGGCCGGGGTGGACGGCAAGACCGTGCCAGGGTGGCGCATCGTGGCGCGGCCCTTCGTCGACGATCCGGTGCGCGACCGCCTGCGCGGCTTCGACGGGTTGACCTACACCTTCGTGGTCTCGCCGAAGGTGCCCGGCCAGATCGTCTCGATCGACGTTCGGGCGACGAACCCGGAAGGCGGGATTCTGCTGCAGGAAACGCTGACCTATGAACCGAACGCTGGTTAAGGCGCTCCTCGCGGGCGGCTTGGTGGCCGCTGCCGGCCTCGGCTCCGCGCGGGCCGACGACAACGACTATCCGACCGAGGCGCGGGCCGATTACGTGTTCGGCTGCATGGCGGCCAACGGCCAGACCCGCGAGGCGCTGACGAAATGCGCCTGCTCGATCGACGCCATCGCGGCGATCCTGCCCTACGACAAGTACGTCCAGGCCTCGACGATCCTCGGGATGCGCCAGGGCATCGGCCAGCGCGCCAACGAGTTCCGCTCGACCAAGATGTTCGACGACAAGGTGGCGGAGCTGCGCCGGGCCCAGGCCGAGGCGGAGATCCGCTGCTACCGGCCGAGTGCGAACTGACCGGTTCCGGAACCGTCGGGCGCCGCACCGATTGCCGGCAGGGCGAGGCGGAGCGCGGCGATGAGCGATCGGACCGGCGACAGGCAGGCGGAGAACGGGAAGGGAGCGGGCGGGAGCGGCCGCGTGCTGGTGGCCGGCGCCACCGGCGGCCTCGGCACCCGCATCGTCCGAGCCCTCGCGGCGTGTGGCGCCCCCGTGCGGGTGCTGGTGCGGCCCGGCACCCCGCTCGTCCGGACGGAGCCGCTGCGGCGCCTCGGCCTTGAGGTGGTCGCGGTCGATCTCCACCACGCCGCGACGGTGACCCCGGCCTGCGCCGACGTCGCTTGCGTGGTCTCGGCCCTGAACGGCCTCGCCGACACGATTCTCGACGCCCAGACCGTGCTCCTCGATGCCGCAGCAGCGGCCGGGGTGCCGCGCTTCATCCCCTCCGACTTCGCCCTCGACTTCACCAGGACGCCGCCCGGTCGAAACCGCAACCTCGATCTGCGGCGGGACTTTCACGCCCGGCTCGACCGGGCGCCGATCCGCGCGACCTCGGTCCTCAACGGCGCCTTCCTGGACATGCTGACCGGGGAGATGCCGCTGATCCAGTTCGGCCTCCGGCGCGTCCTGAGCTTCGACGACCCCGACCAGCCCCTCGACTTCACCG
Organism: Methylobacterium tarhaniae; assembly: GCF_001043955.1. Classification (GTDB taxonomy): domain Bacteria; phylum Pseudomonadota; class Alphaproteobacteria; order Rhizobiales; family Beijerinckiaceae; genus Methylobacterium; species Methylobacterium tarhaniae. Next base: position 14,525 of record NZ_LABZ01000079.1, on the reverse strand, counting down.
CCATGGACGACATCGCCGCCTACACCGCGCGGGCCGCCCTCGACCCGGAGACGCCGCGGATCCTGCGCATCGCCGGCGAGGTGACCACCGCCCGAGGACTGGCGCAGGCGGCGAGCGAGGCGACCGGCCAGCCCTTCACGGTTCTGCGTCTCGGCGGCCCGGGCCTGCTGACCCCGATGATCGCACTGGCCCGCGCCTTCGCTCCCGGGCGGGATCAGGTGTTCCCGGCCTGGCAGGGCATGCAGTACCTGCGCGACATGTTCGAAGGGCGAGGCAAGCTCGCTCCCCTCGACAACGACCGCTATCCGGGGCTGGCCTGGACCGGGGTGCGGGACGTGCTCGGGCGTCGGTAGGGAGCCGTCTCCGCGGCGTGGCGAAGCAAGGTGCGGCTTGCGCCCCGCTGCGGGATTTGCCGGCGGCCACCTCTGCCGTTTCTGGGTGATGCGCAAGCGCTCGACCGCCCAGGTCTCATGACGTCGCCGGGCAGGCCTCCGCAGGGCCGAGTCTCCCCGGATCCTGATCCTGGCGGTTGCGGCCCCGCCGATGGGCCGGCACTCTGGGAGCCGGTGATCGGCGGGGATGCGCGATGAAGCGGCTCATCGGAATGGTGGCGGCGGCGGGGTTTCTCGTCCGCCCGGCGCTGGCGGACGACCTCTCCCTGTGGTCGCTCTACGACCAGAAGCTCCGGTCGGCGAAGTACATCGACCTCACCCACGCCTTCGCGCCGGTGCAGCCGGTCTGGCCGGGCTTTGCCGGCGCCCGGTTCAAGCCGGCCCGGGCCGGCCGCACCCTCGAAGGCTTCGCGAAGGACGGCGACGTCTTCACCTACGAGACCCACGGCTTCGTCGCCACCGCCTACGACCTGCCGACCGACCAGTACGGCACCCAGCTCGATCCGCCGGCGCATTGGAACCCACGCGGCGCGACGATCAGCGACCTGCCGGCGACCTACACCCTGCGGCCGCTGGCGGTGATCGACATCGCAGCCAAGGTCGCCCGCGACGAGGGCTACCACCTCCAGGTCGCCGACATCGCGGCCTACGAGGAGAAGCACGGCCGGATCCCGGCCGGCGCGGTCGTGATGGTGCGCTCCGACTGGTCGAAGCGCTGGGCCGAGGCCGAGCGCTTCCGGCAGAAGCCGTTTCCGGGGGTGAGCCTCGCGGCGCTGCAATTCCTGCACCTGGAGCGCAAGATCCTGTTCCACGGCCACGAGCCGCTGGACACCGACACGACGCCGAACCTCGAAGGCGAGGCCTGGCTGATGCACAACAACTTCGCCCAAGCCGAAGGGGTGACGAATCTCGACCAGGTGCCGGAGGCCGGGGCGCTGATCTCCATCGGCTTCGCCAAGCCGCTCGGTGGCACCGGGGGCTATGCCCGCTACGTCGCCATCGCGCCGGCGAGCTGGCCGCACGGCGTCAGCGTCGACGCAGTGCCGGGCGCGCCCCTGCCGCAACAGCCCGCACCCCTGCGGCGCGACGCCGACGGGGTGATGCGGCCGACGGGGCCGTGAGGAGATCCCGATGACGATGCAAGGCCGCCTCTCCGCCGCGGCGTTCCGGTTCTTCCAGGAGGGCCGGCCCGACGAGGAGCGCTGGGAGCTGATCGCTGGGACGCCGGTCATGACGGCGCCGCCGCCGATCGATCACAACCGGATCGCCAGCAACCTCGAACGCCTGCTGAACGACGCCCTGGAACACCACGATCCCGACCGCGAGGCGGTGCAGCGCCCGGGCCTCGAACTCGGGCTCGGCCCTGCCGTGCTGGCGGGCCTGGGCTTCGCCGGGGCTTACCGGCCGGAGCCGGACGTGGCGGTGATCGATGACGATCCGGTGGCCGGGCGCCGCTTGGTCGATCGCGCCCACCTCCTGGCCGAGGTGGTGTCTGGCACCGACGAAGAGCCGGTGCTTCCGGACGGGCTGCCCTGGATCGATGCCAAGACCCGGCTCTACCGGGCGCACGAAGCCTGCCGGGTGGTTCTGATCGTCGAGCAAAACCGCATCGACGTCGTGGTCTGGGAGCGCGGCCCGGACGGATGGGTGGCGCGGTGCCTGGCCGAACCGGATGCCGTACTGGACCTGCCGGGCTTCGGGCTCCGCTGCCCGGTCGGATCGCTCTATGCCGGCACGCATCTGCGCCCGCGCCAGCGGCTTGCGTGACGATCGGTCCCCTCCGACGAAGGGATCACCCGCCCATGGCGCTGCACAGCTCCACCAGCACGCCGTCCCCGTCCCGTACATAGGCGACGACCTGGCCCCACGGCTTCGTCACCGGCTCCGCCACCGGCAGCGCCCCCGCCGCGACGGCCCGCGCGAAGGCCGCCGGGACATCCTCGGCGATCAGGCCCACCTCGAACCCGGCCGGCGCCTCGGCGCGGCGGTTCAGGCGGAAGCCCGGGCAGGTCTGGGCGACGAAGCCCTCCTCCGCGAAGGCCAGCGCCGTCCCGCCGGTCTCCAGCTCCGCATATTGCCCGCTGTCGTGGACGAAGCGCGGTGCCAGCCCGAAGGCGCGCTGGTAGAACGCGACGCTCGCCGCAACGTCCGGGACGTACAGGATCAGGTAGCCGAGCCGCATCGTCGAATCTCTCCTGGTGGCGCTTGCGCCGTCAGGTGCCACCGCCCGCCGGGAAAGTCCGGGTGAACACCCTGCCCTCGGTGTCCTTGGCCGCCACGGTTACCGGCTCGGCGTTGCCCGCGTAGGAGAAGCGGAAGGTCGGGTCCTCGCTGATCGAGATGCCGCCGGTCATCGAGAAGAGCGGCGTCTCGCCCTGGCGCACGCTCAAGGATTCGACGAACCAGGCCGGGGTGTAGAGCCGGGTCACCTGGTCCATCTGGAGACCGGAATAGTTCGGGTGGCGGACCTGGACCTGCGCCTCGCCGCGATCCGCGAAGGCGCGGAAGCGCATCTCGCCGAGATGGGCCTTGGCCTCGGCCGGGTCCTTGACCGCCGGTGCCGAGCAGCCGCCCGCCGCCTTGACGTAGGCCTTGGTCATGTAGAGGCCGCCATCCTCGGTCTCGGCGATGGCGCGGACATACGAGTAGGAATTCACCCGGATGCGGGTGGAAAGGTCGAAACGGCGCTGCGGTGCCGCGAACCGGATCGTGCCGACCACCGGCGAGGGATTCTCGTCCACCACCAGGGTCAGGCTCTGCACCCGGCGGGCATCGCCCTCGGGCAGCGCGATACGGAGCGTCACCGGCACGATGGCGGCGTCCTCGGCGCGCTTGGGCGCCTCGAGGCTCACCAGCCCGGCCCCGTCCCGGATCGGGCGCCCGCCCAGGATGCTGGGGCGCAGCTCGGTCCAGGTGGTTTCGGGCCGCTCGTCCTGCGCCGCGGCCGGCCCGGCCAGGGCCACCACGACGCCCAGGGCCGTCAACACTCTCATGGCATGACCCTCATGGCATTCTCCCGATGCGGGCCTGGAGCGGCCTCTCTCGCCTCTTGCGACCAATGTAGAGGACGCTCACGGCCGAGACCAGGATAAGTCCCTGGCAGGGCGCCGTTTCGGGCGGCGTCTCGCCGGATGGTGATCGGCGGGGTGCCGTTGCGCGACGGCGCCCGCCGGCCTATCCCGGGGCGGTCGCCTCAAGGATCGTCGCCCCGTGTCTGCACTCGCCGCCCTGCTGCCGGAACTCGGCCGCCGCACCCTGGTGATGGGCATCCTGAACGTCACCCCGGACTCGTTCTCGGACGGCGGCCGCTTCCAGGACCTCGACGCGGCCCGGGAGCAGGCCGCCCGCCTGGTGGAGGAAGGCGCGGCCCTCCTCGATATCGGCGGCGAATCGACGAGGCCCGGCCACGTCCCGGTCCCGGCCGAGGAGGAGCAGGCCCGGGTGCTGCCGGCGATCCGCGCGCTCGGCCCCGCCCTCCCCGTCCCGATCTCGATCGACACCTACAAGGCCTCGACGGCGGACGTCGCGCTGAAGGCGGGGGCCCGCATCGTCAACGACGTCTGGGGCCTCCAGCGGGAGCCGGAGATCGCCACGGTCGCGGCCCATCACGGCGCGCCGGTCGTCGTCATGCACAACCGCGAGACCATCGACCCGAGCCTCGACATCATGGACGAGATGCGGGCCTTCTTCGAGCGCTCGCTCGCCATCGCCCGCCGGGCCGGCATCCCCGACCGCGACATCGTGCTCGATCCCGGGATCGGCTTCGGCAAGAGCTGGGAGCAGCATCTGGAGGCCCTGCGGCGCCTCCCCGAGCTGAAGGCCCTCGGCTTCCCCCTCCTCGTCGGCGTGTCGCGCAAGTCGGTGCTCGGGCGCATCCACAACGCCGCGACGGCACCGGCCGACCGGCTGTTCGGCTCCATCGCCGCCCATGTCGCCGCCGCGTCGCTGGGGGCCGACATCGTCCGGGTCCACGACGTGCGCCCCCATGTCGAAGCCTGCCAGGTGGTCGATGCGATCACCCGGCCCGCCTCCCGCGCAGGAGACCGCTCCCTTGCCTGAGGCCCTGGACCGCATCCTGATCCACCGCCTCGCCGTCTTCGCCCGGCACGGCGTGCTGCCGGAGGAGGAGGTGCTGGGCCAGCGCTTCTACCTCTCGCTGGAGGCTCATCTCGATCTCGGCGAGGCCGGCCGGAGCGACGAGATCGCCGCCACGGTGAGCTATGCCGACCTCGCGGGCCTCGCCCACCGCATCGCCACCGAGCGCCGTTTCCGGCTGATCGAGGCCCTGGCCGAGACCATCGCCCAGGAGGCGCTCGCCGCCTTCCCGACGCTGAGGGGCCTCACCGTGCGGATCGACAAGCCCGGCGCGCCGGTGCCGCTGGTGCTCGACGGCGTCGCGGTCGAGATCACGAGGATGCGTCGTGGTTGAGGCATCTCCGGCCGAGGCGTATCTGGGACTGGGCAGCAATCTCGGCGACAAGGCCGCGATGCTCGACGCGGCGGTGGCCGCGCTCTCCGCCACGCCCGGCATCACGGTGACGGCGCGCTCGCGCAACTACCGCACCCCGCCCTGGGGCGACACCGACCAGGACTGGTTCCTCAACGCCGCCCTCGGGCTCGAGACGACCTTGTCGCCCCACGCCCTTCTGGAGGCTTGCCTCTCCGCCGAGGCCCGCCTCGGCCGGGTGCGCGAGCGCCGCTGGGGCCCGCGGGTGATCGACATCGACGTGCTGCATTATGCCGGAGCCGCGATCTCCGACGAGCGCCTGGTGCTGCCCCACCGCTTCCTGCGCGAGCGCGCCTTCGTGCTGGTGCCGCTGGCCGAGATCGCCCCGGACCTGGTGATCGGCGGGGAGACGGTGGGGCAGGCGCTGGCGCGGCTCGACCGGAGCGGGATCGAGCCGGTGGACGACCCCGCCCCGGCGGGGCGCCCTACACCGACCGGGTGATCCCGCCGTCCACCCGCAGGTTCTGCCCGGTGATGTAGCCCGCTCCGTCCGATGCCAGGAAGGCGACGACGGCGGCGATCTCGTCCTCGCGTCCGTAGCGGCCGAGGGGAATGCGGTCGCGGATGCCCGGCTTCTCCGGCAGGCTGTCGATGAAGCCCGGCAGGATGTTGTTCATCCGGATGTTGTCGGGGGCGTAGCGGTCGGCGAAGAGCTTGGTGAAGGCGGCGAGCCCCGAACGGAAGACGCCCGAGGTCGGAAAGGCCTGCTCGGGCTCGAAGGCCGCGAAGGTCGAGATGTTGATGATCGCCCCGCCGCCCTGCCTTTGCATGATCGGCGTGACGAGGCGGGTCGGCCGCACCACGTTGAGGAAATAGACCTCCATCCCGCGGGTCCAGTCCTCGTCGGTCAGGTCGAGGAGCGGCCCCTTCGGGCCGTGCCCGGCGCTGTTGACCAGCACGTCGACCCGCCCCCACCGCTCCATCGTGCGATCGACGAGGCGGGCGAGGTCGTCCGGCGATTGGTTCGAGCCCGTCACCCCGAGGCCGCCGAGGGACTCGGCCAGGGTCTCGCCCTTGCCCGACGAGGACAGGATCGCGACCCGGAACCCCTCCTCCGCCAGCTTGCGGGCGGCCGCGGCCCCCATGCCGCTGCCGCCGGCGGTGACGATGGCGACGCGTTCGCTGCTCATGATGGTGCTCCCGGTTCTGACGTGCGCCTGCATGCCACGTGCGGGGCTCAGCGTCACGGCGCCGCGGGGCTTAGCCTCTCGAGGGGCAGGCCGGCCTCGGCCCAGCCGTCGGTCCCGTCCGGGTACCAGTGGACGTGCCGGTAGCCGAGCGAGACGGCGCGCCGGGCGGCGTTCCACGACATCCAGCAGTTCCGCTGGCAGAACAGGACCACGGGCTTCTCGACGTTCCCCCCCGTCGCCGCCGCGAGGCCGTGCCGGAAGTACTCCTCGGTTTGCGGCGCCAGCGCTCCGAAGCCGGTATTGGGCAGCCACTGCGCCCGCGGAATGCTGTCATGGGGCGCATCGCGCCAGATCGTGCCGGGCGGCAGCGCGACCGGCCTGGGTGGCCGCGGCATCACGTCGATGAAGGCGACGCCGGCCCGCCACAGCCGCTCGGCCTGAGGCGTGGCGATCGTCTCGGCGCCCCGCAAGGTCGCGGGCGTCGGGCTGCGGTAATCCTCCTGGCGGTAATCGCCGGGCTCGGGCGGGGCGGCCCGGGCCGCGCTCGCCGTCAGGACCAGCAGCAGGGCCGCCAAGATCGGTTTCGTGGAGATCGGCCTCACGGTGACCGGCCTCACGGCTTCGGAGCCTCCGGCAGCAGCCGGTTCTCCTCCTCGTCGAGGAGCGGCACGCCGTAGTCGCGCAGCACCGCCTCGATCTCGGCCCGGCGCTTGCGCAGGGCGGTGTTGAGGATCCGCTTCCACTCGTTCTCGCCGTGCCGCACCCCCATGGCGATGCGGTAGGAGAGCGGCGGCCGGTCGGGCTCGCGCAGCAGCGGCACCAGGTCGAGGGCACCGGCCTGGTTCCCGGGCTCCTTGCCAGCCTCCTTGCCGGCCTCCTTGGCGAGCCGGCCGGCGGCAGGTCCCCAGAGGATTGCGGCGTCGAGCTTGCCCGAGGCCACGTCGGCGACGATCTCGGCCGAGACGGTCTGGTGCCTGCGCGCCGGGTCGAACTGGTAGGGTGGATAGGGCTTCATGGTCGGGACGAGGCCGACCGCCCCCATCCGCTCGACCGGGGGCGTGCCGACGATGACGCCGATCGCCTTGCCCTTGAGGCGCGGGTCGTCGAGCCCGGTCAGGCCCTCGAAGGTGCCGTGGCGCGACACCAGGACATAGGCGGAGCGGTAATAGGGGTTGGTGTGCTGCACCAGCTCGCTGCCGAAGGCCGATCCGACGATCACGTCGCACAGGCCGGTGCCGAGGGTGTTGCGCACGAAGCCCGGCCCCTGGGTGAGCCAGTAGTACCGGAGCTTCACCTTCAGCTCGTCGGCGATGATCGCCGCGATGCGGTTCTCGAAGCCGTCGCCCTGACGCTCCGAGAACGGCATGTTGCCGGGATCGGCGCAGACCCGCAGCACGTCGGGCGTGACGAGGTCCGGCAAGGTCTGTGCCCGCGCGGAAGCGGCCAGCGCGAGGCCGGCCGCCAGGATGATCGCCGTGAGAGGTGCCCGCGCCATCAGCCGCCCAGGCACTCCTTCTCCTGCTTGCGCGCCGCCTCCGGCTTGTCCTCCTTCTCGCCCGGCCGAATCCGGCCCATCGCGCCGGCGGCCCGCGCCTTCAGGTAGACGTAGAGGTCGTCCATGTAGCAGGTGACGTTCTTGTTGTCGCCGAAGGCCGGCATGACCTTCTGGGTCGACGAGTTCACGTCCTGCTTGCCGCCGACGACGATGCCGACGAACTCCTCGTAGGAGAGATACTTCAGCGAGTCTTTCAGGGCCGGGGCGTAGGTCGAGCCCATGCCGTCCGGGCCGTGGCAGACGTGGCACTCGGCGTGATAGCGGCGGTAGCCCGAATAGGTGTACCAGTCGACCTTCTTGCCGTTGTCGGTGATGTGGAAGGTCGGAGCGCCGGCGGCGTCGAAATACTTGCCGTCCTCCACCTTCACGGCGGCGTCCTTGGCGAGCAGCTTCTCGTCGGGCTCGGCGGTCTTGTCGTTGGGGTTGAGCTGGTTGGCGAGGGCCGGATCCGGCTTCGCATCGGCTTTCTTGGCATCCTCAGCATGTACGGCAACCATCGCGACGGTTGCTAGGGCGAGGCCGGCCGCGAGTGGCCGCAGGACAACTTTGCTGAGGTTACGCAAAGGACGCTTCTCCCTGATATCATTGAGCTGCGGCCCAAGTCGGCGCCCGGCAGCTCTGATGATAACATAATCATAAGGAGGCCGGCGCGGATACCCGCGCCGGCCCGGACTTAGGTCTGAGACATGAAGGCGGAGGCCGCCTTACGAGCCCGTACCGGTCGATCAGTTCGGCAGGTTGAAGACCGTGAGCTGGCCGCCGAGGTTGGTGTAGTTCGACAGGGCGGCGTAGCCGCCGACCGCGCCGAGGCCGGCATTCGGGTCGGTCAGGCCGGCCGCGAGGCCGATGCCGGCCCAGCCGCCGACGCCCGACAGCACGGCGATGTTCTGCTTGCCCTTGTGCTGGAAGGTCATCACGTTGCCGATGATGCCCGACGGGGTCTTGAACTTGTAGAGTTCCTTGCCCGACTTGGCATCGACCGCCTTCAGGTAGCCTTCGAGCGTGCCGTAGAACACCACGTCACCCGCGGTGGCGAGAGCGCCCGACCAGACCGAGAACTGCTCGGGGTTCGACCACTTGATCTTGCCGGCCACGTTGTCCCAGGCGATGAAGTTGCCCATGCCGCCATGGCTGTTGGGCGCCGGGTACATCGACAGGGTCGCACCGACATAGGGCTGGCCCGGGGTGTAGCTCACCCGGAACGGCTCGTAGTCCATGCAGACGTGGTTGGTCGGCACGTAGAACAGGTTGGTCTTGGGCGAGAATGCCGCCGGCTGCTGGTCCTTGGAGCCGAGCGCCGCCGGGCAGATGCCCTTGGAGTTGGTGTCCTCGCCGTTCTGGTCGGTCGAGTACTTGGCGACGACGAGCGGGCGACCGTAGGTCTTCGAGGACTTGTCCTGGTCGACCTTGGTGGCCCAGTTCACCGCCGGATCGTACTTCTCGGCGACGAGCAGCTCGCCGGTGGCCCGGTCGAGGGTGTAGCCGAAGCCGTTACGATCGAAGTGGGTCAGGAGCGGACGCTCCTTGTCGCCGATCTTCTGATCCGTGAGGATCATCTCGTTGATGCCGTCATAGTCCCACTCGTCGTGGGGGGTCATCTGGTAGACCCACTTCGCCACGCCGGTATCGGCGTCACGGGCGAAGATCGTCATCGACCACTTGTTGTCGCCCGGGCGCTGCTTCGGGTTCCAGGTCGACGGGTTGCCGGTGCCGTAATAGACGAGGTTCAGCTTCGGATCGTAGGAGTACCAGCCCCAGGTCGAGGCGCCGCCGGTCTTCCACTGGTCGCCTTCCCAGGTCTTGAGCGACGAGTCCTTGCCGACCGGCTTGCCGAGCTCGGTGGTCTTCTCCGGGTCGATCTTCATCTCGGAATCCGGGCCGAGATTGTAGGCGCGCCAAGCCTGCTTGCCGGTCTTGAGGTCGTAGGCGGTGATGTGGCCGCGGATGCCGTACTCGGCGCCGGCGATGCCGACGATCAGCTTGTCCTTCACCGGCAGCACGGTGGCGGTGTTGGTCTCGCCGATCTTCGGATCGCCGTTCTGCACCGACCAGTTCACCTTGCCGGTCTTGGCGTCGAGCGACACGATGGTGGTGTCGGCCTGGTGCAGGAAGATCGCGCCGTCGGCATAGGCCAGGCCACGGTTCACCGTGTCGCAGCACATCACCGGGATGACGTTGGGATCCTGCTTCGGCTCGTACTTCCAGATGATCTTGCCATCCTGGTTCAGGTCGAGCGCGTAGACGATGTTCGGGAACGGCGTGTGCACGAACATCACGTCGCCGACGACCAGCGGCGAGCCCTCGTGGCCGCGCAGCACGCCGGTCGAGAAGGTCCAGGCCACCTGCAGCTTGTTGACGTTGCCGGTGTTGATCTGGTCGAGCTTGGAATAGCGCGTGTTGGCGTAGTCGAGCGTCTGCAGAACCTGCTCGGCCGGGTTGGCCGTGCGCTTCAGAACGTCTTCGTTCGCGAGCGCCGGGGCGATGCCGAGAATACCAGCGCTCACCGCAAGGAGATGGACCGCTCTCATGGATTCCTCCGACAGGTGCATTCTGCCGCACGCCCCGGATGGGACGCTGCGGACCGGTTCCTGTTGTTAGCGTTTGGGGATGTCGTTGGCTTCGGCAGCGTGTCACAACCGGCCGCCAGCGGGACTGGCGCGAAGGGAGCCCGGGCAGGGCCTTGCCGTGTCTGCGAACCGAACACCGCCTTCCCCTGGCGGCACCGTTGAAACCGAAGCTTGAAGGAACTCTAAGAGAAATTGGGGCGCCGTCAACACACCAGCCTGCCGCAGGGCGGCCTGGCCCGACCCCGAAGTTCATAACTAAGGTATATAACCCCTTCCATGCTGCATAGCAGTATGGAAATTGTGCTGCGCAACATCACGCGGTCGTATTCGAGTTTGCTAGCCCTCGGACGACGATATCTGTCCGGACGAGCGTAACCGTAGGTCGCCGCCTACTCCCATTCCAATTCCTGGTAGGCGGTGGTGGCGTTGCGCGCGTTGAAGTCGTCGAAGAGGGTCCATTCGCCCGCTTCGCTCTGCGCGGCCCGGCCCGCCTCGCCGATCGGCGCGCCGTCGCGCACCATCGCCCTGACCTGGACCTCGAGAGCCGCGAGGTAGCGGTCGATCGGCCCGGCGGCGGCCGGCCACGGCACGGCGGCGGGGCCGTGGCCGGGCACCACCCGGGCCGCCGGCCGCGACCGAAGGGCGCGCAGGGTCGCGATCCAGCCGGTGAGCCGCCCGTCGAGGGCCGGCACGTGGCCGACGAACAGGAGGTCGCCGAGGAACCAGGTATCGGTCGCCTGGTCGCGGATCGTCAGGTCACTGTTTGTATGGGCGGTCGGCCAGGCCTCGAGGTGAAGCGCACGCTCGCCGAGGTCGAGGTCGAGGCGCGACGAGACCAGCAGGGTCGGCGGCACGATCCGGGTGCCGGCGAAGTCGGGGCCGACGAGGTCGGCATTGGACCGCAGGTAGCTGTCCGCCCGCGCCGCCAGGGCCTCCGGCAAGGCGCGGTGGCCGACGACCGTCGTGCCCTCCCCCGCGAAGGCGGCGTTGCCGAGCAGGTGGTCGGGATGGACATGGGTGTTGATCACGTAGCGCACCGGCAGGGCGGTGCGCTGCCGCAGGGCCGCGAGCAGGCGCTGCCCCGCCCGCAGGCTGCCGCCGGTATCGATCACCGCGACGGCGTCGCGCCCGATCACGAAGCCCACATTGGCGATCGCCCCGGCATTCCCGCGCCCGGCCAGCGCGTAGGGCGCGGCGTAGACGAAGACGCCCGGCGCGACCTCCTGCATCGGCAGGGGCGTGACGGGGTCGTCCCCGGCCCGGGCCGGGGCCCAGAGGAGCGTCAGGACGAGGAGGAGCGTGCTGGCGAGCCTCACGGATCGCCGGCTTCCGCATCGCCGGCCTGGGGCGGCGCCAGGGGCGTGAACAGGGTACGGTCCGGCTTGATGTCGAGAAGGGGCGTGCCGTCGAGGCAATCGAGGCCGCGCACATGCACCAGGCCGTCCTCGACCCGGACCAGAGTGACGATGCTGGTGCCGATCGGGTTCGGCCGCACCGGCGAGCGAAGGGAGAAGGTGCCCCGGGTGGTCCCGTCATCGGCCGGGCTCTGGCGCACCAGGTCGCGCCGCGAGCGGTCGAGCCAGTAGAGCACCTCCAGGCGCTCGTAGAGCGCGACGCCGTCGAGGGCGTCGCGCCAGGGCGGGAACACCTCGATCCGGCAGACCGGCCCGTCGGCCCGGCCCTGGCGCGGGCAGCCGAGGCGGTCGGTCCAGGGGGTCCGGATGCGGCCGATGAAGACGAGCCCGGCATCGATGGGTGCGGGCATCTCCACCGCGACCTCGCCGGTCCGGATCTCGTCGAGGCGCACCATCGGGTCGATTCCCCCCTTCGAGCAGGTCGGGCGCAGACGAAGGTGTTCAGACTGCGCCGGCCCGACCTGCCGCCGGACCGACCCGCGGGGGCAGTCGTCAAGCCCGGCCGTGAGAGCCTAAGCAGATTTCGCAAAAGTGGTAGCCGGTTTTGCGACAAAAATCTGCGACCGAACAAGAACCTAAGCGGACGAGGCGTTCGCTTGCCACCGCAAGTCTGCTCAGAGCGGGGCCGGCTCGCCTGGCAATCGCCCGGCGGATCGAGCCGCTGCCCAGGCGCACGGTCTTGCGGGTTTCAGTAAGTGGCGAAGATCTCGGCCAGGGCGGCCGGGTCGCGGGTCACCGTGAGGGCGAGCGCCAGGAGGATGCGGGCCTTCTGCGGCGTCAGGTTGTCGGCGCTCAGGATGCCGAGCTCGGCGAGACGCTTCGTCGCCGGCACCACGCCGCTCCCGGCCCGGGTCGATTGCACGACGGCGATGCCGGCGGCGACCGCCCGGCCCAAGGCCTCGGCCTCTGCCGGCGGGGTCATGCCCGGGGCGAGACCCGCCGAGACGATGCCCCGGGCGCCCGCCGCGGCGAAGGCCCGCACCGCCGTGCCGTCGGCATCGGCGTAGGAATACGAGATGTCGACCCGCGGCAGGGCGTCGAGGCCGCGGATGTCGAACGGCGTGTCGGGGGCGTGCCGGCGCTCGGGCCGGCGGTAGTAGCGCACATGCGGGCCGTCGACCTGGCCGAGCACGCCGAAATCCGGGGTCCGGAAGGTCTGGAGCCGGGCGACCGAGGTCTTGGTCACGTCGCGGGCGGCCTGGATCTCGTCGTTGAGCACCACCAACACGCCGCGCCCGCGGGATTCCGGCGCCGCCGCGGTGCGCAGGGCGGCGACGAGGTTGAGCCCGGCATCGCTCGACAGGGCACTGATCGGCCGCTGCGAGCCCACCAGCACCACCGGCCGGTCGACCGTGAGCGTGAGGCTGAGCGCGTAGGCGGTCTCCTCCAGGGTGGCGGTGCCGTGCCCGATGACGAGGCCGGCGAGGTCCGGGTGCTCGGCCACCAGCCGCTCGCAGAGCAGGACCAGGGCGCGCCAATCGGAGAAGCCGACCCCCGGGCTCGTCACCGCCCGGTACCGCACCGGCAGCACCTCGGCCACGTCCCGGGTCTCCGGTACCCGGGCCAGGATCTCCTCCGCTTCCAGGCGCTCGCCGGTCGCGGTGTAGTCGAGGATGTCGAGGCTGTCGCGGCCCACCGACGAGAGGGTGCCACCGGTGCCGATGAAGGCGACCTTGGAACGTGCGGTCATGCGGATGAACTACCTCGTGCTCGTGCCCCCGGACGGGGACTCCATCGGCCTGGCAGGCGACAGGGTCGGATCCATGGCAGGATTCGTGCCGGAGGAGGATCCGTCGGGGCCGCAGCCCGGTGCGTCGAACAGCGCGGCGAGGCCGCAGGCCGAGCCGAGCATCCGTCGGCCGTCATGGCCGACGCCCGGCACCACGTGGAGGGTCTGGCGCAGGTCGGGGTGCCGCGCCCGCAGGGACGCCCAATAGGCTTCGCCGCGGGCGAGGCGGAACGGCCCTTGCGCCTCGGCCATGCAGCTCCTGTCGAGGGCGGGATGGTGCGGGTCGGTGTCCCGGCCGCCGAGCAAGTAGGTCACCGACCGGGCGACATAGGCCGTCTCCAGGGTCGCCGGCACGGCGCCCCCGGCGTAGCGCGGCAGGTCCCGCATCCCGTATTTCCAGCTGTCGTAGCCGGGGCAATCCGCGACCGGGCCGGGCCGTTCGGGTGTGAAATAGGCGTAGCTGCTCGGATTGGCGACGACGAAGCTCACGCGCAGGTCCCGCGCGGCCAGGGCGTCGCCGGTCCGGGACAGGACCGCGTAGCGTTGCGCGACCTGCCCGCCGCCGGAATGCCCGGCGACCACGATCCGCGTCAGGTTCGGGAAGCGGGTCCGGTCGGCGAGGCGGGCCAGGATCGCGTCGAGCGCGTCGAAGGAGCTCAAGGGCTTCGGCCCGAGCGCGTCGTCCCCGCCCTGCCAGCCCTCGAGCGTCCAGCGCAGCACGTCCGGCGGCAGGGCGTGGGCGGCCCAGTCGATCTGGGCGAGGAACTGCGGCACGACCAGCAGGGCCCCGGCCCCGGCCGCGCCCGCCGCCTCCCGGGCGGCGAGCGCGGAGGCATAGTAGACGTCGGCGTCGCGCAGGCGCCCGTGCAGCACGATCACCGCCCGCGTCATCTCCGGGTGGGCGGCGTCCAGGTCGGCGGATGCGAAGAGCAGCAGGCGGGCGCCCGGCGCCACCGCGAGGCTGCGGTCGGCCAGGACGGAAACAGGCCCGCTGTGCCGGCCCGCCTCGTCGGCGGCCTGCCCCCGGCCGGCCAGCGGCACCATCAGGAGCGGCAGCGCGAGCAGCCATCGACGGGTGCGGAGCGGAAGCATCGTCGCGCCTCGGGAGGATCGCCGGCGGCGGCGGACCGGAAGATCCTCGTCTGGCAAGCCCTTATGTCTGGCAAGCCCGCTGTCTGGGCCGAGTGGTGCCGGCGGAGGGGATCGAACCCCCGACCTTCGGTTTACAAA
>NZ_LABZ01000078.1 GCF_001043955.1 Methylobacterium tarhaniae | reverse complement strand
TGGCGCCGTTCACCATCACGTCGGCGATGTCGTCGCGGGCGAGCAGCGGCTCGAGCGGGCCGTAGCCGAGCACGTCGTTGCAGATGTCGTCGAGCAGCTCCTCCTGCTCGGCGATCGACATCACGACGTTCTTGAGGCCGATGATCTCGATGACGATGTCGCGGATCTCCTCCCGCGCCGCCTCCGGCTCGAGACGCGCGAGCTGGGTGAGGTCGATCGCCGAGCAGGAGGAGCTGCTCGACGACATCTGCAACGACGTGCTCGGCTACGGCCCGCTCGAGCCGCTGCTCGCCCGCGACGACATCGCCGACGTGATGGTGAACGGCGCCAACCGGACCTACATCGAGGTCGGCGGGAAGATCCAGATCACGGGCGTGCGCTTCCGCGACAACCAGCAATTGATGAACATCTGCCAGCGGATCGTCAGCCAGGTCGGCCGCCGGGTCGACGAGGCCTCGCCGATCTGCGACGCGCGCCTTCCGGACGGCTCGCGCGTCAACGTGATCGCGCCGCCGCTCGCCATCGACGGCCCGGCGCTCACCATCCGCAAGTTCAAGAAGGACAAGCTCACCCTCGACCAGCTCGTGCGATTCGGCTCGATCTCGCCGGAGGGCGCCAAGATCCTGCAGATCATCGGGCGCGTGCGCTGCAACGTCGTGGTCTCGGGAGGCACCGGCTCGGGCAAGACCACGTTGCTCAACTGCCTCACCCGCTACATCGACGACGACGAGCGCATCATCACCTGCGAGGACGCGGCCGAGCTGCAGCTGCAGCAGCCGCACGTGGTGCGCCTCGAGACCCGGCCGCCGAACCTCGAGGGCCAGGGCCAGGTCACGATGCGCGACCTGATCAAGAACTGCCTGCGCATGCGGCCCGAGCGCATCATCGTCGGCGAGGTGCGCGGCCCGGAGGCCTTCGACCTCCTCCAGGCGATGAATACCGGCCATGACGGCTCGATGGGGACGCTGCACGCCAACTCGCCGCGCGAATGCCTGTCGCGCATCGAGTCGATGATCTCGATGGGCGGCTACAACTTGCCGTCCCGGACCCTGCGCGAGATGATCGCCGGCTCGATCGACGTCGTGGTCCAGGCCGCCCGCCTGCGCGACGGCTCCCGGCGCATCACCCACATCACCGAGGTGCTGGGGATGGAGGGCGACGTCATCATCACCCAGGACCTGTTCCTCTACGACATCGTCGGCGAGGACGCGAACGGCAAGATCATCGGCCGCCACCGCTCGACCGGCATCGGCCGGCCGCGCTTCTGGGAGCGGGCCCGCTACTACGGCGAGGACCGCGCGCTCGCCGCCGCCCTCGACGCCGCCGAGGCCGGCCCGGAGGCGGCGGCATGAGGCCGGACCCGATCGGGGCCGCCGGGAGGCGCCGGTGATCGATATCCAGGCCTTGATCGCGGCAGGCCTGCTCGCGGTGAGCGCGGTGGCGCTCACGTCCGCGGTCGTCGTGCCGCTGCTGCCGGGCGAGGCCCGGGCCGCCAAGCGCCATCAGGCCCTGATCGGCCAGCGACAGGCCGCCGAGCGGGTGCAGTCGATCAGCCGCCGCGAGCAGGTGGCCAAGAGCCTCAAGGAGATCGAGGACAAGGAAACGAAGGCCCGCATCAACCTGGAGATGCGGCTGACCCAGGCCGGCCTCGCCATCTCGAAGGGTCGGTTCTACGCCTTCAGCGCGGCCGGCGGCCTCCTCGCCGGCCTGTTCGGATTCCTGGCCGGGGGCGACGCGCTCCTGGCGCTCGGCCTCGCCTTCGCGGCCGGCCTCGGCCTGCCGCGCTGGCTGCTGTCCTATCTGCGCAACCGCCGGATGAACCGCTTCATTCTCGAACTGCCCAACGCGATGGACGTGATCGTGCGCGGCATCCGCTCGGGGCTTCCGGTCGGCGACTGCCTGCGCATCATCGCCCGCGAGGCCCAGGAACCGGTCAAGAGCGAGTTCCGGGCGGTGATCGAGGCCCAGGCCCTCGGCATCTCCCTCGCGGACGCGGTCGCCCGCCTGTACGAGCGCATGCCGGTTCCGGAGGCGAACTTCTTCGCCATCGTGATCGGCATCCAGGAGAAATCCGGCGGCAACCTCTCGGAGGCGCTGGGCAATCTCTCGCGGGTGCTGCGCGACCGGCGCAAGATGGCCGACAAGGTGAAGGCGATGAGCATGGAGGCCAAGGCCTCGGCGGCGATCATCGCCTCCCTGCCCTTCGTCGTGGCCCTCCTCGCCTATCTCACCAGCCCCGACTACATCTCGCTGCTCTGGACCACCACGATCGGCCAGCTCGCGCTCGGCGGTTCCGCCCTGTGGATGATCATCGGCGTGTTCGTGATGAGCCGGATGATCCGCTTCGACATCTGACCGGAGGCGGCGCGTGCAGATCCTGTCCCAGCTGACCGACCCCTACTTCCTCGCCGCCCTGCTCGCCGCGACGGCCGCCGGAGCCACGGTCTTCACCCTGGCCCAGCCGTTCGTCGAGCCCGACCGGCTCGCCCAGCGCCTGAAGGGCGTGGGCAAGGAGCGCGACCGCATCCGCCTGCGCGAGCGCGAGCGGCTGAACCAGAAGGCGACCCTGCGCCAGGAGCCCAAGGCCTACATGAAGCAGGTGGTCGACCGCCTGCGCCTCGACAACTGGCTCGGCACCGAGAACGCCAAGAACAGCCTGACGATGGCGGGCTATCGCGGCCCGCAGGCCGAGATCGCCTTCCTGTTCTTCCGCCTGGTGACGCCGATCGTGTTCTTCGTCCTGGCGGTGTTCTACCTGTTCGTGCTGCAGGTGCTGGACCAGCCGGTGCTGGTGCGCCTCGGCATCGTGGTGCTGGCGCTCTATCTCGGCATCAAGGCGCCGGAGCTCTTCCTGCGCAACCAGACCTCGAAGCGGCAGGCGCTGATCCAGCGCAACTGGCCGGATGCCCTCGACCTGCTGCTGATCTGCGTCGAGTCCGGCATGGCGATCGAGGCGGCGTTCCGACGCGTCGGCGTCGAGATCGCCAAGCAATGCATGCCGCTGGCCGAGGAGATGGCGCTGACCACCGCCGAGCTGTCCTACCTCTCCGACCGGCGCATCGCCTACGAGAACCTCGCCAACCGCACCGGCCTCGAATCGGTGAAGAACATCACCACGGCCCTGATCCAGGCCGAGCGCTACGGCACCCCGGTCGGCCAGGCCCTGCGGGTCCTGTCCCAGGAGAGCCGCGACCAGCGCATGAACGAGGCCGAGAAGAAGGCCGCCGCCCTGCCGCCGAAGCTGACCGTGCCGATGATCCTGTTCTTCCTGCCGGTGCTGTTCGTGGTGATCCTCACCCCCGCCATGGTGCAGGTGTTCAGCGGCAAGTAGCGCGTCTCCCCTCTTGGACCGGCGCGCTTCGCCGCCGACGCGACGGCATTCGACGGCGAAGCGGTCTCACGCACGGGGGAAGAACCGGTTCTCCGGCCGGGGCAGGCCGAGATGGTCGCGCAGGGTGGTGCCCTCGTACTCGGTGCGGAAGAGGCCGCGGCGCTGCAGCTCCGGCACCACCTTGCGCGTGAAGTCCTCGAGCCCCTGCGGCACGTCCGAGACCATGATGTTGAAGCCGTCGCTGGCGCCGGCCTCGAGCCAGGCCTGCATCTCGTCGGCGATGGTGGCGGGCGTGCCGACCATGGCGAGGCCGGCATAGCCGCCGAGGCGCTGGGCCAGCTGCCGGACTGTCAGGCCTTCGCGCCGCGCCAGCGCGATCGCCCGCTCGCGCCCGGTCTTCGACTGGTTGGATTCCGGGATCTCCGGCAGCGGCCCGTCGGGGTCGAAGGCGGCGGCGTCGACGCCGAGCGCGATCGACAGGGCCGCGACGGCGCTCGCCTCGTGGACGAGGCCGTCAAGCCGGGCGCGCTTCTCGCGCGCCTCCTCCACGGTGTCGCCCACCACCACGAAGCAGGCCGGCAGGATCTTGAGGTGGCCGGGGTCGCGCCCGACGGCGTCCATGCGGCCGCGCACGTCCTCGGCGAAAAGCCGCCCGTCCTCGATGCTGCCGGCCGCGCCGAAGATCACCTCGGCGGTCTCGGCGGCGAGCTGGCGCCCGGCCTCCGAGGCGCCCGCCTGCACGATCACCGGCCAGCCCTGGACCGGCCGGGCGACGTTGAGCGGCCCCCGTACCGAGAGGTGGGGGCCCTGGTGATCCAGAACGTGCATCTTGTCGGGATCGAAGAAGATCCCGCTCTCGACATCGCGCAGGAAGGCGTCGTCGGCGAAGGAATCCCACAGGCCCTTCACCACCTCGACGAATTCGTGCGCCCGGTCGTAGCGGTCGCCGTGCTCGGGATGGTGCTCGAGCCCGAAATTCCGCGCCGCGTCGGGATTCGAGGTCGTCACGACGTTCCAGCCGGCGCGGCCCCCGCTGAGGTGGTCGAGGGAGGCGAAGCGCCGGGCGACGTGGAACGGCTGGTCGTAGGTGGTGGAGGCGGTGGCGATGAGCCCGATCCGCTCGGTCACCACGGCGAGCGCCGGCAGCAGCGTCGCGGGATCGAACGAGGTCACGGTGGCCGATCGCTTGAGCGCCTCGACCGGCATGTTCAGCACCGCGAGGTGGTCGGCCATGAAGAAGGCGTCGAACTTCGCGGCTTCCAGCTCTTTCGCGAAGCGGGCGAGGTGGCCGAAGTTGAAGTTGGCGTCCGGCAGGCCGCCCGGGTGGCGCCACCAGGCGGTGTGGATGCCGACCGGGCGCATGAAGGCGCCGAGATGAAGCCTGCGGGGTCGCGCCATGTCGGCCTCCTGTGCGGGCCCTTCGGGCCTGGCGGCCTCGATCTGGGATGGCCGCCCTGGTTAGTCAATGAATTTCGTGTACTACTCCGCCCCCAGATGGACTCCGCCCCAAGACGGGCGGCGGGAGACGGGGATCGGATGAGCGGGACCGGACGCGAGGAGGCCCTGAGGGCGCGCTACGGCGCTGAGGCGCCGCTCGACATCGCCTGGAACGAGGTGATCGCGGGACTCCTCGCTCACCGCACGGTGCGGGCGTTCCGGCCCGATCCCCTCCCCGCCGGAGCCCTCGAAGCGCTCGTCGCCGCGGCGCAATCGGCCCCGAGCTCGTCGAACCTCCAGACCTGGAGCGTCGTCGCCGTCGAGGACGAGGCCGCCAAGCGGCGCCTGTCGGAGGTGGCGCGCGGGCAGCGCCACGTCGTCGAGGCTCCCCTGGTGCTGGTCTGGCTCGCCGACCTGTCGCGCCTCGGCGCGATCGGCCGCGACCGGGCCCAGCCGACCGACGGGCTCGCCTATCTCGAGATGCTGATGGTCGGCGTGGTCGATGCGGCGCTCGCCGCCCAGAACGCCACGGTGGCGCTCGAATCGCTCGGCCTCGGCTCGGTCTATATCGGGGCCCTGCGCAACGACCCGGAGGCGGTGGCCGAGCTGCTCGGCCTGCCGCCGAACGTGCTGGCGGTGTTCGGCCACTGCGTCGGCTGGCCCGATCCGCAGCGGCCCGCCGCCGTGAAGCCGCGCCTCCCCCAGGACGTGGTGCTGCACCGTGGCCGCTACGACCCGTCCCTCGCGCAAGGCCCGATCGCCGCCTACGACGCGGCGATGACCGCGTTCCAGGCCGGGCAGCGCATGCCGGAGGTCGGCTGGAGCGGAGCCGCCCTGGAGCGGGTGCGCGTTCCCGGCTCGCTGAGCGGCCGCGACCGGCTGCGCGCCATCCTGGAGCGCCGCGGATTCGGGCTGAAGTAGCGGATCATTCGCCACATCGAACATTCTCCTGTTGATCGCCCGTTTCGTTCTTCATAAAGAACAGACGGGCGCATCACGAGACCGGGAGAGCGAGCGTGGCGGACGAGAACAGGCGGGCGGAGACGATCGCCGCGGCGAACGGGATCGGGACGGACACGGCCTTCGGCGCGGTGACCCCGCCGCTCTATCTCTCGACGACCTACACCTTCGCCGAGTTCGAGAAGGCGCGGGCCTACGATTACGCCCGCCTCGGCAACCCGACCCGCGACCAGCTCGCCGACACGCTGGCGAAGCTGGAGGGCGGGGCCCGCGCCGTGGTCGTGTCGAGCGGCATGGCGGCCCTCGACCTCGCCCTCTCCCCCTTGCGGCCCGGCGACCTCCTGGTGGCGCCGCACGATTGTTACGGCGGCACCCACCGGCTGCTCTCGATGCGCGCCGCACGGGGCCATTACCGCGTCGCCTTCGTCGACCAGACCGACGAGGCCGCGCTCGCGGCCGCCCTCGCCGAGGGGGCCCGGGTCGTCCTCACCGAGACGCCGAGCAACCCGCTGATGCGCATCACGGATGTGCGCCGCGTCGCGGCGCTGGCGAAGGCGGCGGGCGCCCTCTTCGTGGTCGACAACACCTTCCTGTCCCCGGCCCTGCAGCGGCCGCTGGCGCTCGGGGCCGACCTCGTCGTCCACTCGACCACCAAGTTCATCAACGGCCATTCCGACGTGATCGGCGGCGCGGTCGTGGCCGCCGACGCCGCCCTGGGCGACGAGCTCGCCGCCTGGGCCAACA
Organism: Methylobacterium tarhaniae; assembly: GCF_001043955.1. Lineage (GTDB taxonomy): Bacteria > Pseudomonadota > Alphaproteobacteria > Rhizobiales > Beijerinckiaceae > Methylobacterium > Methylobacterium tarhaniae. Next base: position 102,180 of record NZ_LABZ01000078.1, on the reverse strand, counting down.
CCGTCGGGGTCACCGGCTCGCCCTTCGATGCCTACCTCACCTTGCGCGGCGTGCGCACGCTGTTTCCCCGCATCGAGCGCCAGAGCCGCAATGCCGCCGCGGTGGCCGCCTTCCTCGACGCGCATCCTGCGGTGGCCCGCGTCTATTATCCGGGCCTTTCCTCGCATCCCGGCCACGCCGTCGCCAAGGCGCAGCAGAGCGGCTTCGGCGCGATGCTGAGCGCCGAGATCGCCGGCGGGCGCGAGGCGGTGCGCCGGCTCGTCGGGGCGCTCCAGGTCTTCAGCCTGGCCGAATCCCTCGGCGGGATCGAGAGCCTGATCGCGCACCCGGTGACCATGACCCATGCCGCCATGGACCCGGAGGCGCGGGAGCGGGCGGGCGTCGGCGACGGGCTGGTGCGGCTCTCGGTCGGGCTGGAGGCGGAGGAGGATCTCCTGGCCGATCTCGCGCGGGCGCTCGACGCGGTCGCGGCCGGGTGACGGGCGGATCGCGCAGCCGGCGCTAGATCTGACGCGACCCGTCCCGAACCCTCGAGCGAGCGATGACCCAGGACACGATGCGCCTCGGCGCCTTCTTCTACGCCACCGGCCACCACGTCGCCGGCTGGCGCCACCCGTCGAGCGAGGCCGATGGCGGGCTGGTGCTGGAGCGCTATGTCGGCTGGGCGCAACGCGCCGAGGCCGCCAAGTTCGACCTGATCTTCCTGGAGGACGGCACCGGCATCCGCGACGCCGACCTCCGATCGAGCGAGCGCACCGCGCGCTCAGGCCATTTCGAGCCCGTCACCCTGCTCTCGGCCCTCGCCGCCGTCACGCGCCGCATCGGCCTCGTCGCCACCACCTCGACGAGCTTCAACGAGCCCTACAACGTCGCCCGGCGCTTCGCCTCCCTCGACCACCTCAGCGGCGGCCGGGCCGGCTGGAACCTCGTCACGTCCGCCACCGACCTGGAGGCGGCCAATTTCGGCAACGACACGATCGCGCGCCACGCCGACCGCTACGAGCGGGCGGAGGAATTCGTCGACGTGGTCCTGGGTCTCTGGAACACCTGGGACGACGACGCCGTCGTGATCGACAAGGCCTCGGGCCAGTTCTCGAAGCCCGACGGCTTCCGGCCCCTCGACCACAAGGGCAAGCATTTCGAGGTCCGCGGGCCCCTCAACATCCCGCGCACGCCGCAGGGCCAGCCGGTGCTGGTCCAGGCCGGCTCCTCCGGCCCCGGCAAGGACCTGGCGGCGCGCACCGCCGAGATCGTGTTCACGGCCAACCAGACCCTCGACGAGGCCGTGGCGTTCTCCCGCGACCTGAAGGGGCGCATGGCCCGGTTCGGCCGCTCCCCCGACGACCTCAAGATCATGCCGGGGCTTTTTCCGGTGGTCGGCCGCACCGAGTCGGAGGCGCGGGACAAGTTCGAGGAATTGCAGGCACTGATCGATCCCGTGGTGGGGCTCGCGCTGCTCAGCCGCATGGTCGGCCACGACCTCTCGGGCTTCGACCCCGACGGCCCGGTGCCGGAACTGCCCGAGACCGAGGGACTCAAGTCGCGCCAGCAGCTGATGTTTGACCTCGCCCGCCGCGAGGGCCTGAGCCTGCGCCAGCTCTACCTGCGGATCGCCGGGGCGCGGGGCCACTCGCAGATCGTCGGCACCCCGGCGCAGATCGTGGACGAGATGGAGGCGCGGTTCCGGGCCGGGGGCGCGGACGGGTTCAACATCATGCCGCCGACCCTGCCGGGCGGGCTCGACGACTTCATCGCGCTGGTCCTGCCGGAGCTGCGCCGGCGCGGCCTGTTCCGCAGCGAGTACGAGGGGCGCACCCTTCGCTCGCATCTCGGCTCGCGTCCGCCCGCCGGCTACGGGCCGGGCCGTGCAGCCCAGCGCTGAACCCTCCCCCCTCCCACGGCGCTCGGGCTTGCCCGAGTTCCGTAGGGGGAGGGCCGACGGCGTTGGGCCCTCGGATCGAGCGGTCCGCCCGGCGAGACGAAAAACAGCCTTCCGGCGCTCCCGGCCTCACAACCCCCTGGCAAAGTCCAGCAACCTGTGCTGGATATCCCGGGCCAACAGCCGTGGAACGCGCGAGGCGTCGTCGGCCAATCCCGGGGACGCGGTCTCGTCTTGCCCAGGTCCGGAGAGAGCACAGCGCGGCCGTGCCTGACGCCGACCGATCTCGCGGGCCGCGTCGCCGGCCTGGCGGGCGGTGAGCGGCTCGCCGTCATCGGCCTGACGCGCGACGGAATCGGCGAGGCACTGGCGGCGGCGGAGATCGGCCGCGGGGCGCTCCTCGTCGCCGCCGAGGATCCGCGCAGCAGCACCGCCCTCGTCGACCGCCTGCTCGACGACCTCGCCGAGCTGGCGCTTGCCCGCTGGCCGGACTGGCCGGAGGGATCGGCACCGGCGGTCTCGGGGCCGTGGCTCAAGGCAGCCGCGACCTTGGCCGCATCCGGGCGGCCGCCCCGGTTCCGGCGGGTGGCGCGGGCGCTCGAATGCGCGCAGTTGCTGCGGGTGGTCGAGCCGGACAGCGTGATCCTGGTGGCGGAGGTCGATCCGGTCTCGCCGGCGCGGGCCGCCCCGGTGATCGAGGCGCTGGAATGGTGCGCCGGCCACGGTGCATCCTGCATCCTCGCCCTGCCGGCCGCACCGCCCGACCTCCCGCCCTACGACCGCATCCTCTACGGCGCCTGCACGATCGGCCGCGCGTCACGGCCGGCCGCGGAGCGCTTCATCTCCGCGCGCTCGCGGGCCCACCCTGCCAGCGAGGCGGAGCGGCGGGTCGAGGCGGCCCTGGCGGCGGATCCGGAGCTCGCCGGCCTGTTCACCGGCAACGAGATCGTGCGGGTGGCCGGCCACGGCCAGCAGCCTCGGGTCGATCTGGTCTGCCGCGCGCACCGCATCGTGGTCGAGATCGACGGGCCGGAGCATCAGGCCAGCCCGAAATTCGCCCAGGACCGACACCGCGACTACGAGTTGCTGGTGGCCGGCTACCTCGTGCTGCGCCTCACCAACGATCAGGTCACCGCCGACCTGCAGCGTGCGATCGAGAAGATCCGCGCCGTGGTCCGGCTGCGCCGCCCCCTCTCCTCCGCAAGCCTCCCCTCCGCTGGAGACACGACCCGATGAGCGAGACGCCGACGCCGCTTCAGGCGCTGATCCTCTGGCGCCTGCTCGGCCGGCAGGGCACCGCCCTGAACAGCGAGATCGTGCCGAAGAAGGCCGAGCGCGACGCCTTGCAGAAGGCCGGGCTGCTGACGGTCGAGAAGGAAGGCCGCTCCTCGCGGCTGACCGTGACCGACAAGGGCTGGAACTGGGCCGGCCGGCACCTGTGCGATCCCCTGCCCCCGAACGCCCGGGTGCTCCAGGACTGGCTCACGCGGCTCCATCACCACCTCGAGAAGACCGGCGCGACGCTCGCCGAGTTCGTCGGCCCTGCGCCCGAGCGTGTGCCGCCGGAGCCGAAGGCCCGGAAGCCCAAGACCGCTGCAAAGAAGACCGCTGCCCCGCCCGATCCGGGCCGGGTCCGCGCCCGGATCGAAGAGGCCTATCTCGCCTGCACCGGCGGCCGGAAGGCCGCGCCGGTGCGCCTCAGCGTCCTGCGGGCGGCGCTCGCCGACCTCGACCGCGTCGCCGTCGATGCCGGGCTGGCGGCGATCCTGGGCGGCGATCCGAGCATCCGGCTCACCCGGATCAGCGACCCGAAGGCCCTCGACGCCGCCGAGCGCGACGCCGCCTTCGCTCCTGCCGGCGAGCCCTTCCACGAGATCTGGATCCACGCATGAGCGACGCCCTCGACGCCCTGCGCCGCGTCAATTTCGACTGGGTGCGCACCCTCGACAGCGTCTGGCTCGAGGCCGAGCCGACCGGCGCGCCGAACGAGGCCCTAATCCCGGGAATCGTCGAGGCACTCCACGCGCAGAAGCCGGGCAGCCGCCCGCGCGGCCGGGTGCTCGTCGGCGAGCCGGGCATCGGCAAGACCCATCTCGTCGGCGAGATCCGGCGCGAGGTCTGGGCGTCGGGCGGCTGGTTCGTGCTCCTCGACGTGCTCGGGCTCACCGATTTCTGGCGCAGCGCGGCGCTCAGCTACCTCACCGCCCTGATGCAGCCGATGCCGGATGGCCGGCGCCAGTCGGATGCGGTGCTGGCCGGCGTCGCCCGCCGCTTCAATGTCGAGGAGCAGGTCGAGCAGGCCTTCAACACGCCCAATATCGACACCCGCCGGATCGTCGATCTCCTGGTCCGGGCGCTGATGCACGTCGATACCGCGCGGGCGCTCAAGCATCAGGACGTCTTTCGCGCGCTCTGCCTGCTGCGCTCGCAGGATCTCGCGGCGGTCGGCCTCGCCCATGCCTGGCTGCAGGGCTACGACGCCGACCCGGCGGCCCGGGCCGGCCTCGGCTTCACGACCCCGCCGCCCGCGCCCATCGAGTTGGTGCGCGGCATGGCCTGGATCATGGGCTTGAGCGGCCCGACCCTCGTCGCCCTCGACCAGATCGACGGCGTGGTCGATGCGAGCCGCCTGACGCTCGACGAGGATTTCGACGCCGGCCCCGGCCTGGCCGAGATGCTGGCCGCCGGCCTGATGGAGCTGCATGACGGCGGCGGCCGCGGCATGACGCTGATCACCTGCCTGACGGATTCGTGGCGGCGGCTGGAGGAGCGCGGGCTGAAATCCGCCATGGACCGGTTCGAGCCGCCGGTGCTGCTGACGGGCATGAACAAGCCGGCCGCCGCGGCCGCGCTCATCCGCGGCCGCCTGGCGCCGGCCTATGCCGAGGCGGGCTTCGCGCCGCCCTCCCCGACCTGGCCGTTCAGCGAGGCGGCGATCGCCGCGGCGGCTCGCTTCGCGATGCGGCCGCGCACGCTGCTGATGCGCTGCGATGCCTTCCGCCGCGACTGCCTGGCGGGCGGGATCGTCACGGTCTGCGACGATCTCGTCGAACCGAACGATGGCAGCGGGAAGAAGGGCGGTGCCGGTCCCTTCGACCTCGAAGACGCCCGCCGCAAGGCCGACATCTCCGGCATCCTCGACGACGAGGAGACCGGCCTCGGCGAACTCCTGCGCGCCGCCTTCGACCTCTACGCCCTGGAGGACGACCCGCACGACGAGGTCGACGTGGTGAGCAAGGGCGAGCCCGAGCAGCGCCTGCCGCCGCTGCACGGACGGCTGACCTTCCTCCACCGCGACGAGAACGACCGCGAGCGCCACGTCTGCTATCGCGCGCTCCTCCAGCAGCACCCGATCGCGTTCCAGGCCCGGCTGCGTGCCGCGCTCACCGCCTCGGGCATCTCGTCGAAGATCCCGGGCCGCGAATTGCTGGTGGTGCGCCGCGGCCCGGTGCCAGCCGGCACCAAGACCAGCACCCTCGTCGACCGGTTCATGGCCGCGGGCGGAAAGCTGATCGACCCGTCCGACGACGACCTGCGGACCTTCGTGGCCCTGCGCACCTTGCGCGACCAGGCGCTGCGGGACGGCGAGTTCGACACGTTCGAGAGCTGGATCCGGGAGACGCTGCCGGTGCGCGGGACCGCGTTCTTCCGCAAGATCGGCCTGCCGGGCGACGGGACGGCGGTGCAGCCGGCACGGGGTCGGCGTGGGCGCGATCCCCTGCCGCCGCTGCCGCCCCGCCAACCCCTCCGGGACATCGATCCGCCGGCCTCCGGCCCTGAGCCGGCGTCGCCGCCGGCCCATGCCGAGCCCGAGCCGGCGGCGACGCCGGCCCATGCCGAGCCCGAGCCGGCGGCGACGCCGGCCCATGCCGAGCCCGAGCCGGTCCTGCGCGTCGAGGCCGAGCCGGCCCCCATCCCCGACGCCATCCCGGTCGGACACCGCCTCACCCCCGACGCGCCGCCCGTAGCCCTGCCGCTGCGGCTGCTGCCGCGCCACACCGCGATCATCGCCGGTTCCGGCTCGGGCAAGACCGTGCTGCTGCGGCGCCTGGTCGAGGAGGCGGCGCTCGCCGGCCTCCCGGCGATCGTGGTCGATCCCAACAACGACCTGTCGCGCCTCGGCGAGGCCTGGCCCGAGCGGCCCGACAGGTTCACGCCGGAGGACGACCGCAAGGCCGGGCTTTACGCCGAGCGGGTCGAGGTGGTGGTGTGGACGCCGGGCATCCATGCCGGCAACCCGCTCTTCCTCTCGGTGATGCCCGACCTCGCGGCGAGCGACGACCGCGACGAGCGCGCCCAGGCGATCGAGATGGCGGCCGAGACCCTCGGGCCGCTCGCCGGCGCCACCAGGACCCTCCAGCGCGGCGTCCTCGCCGATGCCCTGCGGGCGTTTGCCGGCCGCGGTGGCGGCACCCTCGGCGCCTTCACCGACCTGCTCGCCGACCTGCCGGACGGCACCAGCCAGATCGGCAGGGCCACGAACCTCGCCGCCGACATGGCGAACCAGCTGCTCGCCGCCGTCGCCACCAATCCGCTCCTGAGGATCGAGGGCGCGGTGCTCGATCCGGCCCGCCTGTTCTACGGGGCCGGCCGCGATCGCACCCGGATCTCGGTCGTCAACCTGTCGGGGCTCGCCTCGGAGGCGGCGCGGGAGGATTTCGTCAACCGGCTGCAGATGGCGCTGTTCGGCTGGATCAAGAAGAACCCGTCGCCCCGGGGACTCCTCTACGTGGTCGACGAGGCGCAGACGTTCCTGCCCTCGGGGCGCACGCCGCCGAGCCTCGGCAGCGGCATCAAGCTGGTGGCACAGGGGCGCAAGTACGGCCTCGGGATGATCGTGGCGACGCAGGTGCCGAGGGGCATCCACAACCAGGTCGTGTCGAACTGCACGACGCAGTTCTTCGGCCGCCAGAGCGCGCCGGCCACGATCGCGGCCGCCCAGGAGATCATGGCGGCGAGCGGCGGGACGGCGCCCGATATCGGCCGGCTCGGCGCGGGCGAGTTCTACTTCGCCACGGAGGGGTCGGGCCGGCCGGCCAAGCTGCGCACGCCGCTCTGCCTCAGCCATCATCCGGCGAACCCGCCGACGCCCGAGCAGGTGATCGCCCAGGCTCGGCTTTCCGCCGCCCGGGCGAAGGAGGCATCGAGGGAATGAGCCTGGCGTGAGCCTTGCCAGCACCGGGCCGAGTCACTTAACCGTAACGTCGCGGCCTTCGACTTGAGACTGGGGCGGGGTATGCCGTAGAATTCGGGAAAGTGTTTCCCTCGATCGACTCGTGCATGGACGCTGCTGATCTCAAGTCCTGTTCCGACATCTTTCAGCGTACAATCGAGGAATATGGCCTTGCAGGCGGTTGGCATTGGTCTTTCACTTCGGGTGAGCAGCGCTGGTCGTCGGGCTTCTTCAGGCTTCTCGGACTGAAGCCGCACCTCTCCGTCGCCAGCTACGATCTCTTCCACGACCTCGTGCATCCGGAGGACCGGGCGCGCCTGGCGAGCCCGAGCGAGATCCTGCAAGGCCGTGTCGCGCCGAGCGCGGTCGTCCGGGTGATCCGGCCGAGCGGGGAGATGTGCACCTTGTCGGTCGTTTCCGAGCTCCGCGTCTCACCGGACGGACGGCCGCTCTCGATCGGCGGGGTCGCCCTCGACGTCACCGACCATGAGCGGCTGAAGCAGATGCAGGCCGCCGATCGGCGCCGGCGCCAGGCACTCTACCGGGCGACCTATTCGACGACCTATTTCCTCGGCCCGGACCTCGTCCACCATTTCCCCATCGAGGTGGCAGAGGCGCACGGAGTGTCCCTGGAGGAGATCCAGGTCGATCCGTTCCTCATGCTCGTGCCGGAGGAGCGCGAGGCCTATCGCAACCGGGGCTGGGAGATGCATGACCGCCACATGCGCTTCCAGGGGACACCGTTCGAGCGCCTCGCCACCGGCGAGGTGTGGCGGTTCCGCCTCGTCGGCGTCCCCGTCTGGAGCGAGGCGGGCGAGTACCGCGGCTGGACCGGCATGAAGTATCCGATCCACGATTCCGGTGCTCCGGTGCGGGACACCGATTCCCGCGACGATCCCGGCCTGCGGCGCGCGCTCGAACAGGCCGTGCGGGGCCACCACCTGCGCGCAGCGCGCGGGCTCCTCGACTGGTCGATGGCGACGCTCGCGGAAGCCGGCGGCCTGTCGCTCTCGACGGTGCGCCGCCTCGAGGAGAACGCCGAGGCCCAGGGCGCCCGCTCGCGCCACAAGGCCGTGATCGCCCTGCGCCAGGCCGGCATCCGCTTCATCGCGATGGATGACGGCACCCTGGCGGTGGCCAAGTTCTGAAGCCGAAATTCGAGGCCGAGGTCCGAGGCGATGGCCGCGACGACGGGGCGGTGGAGCCGCGCCGGCCGGCCTGCTAGGAGATTGTCCGACGAAACGGATACCGGTTCGTCGCAGAAAATGCGGCAAAATCAAACCACTAGAGCGGCGTCCGATTGCAACGCGATCGGGCGTTGCTCTAGAACGAAGAAAGAACAGGTGGGCCGGCGACGTCCGGCCAGGGCCGAGCTTCGGGCCGATGCGGAGCGGGAGTGCGGGATGGCGATGCGGACGACCTTCATGGTGCAGACGTTCGAGGTGCACCGGAAGCGGTTGCGGCCGGGCGCGCGCGACGTGGCGCCGACGGAGAGCGGGGCGCTCAAGCGCGCCGCGGCGATCGCCGGGCGCATGCCGGGCGCGGCGGCCCTGCGCATCGTGGCGGATGACGAGACCGGCGAGCTCGAGAGCGTGACGATCCTGGGAACCTTCGGCGAGATCCCGGAGGACTTCGCCGAGCAGGTCAGTGGCGGTTGAACGAGGAGAATGCAGATGGCCTTCAAGCCGAAATCGGCGGCCGAGACCAAGGCGGCGGAGCTGGCCTCGATCCTGATCCGGATCGCGGACCGGGAGGGCGCGCCACTTCAGGTCGGCGTCGACGCGCTCCGGCGGGCGAGCCCGCGCCTGACGCCGCTGGCGATCGGGCAGATGTTCCGGCGGCACCGCGACGATCTGGAGGCGGCCCTGTCGGAGCGCGGCTACACCCTCGTCGACTATGCCGACCAGGGACCCGGGCGCGGGATGGAGTTCGAGATCGGGCCCGTCTGACCGCTTCAAGGCCGAGCTTCATGCGTCGCGCGCATGGCACCTTGCACGAAAGTCTGGATTGTGCAGTGCGAAATTTGATGGGATACATGACATACGCAAGGACGCGATGGCGTCGCGGACTTGTCAGCCCTCTTGGGCGTTTCCTCCCTAGACTTCGGGCCGCTCGCAAGGGCGGCCTTTTTTCTTTTCAGCCTCCTGTCTTGCTGGTCGTACCAACGGTCGAAAGACAACGACCTTGGGTCTCGTTCGCGAGTTATCGCCAAGCCCAAGGTCCCGGCCCCCTGGGCTTGGTGTCGAAAATCCGAGACGGGTCAACGGCCCCGTCGATCTCGGGCCTGCCCGAGATCGAAGCGATGCGTCAGCATCTCAGGCTGTTGGCATCATGCCATGGTCGGGTGGGCAGGACCTGCGCGAGCACATGCCTGCTCCCGTCGCCATCCGGCCTCCGGCACCGTCCGATGCAAACCGGGCATTCCGTAGAGGCAACCGCGCCCCGCATCCCCTTCGGTCGAACGCGCCCTAGATCCAGGCTCCGGATGGAACGCCTCGAAGAGACATCGTTTCCTCGCTCGCGGCGGCCAAGCCGCTGCGGCGCAGCGCGCAGGAGCCTATCATGACGGGCCGCAACGTTGCCGATCTCTGCATCGAGACCCTGGAACATGCCGGCGTCGAACGCGTCTACGGCGTCGTCGGCGACAGCCTCAACGGCCTGACCGAGGCGATTCGGGCTCGGGCCAGGATCCGCTGGGTGCATGTGCGCCACGAGGAGGTGGCGGCCTTCGCGGCCTCCGCCGAGTCGCAAGCGACGGGCGGGCTCGCGGTCTGCGCCGGGTCCTGCGGCCCGGGCCATCTCCACCTCATCAACGGCCTCTACGACGCCCACCGCTCGCGCACGCCGGTGCTGGCCATCGCCGCCCACATCCCCTCGGCCGAGATCGGCACCAACTACTTCCAGGCCACCCATCCGGAGGAGCTGTTCCGGGAGTGCAGCCACTATTGCGAGCTGGTCTCCGATCCGGCGCAGCTGCCCTACGTCCTCGAGATCGCGATCCGCACCGCTTTGGGCAAGGGCGGCGTCTCGGTGGTGGTGATCCCCGGCGACGTCGCCCTGAAGGAGGCGCCGGAGCGGGCTCTCGCCGCGCCCGCGACGCTGGCGCCCAAGCCTCCGGTGGTCGTGCCGCAGGATACCGAGCTCGATGCGCTCGCGGCCCTGCTCGACGGCGCCGAGAAGGTGACGCTGTTCTGCGGCCGCGGCTGCGCCGGGGCGCGGGAGGCGGTGATCGGCCTCGCCGAGGCCCTCAAGGCGCCGGTGGTGCACGCGCTCGGCGGCAAGGAGCATGTCGAGAGCGACAACCCCTACGATGTCGGCATGACCGGGCTGATCGGCTTCTCCTCCGGCTACGCCGCCATGGAGGCCTGCGATGCGCTGCTGCTGCTCGGCACCGACTTTCCCTACCGCCAGTTCTATCCCGAGACAGCGAAGATCGCGCAGATCGACATCCGGCCGGAGAATCTCGGCCGCCGCTGCCGGCTCGATCTCGGCCTCGTCGGCGATGTCGGGGCGACCATCGCGGCCCTGCGGCCGCGGCTCAAGGCGCGCCGGGATTCCAGCCACCTCGAACGCTGCCTGAAGCATTACGCGAAGGCCCGCGAGGGGCTCGACGACCTCGCGACGGGCAAGCCCGGCCGCCTGCCGATCCACCCGCAATACCTGACCCGGCTGGTGAGCGAGGCGGCGAGCCCGGACGCGGTGTTCACGGCGGATGTCGGTACGCCCACCATCTGGGCGGCGCGCTACCTGACAATGTCCCCGGGCCGGCGGCTGATCGGCTCCTGGGCGCACGGCTCGATGGCGAACGCCATGGCCCACGCGATCGGGATCCAGGCCGCGCAAGCAGGACGACAGGTGATCGCGCTCGCCGGCGATGGCGGCTTCACCATGCTGATGGGCGACCTCCTCACCCTGGTGCAGGAGAAGCTGCCGGTGAAGGTCGTGGTGTTCAACAACGGCACCCTCGGCTTCGTCGAGCTGGAGATGAAGGCCGCCGGCTACCTCGATACCGGCGTCGCGCTCCAGAACCCGGACTTCTCCGCCATCGCCCGCGCCGCCGGCCTGCACGGGCGCCGGGTCGAGGATCCGGGCGAGCTGGAGGGGGCCATCGCCGAGATGCTGGCCCATGACGGCCCGGCCCTCCTCGACGTGGTGACCAACCGCCAGGAACTCGCGATGCCGCCTCGGATCCGGGCCGAGCAGGTGAAGGGCTTCAGCCTCTACGTGATGCGGGCGGTGATGAACGGCCGCGGCGACGAGATCGTCGATCTGGCCAAGTCGAACCTGATCCGGTGATGCGCCCCTGCCTCGCGTGACCGGGGCGGCGCCTGCGCGCCGTCCCTCATCCACACGAGGAGGCCGGAGACCGGGCGGCGATCGATGACGGCGGTCGCCCGGAACCTCGGCAATACGCTGAGGTCGCGTCGGGGCGAGTGCAGGGCCGGATCGCCGCGATGGCAGGTTGGGCCGGACGAGTTCCGTCGTATCCGCGACGAGGGGCGATGCCCCGTTTGTTCGGCCGGTGCCGCCGCGCCGGTCCTTTCACAGCGAGGGGACGCCGCATCACGCGCCGGTCGCACGGGAGATGCCGGCCGACGACCGGGCGTATAGATCGTTCGGACTAGGCTTTTCGGGTGGGATCACGCGTGACCCTGCGTCGGGACGGAGGCTGTTCCAGGCCCCCGATACCCACATCCATCCGGCGTCTTCGCATTTCATCGTCCTGACTTGATCACGGCACGGATTCGCTTACACCAATATCGACGGCGCACTGATACAAAAGACCATCGACATTCTCATTGTAATAGCTATAAAACATAGTTCTTGTTAGCCTTTGCTGATTTTGCCATTCGGTCTCCAGCCGCGGCCACCCGGGTTCCCACCCCCTTGTACTGGCCGCGAGCAGCGTTCCCGCTCGCCCTGGATTCCGTCATGCCCGTCCCGTCGTCGCGTCGCGTCCCTCACCTCTCGCTCGTGGGGCGGCGTCGGTTGAGCTGGTCGCTGCTGTCGGGCGTGGTGCTGACGTCCGGCCTGGTCGCGGGCGCGCAGGCCCAGGACGGTGCCGAGATCGCCCTCGACACCATCAGCATCGAGGGCGTCGCGCGGCCGGTCACGGCCACCGCCGCCGGGACGCAGCCCGGCGGCGCGCGCGGGCCGGTGCCCGGCTACGTCGCCTCGCGCAGCGTGGTGGCGACCAAGACCGACACGCCGATCCTCGAGACCGCGCAATCGATCACCGTCATCGGCCGCGAGCAGATCGAGGACCAGAACGCGCTCACCATCAACCAGGCCCTGCGCTACAGCCCGAGCGTGACCACCGAGCAGCGCGGCGGCGCCGGCGGGACCCGGCTGGAGCAATTCTCGATCCGCGGCTTCACGGCGCCGCTCTTCCTCGACGGGATGCGCCTGCCGACCAGCCGCGACGCCTTCCCGTCGGTCGATCCTTACCGGATCGAGCGGATCGACATCGTCAAGGGCCCGGCCTCGGTGCTCTATGGCCAGTCCGGCCCCGGCGGCATCGTCAACCTGACGTCGAAGATGCCGCAATTCGTCCGCCACGGCGAGGTCTTCGTCCAGGGCGGCGGCTTCAGCGAGGTGCGGGGCGGCTTCGACGTCGGCGGGCCGATCACCTCGGAGACCACCGTCCCGGGGACCGAGCAATTCGCCTACCGGGTGACGGGCCTCGGGTGGAACGGCGACGGGCCGGCGGTGACGACCCGGGTCGAGCGCGCCTTCATCCAGCCGAGCCTGACCTGGCGCCCCTCCGCCGACACCTCGCTCACCGTGCTCGGCCTCTACCAGCGCGACCCGTTCTCCGGTTTCTACGGCAGCTTCCCGGCCTACGGCACGCTCTTCCCGCGCAACTTCGGCAACGGGATCGTCGGGCGCCTGCCGGTCGATTTCTATGACGGCGACCGCAACTTCGAGCAATCCGACCGCACGCAAGCTGCGGTGACCTATATCCTCGACCACCGCTTCGACGACGCCTTCCGCTTCCACTCCTCCGGCCGCTTCCTGCGCACGGAAGGGCAGTATCGCAGCGTCTACACGGCCTTCAACTCCAACGCGGCGCTGTTCCCGCTCTCGGCATTGACGACCGGGCCGCTGATCAACCGCTCGCGCATCGCCACCGACGTGGCGATCGACGCCTACACGATGGACAACTACTTCGAGGCGAAGTTCGACACCGGGCCCTTCGCCCACACGGCGCTGTTCGGAGTCGACCACCAGACGATCAAGACCCGGACGCTCTCGACCCCCTTCCCCGCCGCGCCCGACCTCAACGCACTGGCGCCGAACTACGACATGAATATTGCGGTGCCGGGCTTCACCACGAATGCCCGCATCACCGCGCAGCAGACCGGCGTCTACCTGCAGGACCAGATCAAGTTCGACCGCCTCGTCCTGACGCTCGGCGGGCGCTACGACACCGCCCGGCAGACCGGGCCGACCCGGACGCTCGCCACCGGCGCGGTCGCCTTGCAGGACGTGCCGGCCGACGCCCTGACCTACCGGGCGAGCCTGCTCTACCGCTTCGACAGCGGCGTCGCGCCTTACGTCTCCTACAGCGAGGCGTTCGAGCCGATCATCAGCGGGCGCATCTTCGATCCGGCCTTCGGCACCACCGGGCGCGTGCCGGACCCGATCTCCAGCCGCCAGTACGAGGCGGGCATCAAGTACCAGCCGCCGGGCACGGACATCCTGCTGACGGCGGCGGCCTTCGACATCAAGCGCTCGAACACCCTGACGGCGGATCCGAACAATTTCGGCTTCAGCCTCCAGACCGGCGAGATCGGCGTGCAGGGCGTCGAGTTCGAGGCCCGCGCGACGCTCGCCGAGGGGCTGAACCTCGTCGGCGGGGTCTCCTTCCTCGACGTGCGCAACACCCGCGACACCACCACGACCTTCAACCAGGTCACCGGCCGACAGGTGCCGATCGTGGGCCTGCGCCCGGTCCAGGTTCCGGACCGCACCGCCTCGCTGTTCGTCGATTACCGCTTCCGGTCCGGCCCGCTCGCCGGCCTCACCCTCGGCGGCGGCGTGCGCTATCTCGGCGGCTCCTGGGGCGATGCGGCCAATACCTTCCGGGTGCCGGAGGCGGTGCTGGTCGATGCGCTGGCGGCCTACGACCTCAAGCACCTCGATCCGAAGCTCACGGGCTTCGACCTGCAGGTCAATGCCCAGAACCTGCTCGACGATCGCACCGTGACCGGCTGCTTCTCCTACGCGAGCTGCTTCTACGGCCTGCCGCGCACGGTCTATGCGACGCTACGGTATCGCTGGTAAGGGGGCGCCATGACCAGCTCGTCCCCCATGACCCGCTCATCCACGCTTCCGGCGAGGGCCTCGGTGGCAGGGCGCGTCGTCCTCGCGATCGGGGGCGGCTACGGGATCGCAGGCCTCGCGACCGCCCTCCTCTCCCTGACCCTGCCGATGTCCCGGGCGGAGGCCGTGACGACGGCGACGCTCGCGAGCTTCGCCATCATGGTGGGCATCGTGGTCGTCGCCTTCGCGGCGCGCTCGCTCGCCCGCGCCGCCGCGATCGTCGGCGGGCTCGCCCTGCTCCTCGGCGCCGCCCTCTGGCTCGTCATGGGCTCCACCACCGGATTCACGCCATGAAGCAGGGGTTTCGCCAGTCCATGGCCTGGATGCACACCTGGTCCGGCCTCGTCGTCGGCTGGGTGCTGTTCGCCGTCTTCGTCACCGGCACCGCGAGCTATTACCGGGCGGAGATCTCGCGCTGGATGCAGCCGGAACTGAGGCGCGAGGCCGCGATCACGCCCGAGACCCTGGCGGCCTCGGCCGACCTCGCCGTCGCCCACCTCCAGGCCCATGCGGGCGGGGCGCGGATGTGGTTCGTCACCCTGCCGACGCCGGAGCGGCCCCTCGTCGAGCTGTTCTGGCGCAACCGCCCCGGCACGCCGCCGGGCCACGTCCTGCTCGATCCGCAGAGCGGCGCACCGGCGGAGATGCGGGCGACGCGCGGCGGCGACTTCTTCTACCGCTTCCATTTCGAGCTGAACCTGCCCCCGCTCTGGGGCCGCTGGATCGTCGGCATCTGCGCGATGGTGATGCTGGTGGCCCTGGTGAGCGGGATCGTCACCCACCGGCGCATCTTTTCCGATTTCTTCACCCTGCGCCGGGACAAGGCGGCGCAGCGCGGGTGGCTCGACGCCCACAACGTCAGCGGCGTGCTGGCGCTGCCGTTCCACCTGATGATCACCTATACGGGCGTCGTCACCCTGGCGATCATGTACATGCCCTGGGGCGTCACCGCGGCCTATCGCGGCGACCAGCAGGCCTTTTTCGCCGAGACCGGCCAGGTCACGCGGAACCGTCCGCCCGCGGGCGAGCCCGGCACCCTCGCCCCGGTCGGGCCGATGGTGGCAAAGGCCCTCGCGACGATCCCCGAACCGCTGGAGCGGCTCAGCATCCTCAACCCGCGCGACGCCAACTCCACGGTCGTCGCGGTGTTCGAGGAGCCGCACGGCCTCTCGCACCAGCACCCGCAGGTCGCCTTCGCGGGCACGAGCGGGACGGTGGTCGAGGTCCTGTCGGGCGGGTTGCGCCCGGCGGCCAAGACCTTCACCACCATGGTCGGCCTGCACGAGGCGCATTTCGCCGGGGCCGCCTTACGGGGGCTGTTCTTCCTGTGCGGGCTCTTGGGCTGCGCCATGGTGGGCAGCGGGCTGGTGCTGTGGACCGTGGCCCGGCTGCCGAAATCCGGGGTCGCGGCGGGATTCGGCTGGCGCCTCGTCCACACCCTCAACCTCGGCACGATCGCGGGCCTGCCGGCGGGGATCGCCGCCTATCTCCTCGCCAACCGGCTGCTCCCCCTCGACCTCGCGGGCCGGGCGGAGCGCGAGGTCTGGGTGTTCTTCGGCGCCTGGATCGCGGTGGCCGTGGCGGGGGCGTGGCCGGCGCCGCGCCGGGCCTGGCGCGGGGCGCTCGCCCTCGTGGCGGCGCTGTTCGTCGCGGTGGTGCTCGCCGACGTCGCGACCGCCCGCGCGCTCTGGGACGACCCGGCCTGGTTCCTCGGCTTCGACGCCGCCTTGCTGGCGCTCGCCGCGGGCTTCGCATCGATTTCGTACAAGGTCGCCCGGTTCGCGGCGCCGCGGCGGGCCCGCCGGGCGGCGGATGCGCCCGCGGCCGCGCCGCAGATGGGGCGGGCATGACGCTCCTCGTCGGCCTCGGCCTCAGCTTCCTCGGCCTCGCCGCCCTGTGCCTCAGCATGGCCCGGCACCACCAGGCCGTGTGGCCGGGCCCGCCGGACCGGCAGCGCGTGCTCGCCTTGCGCGCCGCCGGCTGGGTGCTGATCGCCCTGTCGCTCGTCGCCGCGATCCGGCTCGACGGCTGGAATTTCGGCCCGGTGGACTGGCTCGGATCGCTGATCGGGGCGGGCCTCGTCCTGATCGTCGTCCAGTCGTACCGGCCGCGGGCCCTCCTCTGGATGGTTCCGGCCGCGGCGGCGGTCGCTGTCGCCGCCGCGCTCGGGTCGCTGGCCTAACGGCCGGCGTCATCCCCGCCGCGACGCCTCGCCCAGCCGCCGCAGGTCCGCCACCACCGCCGGCGTGCCGGCATGGAGAAGCCCGCCGGTGAGCATGTCGTCGGAGCCGAGATACTCGGCGACGCCGCCGGCCTCGTGCACCAGCAATAGGCCGGCATAGCAATCCCAGGCGTTGAGGCCGGGATCGTAGTAGCCGGCGAGGCGCCCGGCGGCGACGTAGGCGAGCATCAGGGCGCCCGAGCCGTTGCGGAACAGCACGCCGCCCTCCTCGTAGAGCCCGCGCACGAAGGCGGCGGCCTCCGCCGCCGGGGTCTTCTGCGTGGCGCCGAAGCCGATATTGGCCGAGGTGAGCGCCGTCGCCGGGTCGATGCGCAGGGGCCGCCCGTTGAGGACCGCCCCCTGCCCTGCCAGCGCCGCGTAGGTCTCGCGCAGGACCGGCGCCTCGATCACGCCGGCCACCAGCCCGTCCGGCCCCCGCACGCCGATCGAGACGCACCAGTTCGGCTGGCCGTTGAGGAACGGGCTGGTGCCGTCGATCGGATCGACCACCCAGGTATAGCCCGACCGGCTCGGAACGGGATCGTGCTCCTCGCCGATCACGCCGTCCTCCGGGAAGGCTTGCGCGATGCGGGCGCGGATCAGCAGCTCGACCTCCCGGTCGGCCTGCGAGACGAGGTCCTGCGCGCCGCTCTTCTGCTCGATCACCAGCGCGTCGCGGGCGTTGAAAAACCCGAGGGCGGTCTCGCCCGCGGCGCGGGCGACGGCGAGGGCGAAGTCGTGGCGCGCCGCGGCGGCCCGGGCGGTCTCGGTGGTCATGGCGGTCGATTCCCTTGGATTCATGCCGGCCGTCCTACGCGGCCTTCGATCTCAGCGCTGCGACGGTCCACCCGCGATTGCGGCGCCCGTCGCGTCGCCGCCGGTGATCCCGGCGAGCGCCGCCGCGATGGCCGCTCGCGCCTCCGCCGAGGCCGGGCTCTGGGGCGGCACCGGGTCGCCGACGGCGTAGCCCTGCATCGCGAGCGCCGCCTTGACGCAGGAGGCGAGGTTGTAGCGGGCGAAGACCTCGTTGAAGGCCCAGACCCGCTTCTGCAACGCCACCGCCTCGGGCCACTTCTCCTCCCGGCAGAGCCGGTAGAGGGCCAGGCATTCCCGCGGGATGACGCAGGCGGGGCCGGCGAACCAGCCCTTGCCGCCGAGCATCATCACGCTCGCGGCGATGTGCGAGGAGGCGGCGAAGACGTCGAGGTCGTCGCCGACGCGGTTCATGATCGAGAGCAGGCGGCCGGTATTGGTCGAGGCGTCCTTGATGCCGACGATGTGCGGGTGCCGGGCGAGCCGCGCGATCGAGGCGACCGAGAGGTCGGCACGCTGGAAGTTCGGGTTGGTGTAGAGGATGATCGGCAGGTCGGTGGCGTCGGCCACGGTCAGGAAGTAGCGCTCGACTTCCGCCTCGCTCAGCGGGAAATAGGCGTCGAGGATCAGCACGATCCCGTCCGCCCCCGCCGCCCGGCAGGCCTTCGCCTGCGCGACCGCGCCGCGGATCGCCGTCGACGCGACGCCGGGCAGCACCGGCACCCGGCCCGCGGCGGCCGCGACCACCGCCGCCACGGTCTCGCGCTTCTGCGCCTCGTCGAGATAGGCGAACTCGCCGGTCGAGCCGAGTGGCGTCAGGCCGTGCACGCCGGCAACGATCAGGTCGTCGCAGAGCGATCCCATCACCCCGGCCTCGATCCGCCCCTCCCCGTCGAGCGGCGTGACGAGGTAGGGGATGATGCCGTGAAACCGCGCCATCCTCAGCGCTCCGCGAAGGTGCGCACCAGGGCATTCGCGATCGCCATCGGCGGCGGGGTCATCAGCCCGTCCGGATGGGTGCGCCCCAGCATCTGCCGCACCTCGTCGCGGCTGAACCAGCGGGCATCCTCCAGCTCGGTCCGGTCGAGCACCAGGGCGTCGCCTTGCGCCTCGCCCTCGCAGCCGATCATCAGCGAGGACGGGAACGGCCAGGGCTGCGAGAAGTGGTAGCGCACCGGCCCGACCCGCAGGCCGGCCTCCTCGAAGGTCTCGCGCCGCACCGCGTCCTCGATGGTCTCGCCGGGCTCCAGGAAGCCGGCGAGGCACGAATAGACGCTGGGCGCGAACCGGGCCTGGCGGCCCAGCAGGCAGCGGTCGCCGTTCGTGATCAGCATGATCACCACCGGGTCGGTGCGGGGGAAGTGCTCGGTGCCGCACTGCGCGCAGTCGCGCCGGAAGCCGCCGCAGGAGAGCGTCGTGGCGTGGCCGCAATTGGCGCAGAAGCCGTGCCGGGCATGCCAGCCGAGCAGCGACTTGGCGGTGGCGAGCACGCCCATCTCGGGCGCCGGCACCGCCCCCTCGACCGCGACGGCACGGGCATCGAGCACCCGGTAGGCCGGATCGTCGGAGAAGGCGGCCGCCGCATCCGCCGGCAGCGCCCCCGCGAAGGCCGGCCGCCCGCCGACCCGGCCGAGGAAGAGCTCGGGCGACGGCGCTCCGGCCCGGGCCGCGTCCCGAGGGTCCAGCAGGCAGGTGGCGCCCCCATCCGTCACCCGCAGCACCGGCACGTCGCCGCAGAACAGCAGCAGGCTCGCGTCCAGCGTATCCGCGAGCGACGGGGTCGGACCGCTGCGCTCGGCGGAGTGGCGCTCGAGCAGGCTCTGGGCGTAGCCGAGGCGATCGAGGGAGACGGGCAAGGAAGCGGGCAAGGCGGACCCTCATGCATCATCGTGCGGAGCCCGGTGCGGCCCCTCGCGTCGGAAGGAGCATGGGCAGGCAAAATGATGCAAAAGCAAGGCGGTGCGTGGGAGATCGACTCGCTCCCCATGCGCCGGACGCGCAGGTCCGAAACCGGCCGCAAGATCCGAATTCGGCGAGAGGACGGCGAGGCCGTCTCATACCCCAGCGCCTTCGAACGGAGCCGAAGACGCGGGGCAAGCCCGAACGGGCGCCGGCGCTGATGCATCGACACGTCGATGCATCAGCGCGCTGGTATCACGCGGCCTCGTTGAACAAGACCCGGCCCTCGGGCCGCATCTGCTGCAGACGATCGAAATCGACGACGTTCGCGGTGAGAAGGATGACGCCGAGCCGGCGAGCCTGGAAGAAGAGCGTGCAATCGTGCAGGGCCTTCACGCATCGGTTCCAGGCATAACGCTGGAGGCGGAACAGAATGCCGGCATAGACCGCCGCATCCTTCGTCGGTGCATGCAGGCGGTGGGCCGAAATACCGTCGAAGGTGTGCCCGTCACGCCGCCGCGAACAACCCCCTCGCCCGCTCCACCAGCTGCGCCGCCGCATGGGCCGGATAGGGCTCGCGCGTGCCGTGCCCCCAGACCGGTCCCGGCCAGGCCGGATCGGAGCGGAACCGCCCGACCACGTGGACGTGGAGCTGCGCCACCACGTTGCCGAGGGCGCCGACATTCACCTTGTCGGGCTTGGCGAGCGCCTGCATCACGCCGACCGCGAGGCGGGTCTCCTGCATCAGCCGGGCGGCATCCTCGGGGCTCAGGTCGGTCAGCTCCGAGACGTCGGGGAGCCGCGGCACCAGGACGAGCCAGGGGAAGCGCTTGTCGTTCAGCAGCAGCACGCTCGACAGGGCGAGGTCGCCGAGCGCGAGGGTGTCGGCGGAAAGCCGTGGGTCGAGGGTGAAATCGGTCATCGGATCCGTCAATGCGCCATCAGCACCGGCATGGCGGCGTGGGCGAGGATGTGGCTGGTGGCCCCGCCGAAGATCATCTGGCGCAGGCGGCTCTGGGTATAGGCGCCCTTGATCAGGAGATCGCAGCCGATCGCCTCGGCCTCGGTCAGGAAGATCTCGCCGACGGTGCGGCGGCCGGCGGCGATCGTGCGGCCCTGCGCCGACAGGCCCTCGCGGTTGAGGGCGGCGGCCATCTCCTCGGCGCTCGGGCCCGGCACCATGCCGGCATCGACCCCCAGCACCTCGATCCGGGCGGCGGCACGCAGGAAGGGGGCCGCGAAGGCGACGGCGCGGGCGGTCTCGGTCGAGCCGTTCCAGGCGATCACCACGGTCTCGCCGATGCTGGCGGGCGGCACCGGCGGGGCGATGATCAGGGGGCGGCCGCTCTCGAACAGGACCGCCTCGAGGGTGGTCATGCGCGGCGCATTCTCGCCGCTGCCGGGCCGGCCGACCACCGTGGCGTTGAACAGCCGCGCATGCTGGGCGAGGTAGCCGTCGCCGGGAGGCGCGTCGGGCAGCCAGCGGTAGCGCGGGCCGTTCCTGGCGGTGTCGGCGCTCTCGCGGGCGAGGCCGTGCCGCTCCATTGCGGCGGTGAACAGGCCACCGCAATCGCGGGCCTCGACGAGGTCGGTCTCCTCGTCGCGCACCCAGGTCATGCCCCCGACCATGTCGACGGGGACGTATTCGGCCAGGGCCGGCCGCAGGCCGAACCCCTCGATGCTGGCGCCGAAGCGGCGGGCGGTGAGGACCGCCGTGTCCAGCACCGAATCGAGCAGGGTGTGGCGGGCGACCGGAACGAGGAGCGTCTTCATGGCGGCGCACTCACCTCAGGGGCCTCGGGGACGACGACCGCGATAGCATCACGGCGGCGTCCGGCCTGTCCAGTGGGACGCTGCGGCACTCCACCGGGAGAACCGTCAGGGCCCCGCCGGAGCGCCCACCGCCCGCCCCCGCGGCTCCGTCTCCTCGAGGACCGCGCCTTGGGGAGCCGTGTCCCCGGGAGGCGCGCTCTCGGGAGGCGCGTCCTGGCTGCAGGCGGATCCCGCGCCGTCCCGGCCCCCGGGGGCACAGGTTTCCTCCAGCCACAGGGCGAGCACCAGGGCGAGGCCCGCCGGCGCGGCCAGGGCCAGGAAGGCCCAGGTCCAGCCGAGATGGAGCGCCAGCAACCCGCCGACCCAGCCCGACAGGGCGCCGCCGACCCCCTGCACCGCCGCGACGGTGCCGAGCGCCGTCTGGGTGCGGCCCGAGCCCCAAGTCAGGTCGGCCACCACCACCGGCACGGCGACGCCGATCACCCCCGAGGCGACGCCGTCCAGCACCTCGGCCAGCACGAGCCAGTAGGGATCGGACAGGAACGCGGAGAGGAGCGCCCGGACCGGCAGCACCGCGCAGGCGACGAGGAGGAGCTGGCGCCGCCCGCGCCGGTCGGCCAGCGAGCCGGCGAAGAGGGCGACCGGGATCATCACCGCCTGGGCGACGATGACGTAGCGGGCGGTCCAGCCGGTGCCGTCCTGGCCCGAGGCCACCAGCTTCTGGCCGAGCAGGCTCAGCATCGAGCCGTTGGCGAGGTTGAACAGGGCGAGCGCCGCCGAGAGGATCAGGAGGCGGCGGTCGGAGAGGACCTTGAGGATGCCGGAGCGCTCGGGCCTGTCGTCCGCGTCGTCCTCCTTCCAGCCGACGGCGCGGCGGCCGTTATAGGCGTGTCTCGGGGTCGTCAGCGCCGCCGCGATGGCGCAGGCGGAGAGCCC
Organism: Methylobacterium tarhaniae; assembly: GCF_001043955.1. Taxonomy (GTDB): domain Bacteria; phylum Pseudomonadota; class Alphaproteobacteria; order Rhizobiales; family Beijerinckiaceae; genus Methylobacterium; species Methylobacterium tarhaniae. The sequence goes on along the minus strand of NZ_LABZ01000078.1, from coordinate 80,160 downwards.
GCCCAGGACCCAGAAGGCGATGCTCGGGCCCATGAACGGCGTGCCGAAGCTGATCGCGAGGGCGGCGCCCAGGATGCCGACGTGATTCCAGGCCTGGTTGCGGCCCTGCTGCTTCGGGAAGGCCTGCTTGCCGACCATGCCGAGGGTCAGCGCCGTCACCGCCGGGACCACCAGGGTCCCGCCGGCCGCGGCGACGAACTGGGCCGCGAGCACGGTCATGAAGGAGCGGGCCGGCAGCAGCAGCAGGGTGCCGACGAGGATCGCCGCGCAGGCCACCGCGATCAGCATCCGGGGCCGGCCGAGCCGGTCGACCAGGGCGCCGAGCGGACCGCTCAGGGCGAGGGTCGCGAAGCCCACGATGGTGGTGACGAGGCCGACCTCGCTCGGGCCCCATTGCGCGGCCTGCGCCAGCCAGGTGCCGAGAAAGGGGCCGAGCCCGCCCTGGATGTCGCCGACGAACAGGTTGATCAGGGCGAGGTGGGTCGTAGGATTCGTCAATGCGGAGGCGCTCCGGCTCGCCCGTTCGGGCTGTCGTTCGGGTCTCTTGCTGCCCAGACGACCTAACGCGCCTGAACGGCGAATGATCGCATTCCCACGGCGACGCCGCCGTGAGGCGCACCGCGCTCCGCAGCCTCCGGGGCCGCATCCGGGATACCCTCACGGGCTCGGCACCGCGCAGGCGGCGGCGAGGCGGGCGAGCATCGGGTCGGGGATGCCCATGGCGACGAGCTGGTCGTGGGTGTGGCGGACATAATCCGGGTTGGCGCCGGACCGCCCGAGGCCCTGGCGCACCAGCCGCACCAGCTCGGCCTCCGGCAGGCGGCCGGCATATTGCGGGTGGCGGCGGTCGACGAGATAGGTCACCGCCTCGATGCGGCGCCCGTCGTCGAGGGTGACGCCGAGGACCCGCTCGACATAGACCGCGGTCACCTGCTCGCGCTCGCGCAGGTAGGCGAGCGTGGCCGCGGCGTCGGCCGCGGCGACCCGGAAGGCCATGCCGCGGCAGGAGCCGCCGCGGTCGAGCCCGAGCACCAGGCCCGGCCGCTCCGGCGTGCCGCGATGGACGTGCGAGAGCACGCAGAGCGAGCGGTGATAGCCGCGCAGGCGGCCCGGCCCGCTCTCCACGAAGGGGAAGCCCGGCCGCCACATCAGCGAGCCGTAGCCGAACACCCAGAGATCCGACGGCTCCGCCGCCTTCATCGTCATCGCCCCCGCATCCTCCCCGTCGGGTCTTCGTCCGGCCGGCCATCGCTCGGCACGACCTCGTGAGCGCGCCGTCCGGCTCGCCCGACTTGCCGGGCGCGGCCGGTAGCAGCTACGGGGACGCGGTTCAATCCGGGCGGCCCGAGCCGGGCCGCCGCAGAGCCGGGATCATGCCGATGAACCAGGGGCCGACGAACGAGACGCCGCAGCGCGAGGGGCCGGGCCGCGGGCCCGGCCTGCGCCTCGGCCTGTTCGCGCCGTTCGGGCTGCTCGTCCTGCTGGCGCTGGCCTGGACCGCGGGCTGGTTCTGGCTGCGGGGCAAGGCCGAGGGCGAGATCGACGGGTGGTTCGCCCGCGAGGCGCAGGCCGGGCGGCAATGGACCTGTGCCGACCGCTCGCTGACCGGCTTCCCGTTCCGGTTCGAGCTGCGCTGCGCCTCGCTGAGCTTTGCCCGCTCCGACGTGCGCTTCACCACCGGCCCGCTGGTGGCGGTGGCGCAGGTCTACCAGCCGCGCCACGTGATCCTGGAGGCGACCGGGCCGTTCCGGGTGCAGCAGGGCGGGCTCGACGCCGACGTGACCTGGACCTCGCTGGAGGCGAGCCTGCACGTCACCGGCGACGGGTTCCAGCGCGCCTCCGTGGTCACGGACGGCCTCAAGGGAGCCGTCACCGGTGCCGATCCCTCGCCGATCGACTTCACCGTCGGCCATCTCGAGCTGCATGCGCGGCCGACGCCGGGGCGCTTCGCCACCGACGGCGCCGTCGACCTGAGCGCCCGGGTGCAGCGGGCGAGCGTGCCGCTCATCGATCCGCTGCTCGGCGGACCCGAGCCCGCCGACCTCGCCCTCGACGCCACCGTGACCCGGGCCGCGGGCTTCCGCACCCGTACGCTGGCCCAGGAATTGGAGCGCTGGCGCGAGGCCGGCGGCGCGGTGGAGGTCGCCAGCTTCGCCGCCGAGAAGGGCAGCCGGCGCATCCGCGCGCAAGGGGTGCTCGGCCTCGACGACCTGCACCGCCCGACCGGCCAGCTCGACGTGCGCACCGCCGGCCTGGAGCAGGTGATCGCGCCGCTGATCAGCGAGCAGATCGGCGCCCGGCTCGGCGGCGACGGCGCGGCGCTGATCGGCAACATCGTCGGCCAGTTCCTGGGCGGCCGCCGCAAGGAGCCGGCGCCGGGCGAGATCGCGCCGGGCCAGAACGCGCAGGACCGCCCCGGCGAGCCGCCCCTGAAGGTGCTGCCCACCGTGCGCCTCGCCGGCGGGCGGGTGGTCGTCGGCCCCTTCGCGGTGCCGAACGTGCGGCTGCCGCCACTCTATTGAGAGCGCGGGGCGGTTGCCGCCCCGCCCGCTCCGTCGTACCCCAGGGGGCATGAGCCAGACCGCCCGATTCCAGAGCTTCGAGGATCCCAGCCATCGGGAGGGCGCGGCGCGGATCGCCGCGCTCCGGGCGGCGATGGCGCAGCGGGGCGTCGCCGGCTTCGTCGTGCCGCGGGCCGACGAGCACCAGTCGGAATACGTGCCCCCCAACGCCGAGCGGCTGGCCTGGCTCACCGGCTTCACCGGTTCCGCCGGCACGGCGGTCGTCCTCGCCGACAAGGCCGCCCTGGTGGTGGACGGGCGCTACACCCTCCAGGCCGCCGAGCAGGTCGACACCGCGGTCGTCACGCCGGTGCCGCTGGCCGAGACGAGCGCCGAGGCCTGGATCGAGGCCAACCTGCCGGCGGGCGGGGTGCTGGCCTACGATCCCTGGCTGCACACGCCGGACGGGCTCGCCCGGCTCGAGCGCGCCGCCCAGGCCGCGGGCGGGCGCGTCGAGGCCACGCCGCTCAACCTCGTCGACCTCGTCTGGATCGACCGCCCCGCCGCCCCGCGCGCGCCGGTGGTGCCCCATCCGGAGAGCCTGGCGGGCGAGGCGGCCTCCGCGAAGCTCGGGCGGGTGCGCGAGGCGTTGGCCAAGGCGCGGCTCGACGCGCTGGTCGTGTCGGACCCGCACAACCTCGCCTGGGCCTTCAACCTGCGCGGCGGCGACGTCGCCCACACCCCCTTGCCGCTGGGCTACGCGGTGATCCCGCGGGAGGGCGCCGCGCGCCTCTTCCTCGACCCCGAGAAGGTGACGGAGGGGGCCGCCGCGGCCCTCGACGGCCTGGCCGAGCGGGACGAGCCCGGCGCGCTGCCGGCGGCGCTCGACGCCCTCGGCGCCGCCAAGGCCCGGGTCCGGGTCGATGCCGCCACCGGTGCCGTGGCGCTCGGCCGGCGGATCACCGCGGCGGGCGGCACGCTCGATGTCGGGCCCGACCCGATCACCGCCATGAAGGCGGTGAAGAACGCGGCCGAGATCGCCGGTGCCCGCGCCGCGCATCGGCGCGACGGCGCGGCGGTGACCCGCTTCCTCGCCTGGCTCGCCCGCGAGGCCCCGGGCGGGGCGGTGTCGGAGATCGACGCGGTGGTGCGGCTCGAAGCCTTCCGGGCCGAAGCGAACGCCTTACGCGAGATCGCCTTCCCGACCATCTCGGGGTCGGGGCCGAACGGCGCCATCGTGCATTACCGCGTCACGCGCGGCACCGACCGGCGGGTGGGCCCGGGCGAGCTGTTCCTGATCGATTCCGGGGCGCAATACGGCGACGGCACCACCGACATCACCCGTACGGTGGTGGTCGGCACCCCGAGCGCGGAGATGCGCGACCGCTTCACCCGGGTGCTCAAGGGCCACATCGCCATCGCCACGGCTTTGTTTCCCCGCGGCACCACGGGGGCGCAGATCGACGCCTTCGCCCGCCGCCCGCTCTGGGAGGCCGGCCTCGACTTCGATCACGGCACCGGCCACGGCGTCGGCGCCTTCCTGTCGGTGCATGAGGGGCCGCAGCGGATCGCCAAGACCGGCACGGTGGCGCTCCAGCCCGGCATGATCGTCTCGAACGAGCCGGGCTACTACAAGGCCGGCGCCTTCGGCATCCGGATCGAGAACCTCGTCCTGGTCGAGACGCGGGACCTGGCGGGCGCCGAGCGGCCGATCCTCGGCTTCGAGACCCTGACGCTGGCGCCGATCGACCTCGCGCTGGTGGCGCCGGAGCTGCTCACCCCGGACGAGACCGCGTGGCTCGATGCCTACCATGCCCGGGTGCGCGAGGCGCTCGCCGATCTGGTGGACGCGGAAACCCGCGAGTGGCTGGTCGCGGCGACACGGCCGGTCGCGGCCCTGGCCTGACATCCTGTCGGCTTGCGTTCCCCGGCGATGCCGGAGCCGGTCGTCGCCGTCACGGCCGCCGCCAGGGAGCGTCGAGGGGGAGCCTTGAGGACGCCTGGCCGCCCCGGCCCGTCAATAGGCGTCGCAGGGACCGGCATCCTGGAGATGGACCCCCAGCGTCAGGGCGCGGGTGTCGATGCTGACGCCCGGCCGCGCCTCGCTGGTCGGCGGATGGGTCAGCATCGTGCCCCAGAACAACCCGGTCGCGAGGGCGAGGGCGCAGAGGGTGGTCAGAACACGCATGGCGGCCTCCTGCGGCCCCGGTCATCCGGGCGGGCGGGTCTTGTCGGGGGACTTGCGAGCAGGTTTGCCGTCGTGTTCGCGCACGGCCGCACGCAAGGTCCGGCGTGCCGCATCGTCGCGATCACTTGCCCGAACACTTGCCTGCCGAAGCAACGATTCGGCGGAATACGATCGATCCTGCTTCTTTATTCCCGACCGGCGTAGCAACGACCGGGAATGCCGTCATCCCTCATTCAGATGAGGCGCGTCGCGCGGCGTCGATGCCACGTCTCGCCTCCGCTCGGCGCAGGCGAACCCCTCGGAGGCCCCGGGCTCACTCCGCCGGCTGGTGCCGGCCCGCCTCCCCGTCCGGCCGGCTCGCCGGCCGCCGGCCGCGGCGCAGCGACAGGACGAGGCGCGTCGCGCCCGTGCCGAGGCGGTCCATGTAGAGGTAGAGCACCGGCGTGATGAACAGGGTGAGGAGCTGGGAGACCAGGAGCCCGCCCACCACCGCCACGCCGAGGGGCTGGCGCAGCTCGGCGCTGGCGCCGTGGCCGATGGCGATCGGCAGGGTGCCCATCACGGCCGCCGCGGTCGTCATCATGATCGGGCGGAAGCGTAAGGAGCAGGCCTCCCGGATCGCCGCTGCCGGGCTCCAATTCTGCTCGCGCTGGAGCACCAGGGCGACGTCGATCATCATGATGGCGTTCTTCTTCACGATGCCGATCAGCATCAGGACGCCGATGATCGCGATCACCGAGAGGTCCATCCCGTAGAGCTGGAGCGCCCCGAGCGCCCCGATCGCCGCCGCCGGCAGGCCGGTGAGGATGGTGAGCGGGTGGATGAAGCTCTCGTAGAGGATGCCCAGTACCAGATAGATGGTGATGACGGCGGCGGCGAGCAGCAGGCCCTGGTTCGCCAGGGCGTCCTGGAACACCTGGGCGGTGCCGGCGAACGTCGTGGTGATGGTGCCGGGCACCCCGAGCCCGTCCTTGATCGCCGCGATGCGGTTGACCGCCTGGCCGAGGGCCACGCCCGGGGCGAGGTCGAACGAGATCGTCACCGCCGGCAGGAGGCCGAGCTGGTTGATCGAGAGCGGGCCCGGCACCCGGGCGACGCTGGCCACCGCCGAGAGCGGCACCAGCTTGCCGTTATTCGCGCGCAGCCGGATCTCGTCGAGCCGGTCGGCGGTCCAGTTCAGGCGCGGGTCGAACTCGGTGATGACCTGGTAGCTGTCGGCGGTGCCGTAGATCGTCGAGACCTGCCGGGTGCCGAAGCCGGTATAGAGGGTCTGGCGGATCTGGTCGGAGGTGATGCCGAGCGCCTGCGCCTTGTCGGTATCGACCGTGACCTTGGCCTGGAGCGCGGCGTTCTGCAGGTCGCTCGTGACGCCCGCGAAGGTGGCGCGGTCCTTCGCCAAAGCCTCGGTCAGCCGCTCGGACCAGCGCTCGAGCTCGGGGCGGTTCAGGCCCTGCACCACGTACTGGTACTGGCTCTTCGACTGGCGCCCGCCGAGGCGCAGGTTCTGCACCGGCGTGATGAACGAGGTCAGTCCCGGCACCGTCGCGAGGTCGCGCCGCAGCTCGGTGATGGTGCGGCTCAAGGGGGGACGCCGGTCGCGGTCCTTCAGCTCGACGAAAAACGAACCCTGGTTGAGGGTGCCCGAAAACCCGTTCGAGCCGGCCCGGCTCACCACGTGGGCCACCGCCGGATGGCGGGCGAGGATCACCTCGGCCTGGTGCTGGAGCGCCGTCATCGCGTCGAAGGAGACGTCCTGCCCGGCTTCCGTCGCGATCTGGAGCTGGCCGATATCCTCCGAGGGGAAGAAGCCCTTCGGGATGACGACGAACATCCAGGCGGTCAGCGCCACGCTGGCGAAGAACACCATCAGGACCGCGAAGGGCCAGCGCAGGCAGAGATCGACGCCGCGCTCGTAAAGTCCCTGCATCCGGGCGAAGCCGCGCTCGAACAGGTTCTTCTTCTGCCCATGGCCGGCGGCGTCCGCCGGCAGGCGGGCGGCGAGCATCGGGGTCAGGGTCAGGGAAATCACCGCCGAGGCCACGATGGCGATCGTCACCACGATGGCGAACTCGTTGAAGATGCGCCCGACGACGCCGCCCATCAGCAGGACCGGGATGAACACCGCGACGAGCGAGATGGTGATCGACAGGATGGTGAAGCCGATCTCGCCCGCGCCCTTCAGCGCCGCCTCGAACGGCTTCATCCCCTCCTCGACGTGCCGGACGATGTTTTCCAGCATCACGATCGCGTCGTCGACGACGAGGCCGACCGCCAGGGTGAGGCCGAGGAGCGAGATGTTGTCGATCGAGTAACCGAGCAGGTACATCGCCCCGAAGGTCGCGATGATCGAGATCGGCACCGCCACCGACGGAATCAGCGTGGCGGCGAGCCGCCCGAGGAAGAGGTAGATCACCGCGACGACGAGGACGATGGTCAGCACCAGCGTGAACTGCACGTCGTGCACCGCCTCGCGGATCGAGAGCGAGCGGTCGTTGACGACGTCGATGGTGCCGCTGCCGCCCAGCTGCTCCTGGAATTTCGGCAGCATGGCGCGCACCCGGTCGACCACGTCGACGGTGTTGGCGTCGGGCTGGCGCTGGACGGCGAGGACCAGGCCGCGGGTGCCGTCCTTCCACGAGGCGATGCGGTTGTTCTCGACCGAATCGATGACGCGAGCGACCTCGCCGAGGCGCACCGGCCGGCCGTTGCGGACCGCCACGATCACGTCGCGGAAGCCGTCGGCGTTCATCAGCTGGGTGTTGGTCTGGATGGTGAGGTTCTGCCCCCTCCCCTCCACCACGCCGACCGGGGTCGAGGTGTTGGCGTTCTGGATCGCCGCCTGGACCTCGTCGACGCCGATGCCGCGCGCCGCGAGCACGTTGGGGTCGAGCTGCACCCGCACGGCGAATTTCTGGCTGCCGAAGACCAGGACCTGCCCGACGCCGGTGATGGTCGAGAGCGAGGGCGAGATCACCGTCTGGGCGAAGGCGTCCAGCGTCGGAAGCGGCGTCGTCTCGCTCGACAAAGCGAGCAGGATCACCGGCGCGTCGGCGGGGTTGAGCTTGCGGAAGCTCGGCGGTATCGTCAGCTCGACCGGCAGCCGGCGCAAGGTGCGGGTGATCGCCGCCTGCACGTCGGCGGCGGCCTGGTCGATGTTGCGCGACAGCTCGAACTCGACGGTGATCGAGGTGAAGCCCTGGTAGTTCGTCGCCGAGATCGTGGCGATCGACGGGATCGTCGAGAACTCCTTGATCAACGGCGTCGCGACCGAGGCCGCCATCGATTCCGGCGAGGCGCCGGGCAGCTGCGCGGTGACCGAGATGGTCGGGAAATCCACGGTCGGCAGCGCCGCCACCGGCAGGAAGCGGTAGGCGAACAGCCCCGACAGCGTCAGCGCGATCGAGAGCAGGATCGTTGCGACGGGCCGGCGGATGAACGGGGCCGAGAGGTTCATCGACTTACTCGATCCGGGTGGGAGCGCCGGCAGCCGAAGCCTGCTCGGCAGAGACTTGCGCCTCCGTCGCGTCCTGCGGGCGCTCGGTGACGGGCAGGCCCTGGCGGACCCGGAACTGGCCTTCGACCACCACCCGCTCGCCGGGCTTCAGCCCCAGGCTCAAGGCGGCGCGGCCGTCGCGGGAGGTGATCACCTCGACGGTCCGGCGCTCCGCCGTGCTGTCGGGCCGCACCACCCAGACGAAGCTGCCCTCCTGCCCCGGCTGCACCGCGGCCTGCGGCACCGTGACGGTGCCGGGCCGCCGCCCGAGATCGACCTCGACGCGGACATACTGGCCGGGCCAGAGCCGGTCGTCCTCGTTCGGAAACAGCGCCCAGGCGGTGACGGTGCCCGATGCCTGGTCGACGCTCGAATCGACGAAGGAGAGCCGCCCGACCGCCAGCACCGCCTCGCCGCCGCTGGGATAGACCCGCACCGGCGCGGTGCCGGGCCGGGCGAGCGCCGCCCGCAACCCGTCGAGGTCGCGCTCCGGCAGCGAGAAGGTGGCGCGCAGGGGCCGCATCTGCGTGATGGTGACGAGGCCGGTGCCGGCGGATTCGTTGCCCTTGACGAGGTTGCCGGTGGTGACCAGCACCCGGCCGAGGCGGCCGGCGATCGGCGCCCGCACGGTGGTGTAGTCGAGCCGGACCTTGTCGGCCTCGATCGCGGCTTGCGAGGCCGCGACGTTGGCCGCCGCGACCTTGGCCTCGGCGCTGGCGAGGTCGAACTGCGCCTGCGAGGCGGAGGAGCGAGACAGCAACTCGCCGACGCGGCGCACGTCGTTCTGGGTGCGGACCTGGGTCGCCTGGTCGCGGGCGAGCGCCGCCTCGTTGCGGGCGAGCTGGGCGCGGATCTCGCGGTCGTCGAGGCGGTAGAGGACGTCGCCGGCCTTCACCACCTGGCCGTCGCGGGCGAGCTGCTCGACGATGACCCCGTCGATGCGCGGGCGCACCACCACGCTCGCCATCGGCTCGACCCAGCCCACCGCCGAGCGGGTGAGCGCGAGGTCGGTGACGCCCGCCGCCACGGTGGTCACCACCGGCCGGGCGGCGGCGGGGTTCGGGGCCGGGCTCGCGGGTGCCGGCGGGGGGAAGGCTGCGGGCAGGTGCTGCGCGAGGGCCGGCGGAAGCGCCTCCCGGGCCGTGCTCCAGGCGGCGCGGGTGTCGCCGCCGTGGCGCTGCACGAGCCATCCCGCCCCGGCCGCGACGAGCGCCAGGAGAACGAGGACGAGGCGGATCATCGTGGGGCTCCTGTGGGCGGCGTGAGGGGGGCGCTGAGGCCGTCGAGGAAGAAGTCGGCGACCGAGGCCGAGGCGGGCGGGCGCCGGCCGGTGCCGTGCACCGCCATGCGGATGCCGCCGAGGATCATCAGCACGGCGAGGTCGATGTCGGGCACGCGAAGCTCGCCCTCGGCGACGCCGTCGCGCAGCAGGTCGGCCAGCGCCCCGCGCAGCCCGTCGAAGCCCTCGCGCAGCACCCGCCGGCTGCGCTCGCCGAACTCGGCGCCCCGTCCTTCGATGGCGGTCAGGGCCGGCGAGAGGGCGCCGATGCGCTCCAGCACCAGCCCGACGGCCACCCGCAGGCGCGCGGGAGCCCCCGTGGCGGAAATCGCCCCGATGGCGTCGCGCAGTTCCGCCAGCGTCCAGGCGAGGCCGTCGATGAACAGGGCTTCCTTGGTGGGGAAGTAGCGATAGAGCGTCGGTTTCGCGACGCCGGCGGCGGCCGCGACCGCATCCATGTGGACGGCGGCGTAGGGCAGGCCCGAGAACAGCCCCATCCCGGCTTCGAGGATGCGGCGGCGGCGCTTGCGATCGAGGGGCTTGAGGGTGACGGGATCGAGCGTGCGGTCGGCGGGGACGTGCGCGACGTGAGGGCGATCGGCGTGGCGTGCGGCGTCGCTCATGAAGGCCTAACTGAACTGACGGGTTCAGTTAGCGGTGCGGCGCCACGAGCTGGCAAGCGACGGCTTCTGCGGCAGAATGGCGCAACGTGACTGGAACGGGAATGGCGGGAAAAAATACATCCAGGGAGTGTTTTAGCGTCAGAGCAGTAAAAAATAGTAAATATATAATAAATTTTTATACTCTGTTTGATTAACTTTTGCAGATATGGCGTCTTCTGCGTCATTCCGGGCTCCGCTGCGCGGCCCCGGAATGACATGGAGGGCTATAAATCAACCGGACGGCCGTCGAGACCGCCGGGTCTGCCGTCGCGGCCGGCCCTTACACCAGATGAATCGCATGCGGTGCGAACAGCCCGATCGCCAGCATGGCGATCCCGACGATTCCCAGCGCCCCGCCCGCGAAGGCGAGCGCCGCGATGCCGGTGATGACCTGGGCGGACGCGAGCACGATGCCGATCTGGAAGGCGGCGGAGCCGAGCTCGTAATGGTGGTAGCGGGCGAGCGAGAGGTCGCGCTTGGCCTCGGCCGCCTTGGCCTTGGCGGCGAGCTCCTTGCGGCCGTCGCCGGAGGCCGGGTCGGATTCCCAGCGCGCCATGGTCTTGGCCCATTCCTCGACCTGCTTCTTCACCGCTTCGGGGGGCGCGCCCGGCTCGAGGGCGATCTCCTCGCTGGCGGTCTTCAGCACCGTGGCGCGGATCGTACGGGCCTGGAAATAGGCCCAGAGATTCGAGGACTCGACGTTGGCGCCGAGCGCGTCGGTCTGCGCGCTCTTCGCCAGGGTCTCGCCGAGGGCGAGGAAGAGCGCCAGGATCGAGATCAGCAGCGCGACCTTCTTGTTGGAGCTGTCGACCGCTCCGTGACCACCCGACATCGTCGTCTCCCCTCAACCGGCCATGACAGGCGCGATGCGCGCCCGGTCTGGCGAAACCCTGCGACAGAACGAAGAACAGCCGTGGCCGCGTGTGCGCGGCGAATCGGCGGCACTCGCGTCTTCATAGCCGGGCCGTGGGGCGGCGCCAGCCCCCGCTTGCGGCGCGAGGCCGGACCGGGCAGGCCTGCGCGGCGGCCCCGCTCACGGGGCGGCCCGGAGAGACAGCCCACCATGTCGCATGCCCGCCTTCTCGTCCCGCTGCTCGTCTGCCTCACGGCCGCCCTCCCCGCCCGGGCCGCGGGGCCGGACTGGCCCGACACCTATCTCTCCCGCGTCGAGGCCGTGGCGGTGGTGCAGAGCCTCAACGCCGCCCTGCTCGCGAGCCGCAGCGCCACCGCGACCCTGGAGAGCTGGTGCGCCGCCCACCGCATGGCCGAGGCGCCGCGCCTCGTCGCCCGGCTGGAGCGGGGCGTCGACAAGCCGGCCGGCCCCGAGACCCGCAAGCGCCTCGCCGTCGGGCCCGACGAGCCCCTGCGCTACCGCCGGGTGCGGCTCGCCTGCGGCGACCACGTGCTGTCTGAGGCCGACAACTGGTACGTGCCCGCCCGCCTGACCCCGGAGATGAACCGGGTGCTGGAGACCACCGACACGCCGTTCGGCCGGGCGGTGTCGGCGCTCGGCACCACCCGCCAGACCGTCGGCGCCGAGCCGCATTGGCAGCCGCTTCCCGAGGGCTGGGACCGGGCGGCCCCGCCGCCGCCGGCCTGCGGCAGGCTCGACGTGCCCGAGCACCTGTTCAGCCACCGCGCGGTGCTGTTCACGGGCGAGCGGCAGCCCTTCTCGGAGGTGGTCGAGACCTACACGCGCGAGGTCCTGGATTTCACCCGCGCGCCGCGCCCGGCCGACCCGGCCTGCCCGAAGCACTGAGACGCCGCCGATCCCCTCCGCCGATCCCTTCCGCCGTCAGGCATCAGATGTGCGTCCGGAGCCGGAACCCCGATGCTCCGGCGCCCTATGTCAGAGCCTTGACGGGACGGAGGGTGACCGACGCGGATGAACACCACGCTGACCCTGCTCGACCTCTGCGGCGCGGTGGCGCTGCTGCTCTGGGGCATCCACATGGTGCAGACGGGGGTGCAGCGCGCCCTCGGGCCGCACTTGCGCCGCCTGCTCGGGGTGGCGCTCGGCAACCGGGTGAAGGCGCTGGCGGCCGGCCTCGGCGTCACGGCGCTGCTCCAGAGCAGCACCGCGACCGGCCTGATGGTCGCCTCCTTCGCGGGGGCCGGGCTGGTGGCGGTCGTGCCGGCTCTCGCGGTGATGCTCGGCGCCAATATCGGCACCACCCTGATCGTCCAGGTCCTGTCCTTCGACGTCGCCCGGGCGGCTCCGGTCCTGGTGCTGGTCGGCGTGATCCTGTTCCGCCGCGGCTCCGAGCCGCGCACCCGCGACCTCGGCCGGGCGGCGATCGGCCTCGGGCTGATGCTGATGGCGCTGTCGCGCCTCGTCGAGGTCATCACGCCCTACGAGGACGTGCCGGCCCTGCGGGTGCTGCTCGGCGCCGTCGCGACCGACCGGCTCATTGCCCTGGTGCTCGGCGCGGTGCTCACCTGGGCGGCACATTCGAGCGTGGCGATCGTGCTGCTGGTGATGTCGTTCACGCAGGCCGGCGTCCTGCCCCTGGAGGCCGGGATGGCGCTGGTGCTCGGGGCCAATCTCGGCTCGGCCCTCAACCCGGTGCTGGAGGGCGCCCGGGACGGCGAGGCCGCCGGGTGCCGGGTGGCGCTCGGCAACCTCATCACCCGGGCTCTCGGCTGCGCGATCGCCCTGCCCTGCCTCGGGCTGATCGGGCCGCCCCTCGTGACCTGGCAGCCCGACCTGTCGCGGGCGGTGGCGGATTTCCACACCGCCTTCAACCTCGTCCTCGCGCTCCTCTTCCTGCCGCTGCTCGATCCGTTCGCGGCCCTGCTGCGCCGGCTGGTGCCGGAGCGGATCGACGCCCACGATCCCGGCCGGCCGATCCACCTCGACGAGGCCGCCCTGGAGACGCCGCCGGTGGCGCTCGGTGCCGCGGGACGCGAGGCCCTGCGCATGGCCGACGTGCTCGCCGAGATGATGGGCGGTGCCGGCGAGGCGCTGACCGGCGGCGACCGCGCACGCGTGGCGCAGATCCGCCGCATGGACGACACCCTCGACCGGCTCAATGCCGCCATCAAGGCCTACCTCGTCCGCCTCGACCCCGAGGCCCTGAGCGAGAACGACGAGCGCCGGATCGCGACGCTCGTCGCCTTCACCACCAACCTGGAGCATGCCGGCGACATCCTCTCGCGCAACGTGATGACCCACGCGGCCAAGCGCCTGAAGCGGGGACTGACCTTCTCGGCCGAGGGCGAGGCGGAGGTGGGCGCGCTGCTCGCGCGGCTCGCCGCGAACCTGAGCGCGGCGGGCGCCGCCTTCCTGACCGAGGATCCCCGCGCCGCCCGCCGTCTCGCCGACGAGAAGGCGGTGTTTCGCGATCTCGAGGCCCGGGCGACCGAAGGGCATTTCCGCCGCCTGCGCGAGGCCGGCGCGACCGCCGGCCCGATCCCGGCCGAGGCCGCCGCGCTCTATCCCGACCTCGTGCGCGACCTGAAGCGGGTCAACGACCATCTCGTGGCCGGGGCCGCCTATCCGATCCTGGAAAGCCGGGGCGCCCTGCGGCCGAGCCGGCTCGAGGGGCCATAGCCCGCTGGCCGGGCTGATCTCCGGTCGGGGACAGCGAGCCTCGCCGTGCGGCCGAGTTCGCCGCCCTCTCGCGAGACGCGCTGGCCTGGCGGCCGTATAAGCCATGGAGACGAGCGGCGACCCACGCCGCCTTGGGGAGGAGACACAGGATGACGGCGAGGCCGGACGCATCCCGCAACGAGGCGGTCATCGCCGACCTCGTGAGGGCCCTGGGCGACAAGATGGTGCTCGCCGGCGCGGAGCGGCCGGCCCGCAACGACTCCGACTGGAGCACGCTCGGGCCGCAGGCGCCCCTCGCGGTGGTGCGGCCCACCACCACCGAGGCGGTCGCCGCCGCGATGCGGATCTGCGCGGCGCATGGCGTGCCGGTGGTGCCGCAGGGCGGCCTCACCGGCCTGTGCGGCGGCGCCCGGCCGCTCCCCGGCTCGGTCGCTCTCTCGCTCGAGCGGATGACCGGCATCGAGGCGATCGACCCGGCCTCCGCCACCATGACGGTGCGGGCCGGCACGCCGCTCCAGGTCGTGCAGGAGGCCGCCGAGGCGGCGGGCTTCCTGGTGCCCCTCGATCTCGGCGCCCGGGGCTCCTGCGCCATCGGCGGCAACGCCGCCACCAATGCCGGCGGCAACCGGGTCATCCGCTACGGCATGACCCGCGAGATGATCCTCGGCCTGGAGGTGGTGCTGCCCGGCGGCGACACGATCACCGCCCTGAACACGATGATCAAGAACAATGCCGGCTACGACCTCAAGCACCTGTTCATCGGCTCGGAGGGCACCCTCGGCATCATCACCCGGCTGGTGCTGCGGCTCTTCCCCAAGCCCGCCTGCACCATGGCGGCGCTCTGCGCCCTGCCGGATTACGAATCCGTGGTCGGGCTCCTGACCGCGGCCCGGCGGGGCCTCGGCCCGATGCTCTCGGCCTTCGAGGTGATGTGGCCGGATTACTGGGACGTGATCGCCGCGATGCCGGGCTTGCGCGTGCCGCTCGCCCCCGGCCACGCCGCCTATTGCCTGATCGAGGCGCAAGGGACCGACGAGACCTTCGACGCGCCGCGCTTCCAGGCCTGGCTCGAGGCGCAAGCCGAGGCGGGGCTCCTCTCCGACGCGGTGCTGTCCCGCTCGGTGGCGGATGTGCGGGCGTTCTGGGGCGTGCGCGACGCCTGCTCGGAATTCCCGCACGCGCTCGGGCCGCACGAGCCGTTCGACATCGGCCTGCCGGTGGCGGCGATGGACGCCTACGTGCAGGCCTGCAAGGCGGCGCTCGCCGAGCGCCTGCCCGGCGCCTTCGCGCTGTTCTACGGCCATGTCGGCGACGGCAACCTGCACATCGTCGCCGGCGTGAAGGGCGCCGTGCCGCAGCCGAAGGACGTGATCCAGGAGGTGGTCTACGGCCTCGTGCGCGAGTTCGGCGGCACGGTCTCGGCCGAGCACGGCATCGGCCTGACCAAGAAGCCCTGGCTCGGCCATGTCCGCTCGGAGGCGGAGATCGCCCTGATGCGGCGCCTCAAGGCGGCCTTGGACCCGGATGGAGTGCTCAATCCCGGGAAGGTCGTGTGAGATGATACGTCGCGTCGCGACGGCGAACCGGCGGGATCGCCCGAAGCAAGCGGTCCGACATTGCAGCAGCGGAGACCAGCCGTGATCGTGTGCTTCGGCTCCCTGAATGCCGACCTGATCGTCCGCCTGCCCGAGATCCCGCGCTCGGGCCAGACCCTGCTGGCCGACGACCTTACCGTGCAGGCCGGCGGCAAGGGGGCGAACCAGGCCGTGGCGGCGGCGCGGGACGGGGCGCAGGTCGCGATGGTCGGCGCGGTCGGGACCGATGCCCTCGCCGAGGTGGCGCTCTCGGGCCTGCGCGGGGCGGGTGCCGACATCGCCCGGATCCGCACCGTCGCGGGGACGACGGGCTGCGCCTCGATCTGGATCGACGCGAAGGGGCACAACCGCATCGCGGTGGCGCTCGGCGCCAACGGGCAGGCCCGGGCAGACCAGGTCGCGGATGCCGATCTCGCCCGCGCGACGGCGTTGCTCCTGCAGATGGAGGTCGATCCCGCCGAGACCGCCGCGCTGCTGCGCCGGGCCCGGATGCTCGGCCCGCGCACGATCCTCAACCTCGCCCCGGCCCTGCCCCTCGACATCGACACCCTGCGGCTCGTCGGCCTCCTGGTCGTCAACGAGGACGAGGCGCAGGCGACCGCCGCCCGGTTCGGCTGCGCGCCGGAGGCGGCCTCCCTGCACGCGGCGCTCGGCATCGACGTGGTGCGCACGCGCGGCGAGGCCGGCTCGGAGGCGGCGACGGAGGGCGGCGCCTGGCACGTCCCGGCCCGGGCGATCGATCCGGTCGACACCACGGCCGCGGGCGACGCCTTCGTCGGCGTCCTGGCGGCGGCGCTCGATCGGGGCGCTCCCCTGCGCGCGGCGATGGAGCGGGCGAGCGTCGCCGCCGCCCTCGCCTGCGGACGCCACGGCAGCCAGGCGAGCCTGCCCCGGCGCGCGGAGACCGACCGGGCGCTCAGGGCTTGATCAAGCCGGGCAGGATCAAGCCGGGCAGGACTCGGGGCCCGCCGGCACCGGGAAGGCGGCCTCGCGCGCCTTGATGAGGGCGACCACGGTGTCGTTGACCGGGGTCGGCACCCTGCAGAGCCGCCCCAGGCGCGGGATCGCGCCGTTGATCGCCTCGACCTCGCCGCGGCGTCCCGCCCGGTGGTCGAGCAGCATCGAGGGCCGCGCCTCGGGAATCTTGCCGCCGAGCCGGCGGATGTGCTCGACCGGATCGCCGACCTGGAGCGTCACGCCCATCGCGGCGGCGACCGCGATTGCCTCCTCGGCGCAGGCCCGCGCCACCCGCCAGGCCTCCGGGTCGGCCATCACCCCGCCGATGGTCAGGCCCGTGAGGGTCGTGGTGCCCGAGAAGGTGACGTTCATGATCAGCTTCTCCCACACCATCCGGCCGATATCGTCGAACAGGCTGACCTTGAACCCCGCCGAGTCCCAGATCGCCGCCGAGGCCTCCAGGCGCTCCCGCTCCAGCCCCGCGAAGGCGCCGAAGCGGATCATCTCGAGGCCGTTGTGATGCGCGTGGCCGGGCCCGCGCATCGAGGCGCCGAAGCCCCCGACCACGCCGACGGCGATCCGGTCGGGATCGATCGCCTCGGCGGCGACCTCCGGCGAGCCGAGCCCGTTCTGGATGGTCTGCACCACCGTGCCGGGCCCTATCAGCGGGGCGCAAGACCGGGAAGCGGCGGCGACGTCGAAGGCCTTGGTGGCGATGATGACGAGGTCGCAGGGGCCGATCCCGCCGGTCGTCGTGCCGGCGCTCGCGAGCCGCACGGTCCGGTCGCCGCTCGCGCCCTCGACGCGCAGGCCGTTCGCCCGCATCGCCTCGGCATGGTCGGCCCAGAGCGTGACGGCATGCACCGCATGGCCAACGGATGCCATCAGCGCCGCGTAGACCGAGCCCATGGCCCCGCATCCGACGATCGCGACCTTCGCCATCCCGCTTCCTCCCCCCGATTCGTTGGGCGCGCCCGCTGGCGGTTCGGCGATGCGCGCCTGCCCGCGGCGGCCCCGGCCGAACCCGAGACCGGCCGGCACCCGTTGGGGCGATCGTACCGCCGCGGTCGAGGCAACGTCCAGGCGCCGTCGGACCGTGCCGCCCTGCCCCCGCCTGCCCCCCGGCATGCCACGAGACGGCCCGAACTGGACCACAGAGCCGCCGCGCTGCCCGGCCATAGCGGCGCTTCGATCAATCCGGGATCCTGCCCATGCCGACCCTGCGCGCCGCCTTCCTGACCGCCATCGGCGTCGGCCTGATCGCCCTGGCGGTCGTCGGCATCGCGGACCGGGACGCCCAGGCGCGGCTGGAGCGGGCGCTGGGGCCCACCGCCCCGATCCAGGCGGTCAGTCGCGTCACGGCGTTTCCCCTCGCGCCATCGCCAACCGGGAGATGACGGGCGGCGCCTCGGAGGCTCGGGGGGCCGGCCCGCACGGGAACGTGACTTCCCGTCGGCCCGACCGAGTCCATAGGTTGCCGTGATCTGCCGCGGGACCGTGTCGTCGCGATGCGACGCTTGATGAAGTTCCTTCACACGATGGGGGCCATCGGCCTGATGGGCGCGATGGCGTCCCTGCTCGTGCTGCTGGGCCTCATCCCCCCGCCCTCCGCCCTGTCCGGCTACGCCCTCATGCGCGCGGCGATGGCGGCGGTGGCGACGTGGATCTTCCTCCCGTCCCTCGCGCTGATGCTCGTGGCCGGATTGCTGGCCATCGCGCTCAACCGCGCCTACCACAATGCCGGCTGGGCCTGGGTGAAGCTCGCGACCGGCATCCTGATGTTCGAGTACGGCTTCGTGGGCGTGCAAGGGCCGATGCAGCGGGAGGCCGACCGCAGCGCCCAGGCGCTGATCGGCCGGGTCGACCCCGCGACCTTGGCCGAGTCGCTCGGTGCGGAGCGCGGCACGTTGTGGGTGCTGCTCGCGATCGCGACGGCCAACGTGGTGCTCGGGATCTGGCGGCCGCGCCTCATCCGGCCGCGCTGACGAAAGAAGCGCGTCATCACGGACGCGGGATCCCCGACCCGCACCCTGGAGCGTTGGCGTCGCTCAGGTGTGTGGAGGCTCCGGCCTCACCCGCGCGCTGATGCGTCGCCACGTCGATGCCTAAGCGGTCGGCGCATCGGCGCCGGCGCCCCTCCGGGCTTGGCCAGCGCCTTCGAGCAAGTCTGTTCGAAGGCGCTGCGGCATCACGCGGCGGCGCTGTCGATCGCCTGCAGCTGCATGGCGAGGGCCGGGCCTGCGGCCGGGAACCGGCCGTCGAGCGCCGAGGTCCCGATCGTGAAGGCGGCGGCCCCGGCGCGCCGGATCACCCGCACCTGCTCCGGACTGGTGACCGATCCCGCCACGATGACGGGCTTCGGCACCGCCTCACAGACCGCGGCGATGAGCGAGGGCGCGTCGAGCGACGAGCGGTAGGCGAGCAGGTCCAGGCCCGCCACCCCCTCGCGCGCGACGAGCGCCACCGCACTTGCGACGATCTCGGCCTCCGTCCCTTCGAGCCGGCTCGGATGGCCGACGACGCGTCCCGGGAACGGGTAGTAGCGGATGCCGGATCCGGCGATCAGGGGCAGGACGTCGTCCACATGCGTGCCGCCGAGCAAGTAGTCGACGCCGAGCCCGACCGCCGCCTCGACGGACCGGACCTCGCTGTCCCGGTCGAGGGAGACCACTTCGAGGTAGGTCGTCGCGCCGCCGTGCCGGATCCGCGTGGCGAGGTCGTGCAGGGCGTCGAAGGGGAGGCCGACATCCTTGAAGCCGATGTGGCGGATCCCCGAGGCGAGCGCCGTCCCGACATGGGCGGCGGCGTCCGCCACCGTGCGGTCGTTCCGGGTGAGCATGAAGATGAAATCGAACCTGTTCATGATGGGCGGCTCCCCGCTGGAGCATCTCGCGACGGACCCGTGCCGGTCTGCCGACGAGACTGTGGCACGATCAAAGGCGAAGGGCGGAATCCGCCGGCCGCGGGACCGGACGTCGCCCACCGGAGCGGCGGGCGATCAGCTTCTCGGCGTAGTCGAAGGCTGTCTCGAGGCTGGACGGATCGGCGAGGCCCCGGCCGGCGATGTCGAACGCCGTGCCGTGATCCGGGCTCGTCCGCACGAAGGGGAGCCCGAGCGTGACGTTCACCCCCTTCTTGAGGCCCATATACTTCACCGGGATCAGGCCCTGATCGTGGTACTGGGCCACCACGACGTCGAACCGCCCCCGGCGCGCCTGCATGAACACGGTGTCGCCCGGCCAGGGGCCGGACGCGTCGATGCCCTCGGCCCGGGCCGCCTCGACCGCCGGGCGGATGATCCGGATCTCCTCGTCGCCGAACAGGCCGCCCTCGCCGGCATGGGGGTTGAGCCCCGCCACCGCGACGCGCGGGGCGTCGATGCCGAGGGAACGGCCGGCCTCGTGAGCGAGGCGGATCGCCGCCATCTGCGCCGGAAAGTCGCTCCGCCGGATCGCCTCCGACAGCGCGCAGTGGATCGTCACCAGGACCGTGCGGATCTCGTCGTTCGCCAGCATCATGGCGACGCGGGCGCCGCCGGAATGCTCGGCCAGGATCTCGGTATGGCCCGGATAGGCGAGGCCGGCCGCCGCGAGGGCCTCCTTGTGGATCGGCGCCGTGACGAGGCCCGCGACCTGCCCGCCGCGCGCCAGCCCGATCGCCGCCAGGATCGCCGCGTAGGCCGCGCGCCCGCTCTCCGCGCAGACCTGCCCGACCGGAGGCAGGGACTGGAGCCGGGAGCTTGCCAGGACATCGAGGATGCCGGGTTCGTGGCGAGCCTCGGCGCTGTGGTCGATCCGGCGCACGCGTCCCGCCGCACCGAGGCGGGAAAGGGCATCGGCCATCACCCGCGGGTCGCCGACGGCCATCCAGCGCCGCGCCCCGGGGCGCCGCAGGAACAGGCGGGCGACGATCTCCGGGCCGATGCCGGACGGATCCCCCATGGTCACCGCGAGGGGCAAACTGGACTCGTGCATCGTGGGTCTCCCGCCTCAAGGCCGATCGAGAAGACGTCGCACCGCGCCGGGAAGCGTCGCCGCGGCGGCCGCGATTCCGGTCGCGACGGCTCCGCTCCCGGCATCGACGGCGACGATGGCGGCTTCGGGCAGGGACGAGGGTCGCCGCAGGGCGACCGGGACGTATCCGCGCGCGAGGAACGGCGCGGCGCCGTCGGTGGCGCTCGTCAGGTCGCCGGCGATCACGCCGATGGCGGGGGAGGATGTCATGACGTCGACCATAGCGGTGCCGGCGCGCTGGACGAGCGATATGGTCTGGCGTATTTCGGTGACGAGAGATCACCAATGAAGCGTTCCGACCTGCCGTCGCTGGACGATCTGCGAGCCTTCGAGACCGTGGCGCGCCTCGGTTCCGTGCGAGCCGCGGCGGGGGAGCTGTCGCTGACGCACGGCGCCGTCAGCCGGCGGGTCGCCAAGCTGGCCGTCGATCTCGGCTTCCGGCTGTTCGAGCCCGCCGGCCGGGGCTTGCGGCTGACGCGAGACGGCGCCGCCCTGTCGGAGGCCGCCACGAAGGCTCTCGCGCTGATCGAGGACAGCGTGTCGGCGATCCGCTCCGCGTCCGGATCGGGCCCGATCGTCCTGTCCTGCGAGCGCTCGCTGGCCATGCGGTGGTTGATCCCGCGCCTCTCGGCCTTCCAGGACCGTCATCCGGAGATCGAGATCCATCTGTCCACGGGGGGCGGGAGCCTGGATTTCACGCGCGAGCGCGTGGCCCTCGCCATCCGGCGGCTCGACTTCGCGCTCGCCCCGGACTGGACGGTGCGCGAGCTCATGCCCGAACGTGTCGGCCCGGTCATGGCACCGGGCCTGCGGGGCCGCTTCGATCGTGGGGATTACGTGGCGCTTGGATCGCGCACCCGTCCGAAGGCCTGGTCCGCCTGGCATGGCACGCATCCGCATGTCCCGCGCCCCCGAAGCCTGCAACTCCTCGATCACCACTTCCTGATGACCGAGGCGGCCCTCGGGGGCCTCGGCGTCGCGCTCGCACCCGAGGTGATCGTGAGCCGCGACGTGGCGCTCGGCAGGCTCGTGGCCCCCTGCGGGTTCGTGCCGGACGGAACCAGCTACGGGTTGATCTATCCGAACTCGTACGCGCCGACCGGACCGGCCGCGACGCTCTGCGCGTGGCTGCAGACCGATGCCGTCGCGCAGCCGGCCCCGACATGAGCCGCTTCCCGACAGATCGAGCGCCTCGGATTTGCGTGCGAAATCAAGCCCGTAGAGCCAGCTTCCATTTAGTCGGCGAGCAGCCGCCGTGCCGCCGCCAGATTGGCCTGGATGTGGGCCTCGGGCGAGACGGTGCCGGTGATCGGCACCTCGATCGAGAGGACGGCCCTCGGCGGCAGGGCCGCGACCAAAGCCGCCAGGGGCAGCGCCCCGTCTCCCGGGGATAAGCGCCCCGCCCGGGCTTCCTGGATGATCGCGGCCGTCGATCCCGGCACCTGCGCCGGAGCATCGCAGAGCTGCGCGTGGCGGACGAGGCCGGGCGGCACGGCGCGCACGTCGTCGGGCGATCCTCCGGTCCGGGAGAGATGGAGCGCATCGACGAGGACGCCGCCATTCGGCCGGCCCGCGGCCTCCACCACCCTGACGGCGTCGGGCAGGCTGGCGACCTGGCGCCAGGCCATGCATTCGAGGTCGACGCCCATGCCGAACCCGGCCGCGAGGTCGCACAATTCGGCGAAGCGGGCGACGAGGCGCGGGCGATCGGGGTCGTCGCCGCAGACGCTCAGGCGCCGGGCGCCGAGCCCCGCGGCGGCCTCGAGGATGCCGGCGAGCGAGGCCGGCACGAAATCCTCGCCGAGCGTGACGAACTCGATGTCGTAGACGCGCATCCCCTCGTCGGCCAGCGCCCGGCGCATCTCGCGGAAGGCGTCGCTGCCGGGCGGCAGCGCGTAGAACGGCGCACCTGGAAAGGCCGGGTAGAGCCGCAGGCCCACCGACGCGCAGCCGGTCCTGCCTGCGAGCCGGACGAGGTCGACGGGCGGCACGCCGATGCAGGTGAAGTGGGCCAGACCCAGCGGCCAGTCGTGAGAGGCGTGCATGGTGGTCGCTCGAAGGATCGAGGGAGGGCTCGCGCTCAAGGCGCGAGCTTGTCGGCGAGGTGCCGCTGGAGGTTGGTGCCGGTGCGGTGGATGTGCTCGCGCAGGCGGTCACAGGCGAAATCGGCGTCGCGGGCGACCGCGCCCTGCGCGATCTCGCCATGCTCCTGGGCGACGTTCCGGTCGCCGCCGGGCGTGCGGCGCAGGAAGGACCGCCGGTAGCGGTCGTTCAGGCTCAGGAGCACGCCGCAGAAATTGAGCAGCAGCGGCATGCGGCAGCCGGCGATCAGCGTGAGGTGGAACTCGCGGTGATACGCCTCCCACCGCTCCAGCGTGTCGGGTGTGCTCGGATCACGCTCGATCCGGTTCATGCGGTGGAGGGCGCGCATCACGTCGCCTTCCCAGTCCACGGTGCCGATCGCGATCGCCTGGCGCAGGGCCAGGACCTCGAACTCCTCCCGCAGCCGGGTGATCTCTTCCAGGTTCGACAGCGAGACCGGTGCGACGCGGTAGCCGCGATTGTCCTCGAACACCACGAGCCCGTCGGAGATCAGCCGGGCAAGCGCCTCCCGCAACGGGCTCAGCGAGACCCCGAAGCTGCCGCGGGCGCGCTCCAGGTTGATCTTGCTGCCCGCCTCGAGCTGGCCGGACACGATCGCCTCACGCAGCCGGTCGACGAGCTGGCTCGCCATCGTGTTCTTGCCGTCGTCGACCAGGGCGGGGCCCGGCATGGCTGAGATGGGCTTGGCTGGCACGGGCTTGGCCGATCCGGGCCCGGGCTTCGCCTCGACCCGACCACCCGCAGCGCGTCGGCTCCTCGCCTCGGTCAAAGCGTTCTCCCGCGAAATTTCGATTCGGCCCTTCGTCGACGATCGATACAAAAAACGATTTTTCCTGTCAAACTCGATGGTGCAGATCGCGTGCGCAATCGCCGGGCGATGTGCGGCCCCCCTGATGTGACTCCCTGATCCAGGCTCCGCCGCGGCCCGCAGAAACGAAAAAAATATCGTTCAAACCAGTATTTGACGCTGGAATGCCACGGTCGGACCCATCCCGAGGACGCTCGCCCACCTCCGTCTCGGACAAACGATCGACCCCGTGATGCCGCTCGTAACGCTTCGCGAGCTGCATCGACGTCGTTCGTGAAAATCGCTTCTTGACGAATAATCGATGATATGGGAGCTGGACGCGGTTTCAGGGAGGCCCAGCCATGCGCATCGAGCGCCAGCAGGACGTGACGCCCGCCGTTCTGGAAGTCATGGGACGGACCCGCGATCCGCGCCTGCGCGAGATCATGACCTCGCTCATCACCCACCTGCACGGCTTCGTGCGCGACGTGCGTCTCACCGAGGCCGAGTTCCGCGACGCCACCGCGATCCTCAACGAGATCGGCGCGCTCGCCTCCGACACGCACAACGAGTTCGTGCTGATGGCCGGCTCGCTCGGGGTGTCCTCCCTCGTCTGCCTCCTCAACAACGGCGACCACGGCAACACCGAGACCTCGCAATCGCTGCTCGGGCCGTTCTGGCGCCTCAACGCGCCGCGGGTCGCGAATGGCGGCACGATTCTGCGCTCCGACACGCCCGGCGACCCGCTCTTCGTCAACGCCCGGGTGATCGACGGCGAGGGCAAGCCGGTCGCAGGCGCCGAGGTCGACGTCTGGCACGCCTCGCCGGTCGGCCGCTACGAGAACCAGGATCCCGAGCAGGCCGAGATGAACCTGCGCGGCAAGTTCACCACCGACGAGGACGGGCGGTTCCGGTTCCGCTCGGTGATGATGATCGGCTACCCGATCCCCACCGACGGGGTTGTCGGCCGGCTGCTGGCGGCTCAAGGTCGCCACCCGATGCGGCCGGCCCACCTGCACGCCCTGATCTTCAAGCCGGGCTTCAAGGTGCTGATCTCGCAGGTCTACGACGCGAACGACCCGCATATCGACTCCGACGTGCAGTTCGGCGTGACCAAGGCGCTCGTCGGCGACTTCGTCCGCCGTGACGGGCCGCATCCGGAGGCAGCCGACGTGTCGGCACCCTGGTACTCCCTCGACTACACCTACGTCATGGAGCCCGGCGAGGCCGTTCTGCCGCGCCCCCCGATCAAGTGACGTCATCGGATTATTGGAGCGACATACCGTGCTGAGCGACGACGATCACCGCAAGGCCGCCGAGGCCATCCTCAAGGCCGAGCGCGAGCGGGTGCCCTGCCCGCAACTCTCCAAGACCTTTCCGGGCATGGAGATCGCCGACGCCTACCGCGTGCAGGATCTCTGGGCCGAGGCCCGGATCGCCGCAGGCGCCCGGCTCGCCGGCCACAAGATCGGCCTGACCTCGCGCGCCATGCAGATGGCCTCGAAGATGACCGAGCCGGATTACGGCCGCATCCTCGACGACGCGCTGTTCAACGACGGCGCACAGATCCGGACCGACCTGTTCATCAAGCCGCGGCTCGAAGTGGAACTCGCCTTCATCATGGGCGAGGACCTGTCGGGGCCGGGCTGCCGCATCTACGACGTGATGCGGGCGACCGAGTTCGTGGTCCCGGCCCTTGAGATCATCGACTACCGGACCGAGGTGCCGCGGGCGATCGTCGACACCATCGCCGACAATGCCGCCTTCGGCGCCATCGTGGTCGGCGGACGCACGATCCGCCCCTTCGACGTCGACGTGCGCTGGATCGGCGCGACCCTGTCGCAGAACGGCATCATCGAGGAATCCGGCGTCTCGGCCGCCATCATGGGCCACCCGGCCGCCGGCATCGCGTGGCTCGTCAACAAGCTCGCGGCGGTCGATGCGGGGCTCAAGAAGGGCCAGATCGTGCTCGGCGGCTCGTTCACCCGGCCCGTCGACATCAAGAAGGGCGACGTGATCCAGGCCGATTACGGCCCGCTCGGCGCCATCGGCGTCTCCTTCGTCTGAGGCCGCGATGATCGAGAACCGCTTCAAGCGCGCCTTGCGCGAGGGCCGCCAGCAAATCGGCCTGTGGTGCAGCCTGCCGGGCTCCTACGCGGCGGAGGCCGTGGCCGGCTCGGGCTACGACTGGCTCCTGTTCGACACCGAGCATTCGCCGGGCGATCCGCTGACCGTGCTGCCGCAACTCCAGGCGGTGGCGCCCTACGACGTCTCGGCGGTGGTGCGCCCGGCCGCCAACGATGCGGTGCTGATCAAGCGTTTCCTCGATCTCGGGGCGCAGACCCTGCTGATCCCCTATGTCCAGGACGAGCACGAGGCGCAAGCCGCGGTCGCGGCGACGCGCTACCCGCCCGAGGGCGTGCGCGGGGTGTCCGGCCTGACCCGCGCGACGCGGTTCGGGCGGGTCCCGGGCTACGCGAAGCGGGCCGCCGGGGAACTCTGCCTGCTGGTGCAGGTCGAGACCCAAGCCGCGCTCGACCGGCTCGAGGCGATCTGCGCGGTCGAGGGGGTGGATGGCGTCTTCGTCGGACCGGCGGACCTGGCGGCGAGCCTCGGCCATGTCGGCGAGCCCGGCCATCCCGAAGTGGTCGCGGCGGTGAAGGAGGCCGTGTGCCGCATCCGCGCAGCGGGGAAGCCGGCCGGCATCCTGACCCCCGACACCGCCTTCGCGAAGACCTGCATCGAACTCGGCACCACCTTCACGGCGGTGGCCATCGATGTCGGCGTGCTCGCCCGCGGGACCGAGGCCCTGGCACGCCAGTTCAAGGCGGGCTGAAGCCCCGCATCGTCACAGGACCCCCATGCCGACCGAGATCGCCCCTTTCATCGACGGCGCCCACCTTCACCCGATTCCTCCCGGACGACGCGGTGATGCATGCGATCCACCCCGATGCCCGCACAACCCCCGCCGTGCTCTGGCTCGCACCACACACAAGAAGGCCGATCCCGCCGCTCTCGACCGGGCGCTCAAGGTTGTCGTCAACGCCAAGGTGGTTTCACAGCCAGACAGCTAAGCAGACTCGCGGTGTCCCACGATGGTCTGCGAAGCGCCGGGAGCGTGGCGCCGCGTTCCGCCATGCCCGCTGCCGTGCAGCTCCCCCGCATGTCGGCCTCCCATGCCTGCCTTGATGCACCTCAAGGCGCCGGGCGAGGCAGCGCGGGAGACTGATCCCGACGGGGCGGCCGGCCCCGGCAGGGGAGACGGTCATGACGCTTACATCCATCCTGGTGTCCGTCGATCTCGGGCCTGCCTGCGCCGACCGCGTCCAGCTCGCGGCCGGGCTCGCCGCAGCCCACGCGGCACGGCTCGTCGGCGTCGCCGCCTGCCCGGTTCCGGTCATCGTACCGGCGGGCGACGGGATCGCGGCCGAGCGCCTCTCCGACGCCGAGGAGCACCGGGCCCGCGAGCGGCTGGCCGCCGCCGAGGCGCTGTTCGAGCGCGAGGCCGGATCCGTGGCGAAGCGCGCCTGGCACGGCAAGCTGGCCTTGCCCCTGGCCATGACGGCCGAGCAGGCCCGCGGCGCCGATCTCGTGATCGTCGGGCGGCACGGGCCTGCCGATGGTGATCCGGGCCCGATGGGCGTCTCACCCGGCGCCCTGCTGATGGAGGCCGGCCGTCCCGTCCTCGTGGCGCCGCCGGGCCTGGAGCGGCTCGTGCCCAAGCGGGTGGTCGTCGCCTGGAAGGACACGAGCGAGGCCCGCCGCGCCGTCCACGACGCCCTGCCGCTCCTGGCCGGCGCCGAGCGGGTCTGCGTCGTGGCCGTGGGGTCCGACGCCCATCGTGGGGGTGCGGAGGCGACGGCCCAGTACCTGTCCGGGCACGGCCTAACTGCGACCGCCCATCTACTGCCGAACCCGGTCTTGTCCGTGGCGGACGAGTTGCTGCGCGTCTGCGAGCGCGAAGGCGCGGACCTGCTGGTGATGGGGGCCTACGGCCACTCACGCCTGCGGGAATGGGTGTTCGGCGGGGTCACTCGCGACATCCTGCGCACGGCTCGCCTCTGCTGCCTGATGAGCCATTGATGCGCGCCCGCTTCCTCCTCGCGGCGAGTGCCGTCGCACTCCTGTGCCTCTCCGTTCCCGCCCGGGCCTGGGACCGGCAGGTCGAGCAGGGCCGGGCGCTGGCGCGCGCGCATTGCGCCCGCTGCCATGCCGTCGGGCGATCGGACGCCAGCCCCCTGGCCGCCGCGCCGCCGTTCCGCACGCTCCACACCCGCTACCCCGTCGAGGACCTGGCCGAGTCCCTGGCCGAGGGCATCCGCACCGGCCATCCGAGCATGCCCGAGTTCCGGTTCGACCCGGATCAGGCCCAGGCCCTCATCGCGTATCTCAAGTCCCTCGAACGCTGAGAGCCGGAGGATCTTTCGAGTTCCTGCTCTGCCTCCTCGTCCCGACCGCGCCCGGTCTCGACCCGGCCCGCCGGCTCGACGCCGCCCTGCGCCTCGGCCGGCGCCTGCACGCCGATATCGGCGTCGGCTTCATCGCCCCGGGTCCGGAGACCATTCTCGCGGCTTCGGCCGGCACGGCGCCCGTCGGCGGCGCCCCCATCGAGGAAGGCATGCGTGCCACGGAGCGCCGGCGCAGCGCCCCAGCCAGGGCGCAGGTCTGTCATCCGCCCGGGGAATCTCCGAGAACGCGACGTAGTACCAACAGCCTAAGATGCTGACGCATCAAATTCGATCTCGGGCAAGCCCGAGATCGACGAGTCCGTCGGATCATCCCGAATATTCGACACCAGGCACAGAAGTCCGAGACCTTGGGCTTGACGAAAACTCGAGAACGGAACCAACGGTCGTTTTCTTTCGACCGCTGGTATGATACATCCTCTCGAGCGCTTCGATCCTGTAGGTCGTCACGGCCCAACGCCATTTCTGCCACGTGACGGGCCGGGTCATCTCTTGATTCCAGGTCATCTCTTGACTCATCGCGGCTTCCTCATGCCGCCCGCTCGGTCAGGGCCACGACCTCGCAACTGTCCGCCCGCAGGCGCCAATCGACGATGCCGGCGGTCTCGCAGAAGTGGATCTTGGCCATGGCGAGGGCCGTGACCGGGCACGGCGCAGAGACCACGGCCTGTTGCTGGAGGACGCGGCGGTCATGGCCGATATCGTCCGAGACGACCTTGTGGAAGGTCACGAGGTACTCGCGCAGCATGGTTCCATCTCCGTCCGCCGGAGGCGGGATCATCGGCGCTGCGAGGGGCCGCGACCTTGATCCAGCGCAAGGTCGCGGGCGGCTCAAGGCTCGGCCCTTTTCGCGGAACGGCGCCAGGTCCTTTGGCGGCACCGGGCGCCTCGTCGCGCTGTCCCGCGCGGCGCGTCAGAGGGCGACCCGAAGCAGCGCGGTCACCAGGAGAGAGGCGGCGACGGCGACGAGGAGGGCCAGGGCGCTTCCGATCGCCCGGTACCGGTAGCCGTCCTCCACCGTGCCAGCGCTGCGCCGCGCCGCCGGCGGCCGGACGCCGCCCCTCGGCATCGGCGCCCTGCGCAAATGGAGCAGATCCGTCGAATTCACGACCGGCATCATCGTGGTCTCCCGTGTTTGAACACGGCGGCCATGGTGGCGCGGCGAGCGATGGTCGACCTTGATCCAGCGCAAACGGGCCCGGGCGATGCCGACATCCGTGAGCGCGCCTGCGGCTGCGCGGCATGTCCCCGCATTGCGCGGTCGAATTCCGGCATCAGGGGGTATATCGACGTCAGCGCCTCCGTACCTCTATCAGCTTGTCCGACAAACGGAGGAGCCAAAGCTCAGACATCCTGATCCAGGAATGATTGGGGTCTCCGCAATCAGCTCTCACCTGCCATGCCGCACGGAAGGATGCACCGCGTCATGACGGCTGTGCCCCGTCGGGAGGCAGCAGCACGAGAATACGTGGAGGTAATTCCGCTCCGTGCCGGGTTCTCCTGCTCTGACAGAAGTTTCTTGGCAGTTCGGTCGAGGCGGATCATCTTTCATTCGGTGTCCAGGAGCACGCCTCTATAACTCATGCCATCCAGTGCATCCAGAAGGGGGACCGGGCGGCACATTGACCTCCCAATATCCAGCACAGACACCTTGAGTAAACTATATCACGTATTGTTATATTGTACGTTGATCATAGGTTGCAAGACCGTTCAAGGCCCTGCTCCATCGGACCTTTGCGAAGCGCCCGACGAGGATCATGGCAACGGCGAGCACGAAGGAGAGCGCGGACACGATGCGCCGGCAGGGGAGGATCACCTGTGCTGGAGGGCGTCCGAGTTTCGCGCCATCGTCCGGTCCGCAACTCGGACGGTATTCGGACGACCAGGGTTTCCATCTCCCCTCAAGACGGGGATCCATGGCGAAAGCCGGTTTGACGCCCATGGGCTTGGCTCTTTCGCACCCTCTCCAAGGGGGAAAGTGTGTGGTGGCGGAAACGCTTGACCGCGGGCCGAACCCGTGGCTTTTGGGCGGCACTGGCGTCAGACTCCGTAGCTCAGCTGGATAGAGCAGCCGCCTTCTAAGCGGCAGGTCGTAGGTTCGAGCCCTACCGGGGTCGCCACTGAAATGCCCGCTCGATCAATGGCTTAGCGGGCTTTTCGTGGCCTGGCCCTCGTCGACGCGTGGAAGGTTTCACAACCGGACACGCCGCGTTCGTCGAACGTTGTCAGGACGCCCTCCCCTCTGGTCCGTCGGCGTACCGGGTGGATGGCTCAAACCTCGACGAGCCGGTGCATCCGCCCGCGGCGCAGGCTCACCTGCCGTCCGCCGGTGCGCAGGAGCGCCCCCTCGCCTTCCAGCTGGGTGATGGTGCGCGAGACGGTCTCGATGGTCAGCCCGAGGTAGTCGGCGATGTCGCGCCGGGTCATGGGAAGGTCGAAGGTGCCGGTGCCGCCCAGCCGCTGATCCACATCGAGCAGGAAGGCGGCGACACGTTCGAGCGCCGAGCGCCGTCCGAGCAGCAGCATGTGGTCCTGGGCGTGCCGCAAGGAGCGGGTCGCGAGGCCCCAGAGTTGGCAGGCGACCTCCGCGCGACGGGTGGCCATCCGCTCGACCTGCCGCCGCTTGAAGATCAGGAGCCGGGTCCCGGACAAGGCTTCGGCGGTGTGCCGGTGCGTCTCGCCCGGCTCGAAGCCGAACAGGTCGCCGGGCAGGTGGAAGCCGGTGATCTGGCGCCGGCCGTCGCTCAGCACCTTGTGGGTGCGGACCGCACCCTGCATCACCCGGTAGACCCGCTCGGCCTCCTCGCCCTCGCCGAAGATCTCCTCCTCGCGGCCGTAAGTGGCGGGCGTGCCGATCAGCTCGGGGCAACCGGCGAAGAGGCCGGGGCCGTCGCTGGGCGCCACGGGCGGGCGGGGCCTCACGATCGGGTGCGGGTCGGGGGACAGGACCCTCTCTAGCGGCATCGGTGCGCTCCTCATCCGGTTGGGCGAGAGTGTCCCGATCGCGCTCCTGCTGAAATTCCGGGCAGCCGCTTAAGCGGAGGCGCTTAAGGGCAACTACGTAGGCCGGCGCGGGCCGGCCGGACGCGGCAGGCAGAGCGGTCGCGCCCGGACGTCATCGCACTTGGACGACATGCATCGGGATCGGCTGCCGCCATCCACGGGGCGAGAGATGACGTCGACCGAGACCGATCAAGCCAGCATCCGAGGACCGACCCTCTCGACGTCCAGGCGTTGCGAGGCCGGCACCCGGTTGGCGTCGAAGACCGGCCCCGCGCGGCGGCACAAGTAGCTGTCGTCGAAATGGGCGACGCTGCGCAGGGCGGCGAAATCGGGGATGGTGAGCTGCTGGCGCTTCAACGTGATCAGGCCCGATGCACGCAAGTCCTGCAAGGTCCGGTTCACATGGACGGCCGAAAGGCCGACTGCTTCACCGAGATCCTCCTGCGTCAGCGGCAGGGTGCAGCTGTCCTGGTCGGCGAGTCCGACCGCATGCAGGCGGGTGACGATCTCACAGAACAGGTGGGCGATGCGCTCCCGTGCCGTGCGCAAGCCGACATTCGCGGTCCATTCCCGCTGGATGGCCGCGGTGGCGAGCGTGTCGAGCCAGAATGCGCGTGCGATGCCAGCGGAGCGTTCCATGGTCGACAGCATGTCCTGCCCGTCGATCCGGGCGGTGCGGACGGGCGTCAAGGCCCGCACCGAGTAATCGACGAGGTTCGGAAAGACGAGGGGCGTGCTGCACACGTCGCCAGGAAGCAAGTAGGCGATGATCTGCCGGCGCCCATCCGCGAGCTGCTTGTAGCAGCAAGCCCATCCGTTCAGGATCACGCTGACCTGCCGGAGCGTGTCCCCCTCGTCGATCAAGTCCTGATCGGTGTTGAACCATGCGGTCTCGCGAACGAGCCGCGTCAGCGCGTCCTTGTCGTTCGCAGAGAGGCCGGCGCTCCGATCGAGCTTGCGGATGAGGTGGTGTGGCATGCCCTGTCCCGACGTGACACCGAGAGGATTCATGTCTGACCCTGTCTCTGCGTTGATCTGGGTCAAATCCTTCAACTCGGCCTGCCCTGTCCGGAGATAGTCTGCATAGTCCGAAGCGGAAAATCTGCCTTCCCGCGCTGGCCTTGCCGGCGCGACGCTCCGAGCCGCTTGCGCCGGATCCACACACCGGGCGCTCCGCGTCAGGCTCCGCCTCCGGCCGGAACGGGACAGGCGGGCCGTGGCCGCCAGGGGGCGTCCGAGGGGAAAGCCGTCACGATTGCTCGGCGTCACCGCCCATCCGCGGCCTCCGGTGCAAGGCGGCCGGCCGCGAGGAGGCCGGCGAGGGCCTCGAACGCGAGCGGCTTGTCGATGACCGGCACGCCGGCCTCTCGCGCCCGGATGCGGATGCGCGGATTCGGATGGCCGGTGATCAGGATGACGGGAATGCGGGCGTCGACGTCCCGCAGGCGCCGGCAGACCTCGAGCCCGTCCATCCCCGGCATGACATGGTCGAGCAGCACGCAGAGGGGACAGGGCCCGGGGAAGGCCGAGAGGAGTTCGGGCCCGCTGGCGAAGGTCTCGACGCGGTGCCCCTCGCTCTCGAACAGGAAGCGGGTCGAGTGCAGGACCGCCGGATCGTCGTCGACGACGTAGATGGGGGAGGCGCTCACCATGGGACAGGCCGTGTGGTTTGAGGCGCGGAGGCGAGGATCCTCGGCGGCCCGCCCGCCGCCCGCCTTGACCTGCCTCAAGCGGGTCAGGCCAGGCCGGCCAGGACCGCCCGGCGCACCAGGTCCTGGAGGGTGGCCGCCTGGGTCTTGGCCATCAGCTTGGCCCGGTAGATCTCCACGGTGCGCGGGCTGATGTCGAGGTCGCGGCCGATCTCCTTGCTGGTCGCGCCGGCAACCAGGCGGTCCAGGACCTGACGCTCGCGCTCGCTGAGCGTCTCGACCCGCCGCCGGAAATCCTGCACGCCAGGGTCGGCCGCCAGGGCCGTGCGGCCCTGCGACAGGGCGCTGCGCAGGGCCCGCAGGAGCACTTCGTCGTCGAACGGCTTCTCGATGAAGTCGCAAGCGCCTCGTTTCATCGCCTCCACGGCGAGCGGAACGTCGCCGTGGCCGGTCATCACCACGATGGGCAGGGTCACCCCGGCCTCGCGCAGGCGGCGGATGAGGTCGAGGCCGTCGATGCCGGGCATGCGGATGTCGGTCAGGACGCAGCCCGAGACCACCATCGCTCGACGCTCCAGCAGGTCGGTCCCGCTCTCGTAGAGTCGCACGGCGAAGCCGGCGGTCTCGAGCAGGAAGGCGAGCGAGTCCCGCATGGCGGGGTCGTCGTCCACCACGTGCACCAGCTCAGGCCCCATGACCTACTCCTTGGCCCGCTCCTTGGCCCGGCTCCTCGTCCTGCGTCGCCGGCAGGGTCAGCCGGAAGGTGGCGCCGCCGGCCTCGTTGCGCTCGACCTCCAGCCGCCCCCCATGCGCCTCGCTGATGGTGCGGCAGATCGAGAGGCCGACGCCCATGCCGCTCGGCTTGGTGGTGACGAAGGGCTGGAACAGGCGCCCGGCCACGTCCTCGGCGATGCCGGGTCCCGTATCCGAGACGGCGATCTCGACCCTGTCGGGGGCGAGGAGCCGCGCGGCGATGCCGAGTTCGCGGCGCGGGCTCTGCGCCATGGCCTCGCGGCCATTGCGGATCAGGTTGACCAGGACCTGCTGGATCTGCACCCGGTCGGCGAGGACCGAGCCGACCCGGCGGTCGAACGCGAGGTGCAGGGCGATGCCCTGCTCGCGGGCGCCGACCATGGCGAGCGCGCAGGCATCCTCGATCAGCCGCACGACCGGCTCGAGGCGTCGCTCGGTCTCGCCCCGCGCCACGAAATCCCGCAGCCGGCGGATGATCTGGCCGGCCCGCAGCGACTGCTCGGCGACCTTGTCGAGGACGTCCACCGCCGTGGCGAGGGTGGCGGGGTCGGGTTGCGCCAGGAGGCGGCGGCAGCCCTTGGTGTAGTTGGCGATGGCGCCGAGCGGCTGGTTGAGCTCGTGGGCCAGCGTGGAGGCCATCTCGCCCATCGCGCTCAGGCGCGAGACGTGGACGAGTTCCGACTGGAGTTCCTGCAGCCGGGCCTGAATCCGCTGGTACTCGGTGAGGTCGTTGATGAAGCCGGTGAAGAAGACCTGCCTGCCCGAGCGCATCTCCCCGATGGCGAGTTCCATCGGGAAGGTCGAGCCGTCGCGCCGGCGCCCCGTCACCACCCGGGTGGTGCCGATGATGCGGCGCTCCCCCGTGCGGCGATAGCGGGCGAGGTAGTCGTCATGCTCGGCCCGCATCGGCTCCGGCATCAGGATCCGGACGTTCTGACCGATCGCCTCGCTGGCCGCGTAGCCGAACAGGCGCTCGGCGGCGGCGCTGAAGGAATGGATCAGGCCGTCCTCGTCGATGACCACCATCGCGTCCGGCACGGTATCGAGGATCGAGCGCAGATGCGCCTCGCGGGCGCGCAGGTCCTCCTCGACCCGCTTCTGCCCGTCGATGCTGACGACGATGCCGTGGTGCCGGCCGGGCCGGCCGTCCGCGCCGAGCAGGACGCGCCCGCGCGAGCGCAGCCAGCACGTCTCGCCGTCCGGCCGCACGACGCGATAGTCGATCTCGTAGGCGCCGCCCTCCCGCAGCGCGCGCGCGATGGCCTCCGCCCGGGCGCCGCGATCGTCGGGATGAACCAGGCCCTGCGTCGCGGAGAAGGACGTCAGCCGCCCGGAGGGGACGCCGAAGAGGCGCGCGCAGGCCGAGGACACGGTGATCCGGTGCGTCGACAGATCCAGCGACCAGATGCACACGCCGACCTCGTCCAGCGTGTGATGGAGCTCGTCGGTGCCGAAAAGGTCGGTGCCTCCTGCAGTCACGGGCGTTGAGGTCATCGGGTCGGTCATCGCGCAGTCGGGGAGCAGGGCTCCCATGTCGGTCCATCGCGCATTGTCGCTTCGCGGGGTCCGCCCGTTGTTATCATTTGTTAGCACTACTCCATCCTGGCCTTCCACCCACTCGCGGTGTCGCGGGTGCGCGGGCGCTCCGTCGATGCGGTCAGGCTCCTGCAAGCCTCGGGCGCTGCGCGATCGGCTTCACCGTTGCCGACATCCACGACCCCATTCCGAGGCCGCGCGGGGGAGGCCGGAATGTCAGGAGGGGATCGCGCACGCTGATGAGGAGGCCGTCACCGGCATCGGCGCCGTGTTGTCCGGGGTGCGGCTCTCAGGGGCCGGGAAGCGGCCGACGAGGCGCGGTGGACGTGACCTCAGGCATCTCCCCTCGGAAAGAGCGTGTCTCGTGGTCAAGCCGAAGCGAGGCAACGCGCTCGCGTCCCGTCGCCCTGGACGCACATTCCGTATAGGATTCTCGATTCGGATCCCGATGGCACGAGCGCTTCCCTTGAGTAACAAGACATCTCTCCCGTTTCCATCTCCGACGTTCCAACCCTGGCCGTCCTACGATCCGCAGCGCCCGCAGGTGGGCTATGACACGGACGCGGCCTTCCACAGTCTCTATGACGAGGCGCAAACGGCGACGGAGATGAACGACCGGGCGATGCGTCGCCAGCGTCACTACCTGATCCCTCAGGCGATCCGTCAGGTTCGCAATGTCCCAGGATATGTCGCGGAAGTCGGCTGCTACAGAGGCCTTTCAGCCTACATCACCTGCTCCGCAATGATTGCAGAAGGTATTTCTTGCGATTTTCATATCTTTGATTCCTTTGAGGGTCTTTCATCTCCAAATGAACATGATGCTACTGAATTTAAATCCAAGAAGATCGTGGCAGGTAACACCCTTGCATGCCCGGAGGACCAGGTGCGCCGCAATCTTGCGCGGTTTGACTTCGTCCAATATCATCGAGGATGGATCCCAGATTGCTTTCCTGGCGTAGCAGAAAAAACCTTTCGCTACGTTCATGTCGACGTGGATTTGTATCAGCCAACCATTGATACCCTCAAGTTCTTTTGGCCTCGGTTGTCTCCGCGTGGAGTGATGTTGTTGGACGATAACGGAACGCTGTTCTTTCCAGGAGCGCGCAAGGCAATCGACGAGTTTTTCTCTGAAAGAAACGACGTCGTGCGGTTCGAGACGCCATCCGGTGCAGGCATAGCCATCAAAATGGCCTGACCTCGACTTTTGCCATCCGTACGGCTTCGCCGAGGGCATGAGCCCAGGGCGCGGGTCAGACGAATGGAGGTTTCGTTCGGGCTCATTGGCGGCGCGATGCCGCCAACGGCCGCTCGCGCCAGAACGTGCCGCGTATCGCCGCCAGGGCATCAGGATGGAACCCGGCCGCCTGCCGATCGATCGGCAGGGCCAAGCCTATCCGGGCAGGCCGTTTTCGGAAGCGCCCATGGAGCGACGGAGAATATCAGAGCCTGTTTGACTGACTCTCAGTTGACACCCGCCATGTCGGCCCGGGGCCGCGCAGCAAAGCCCGGCAGTCAGACACTCACTCGGCCGGGCCGCCGGAGATCCGCGTGCCGAGCGGCCCAGGAGGGCTTGCGCTGGATCAAGGCCGGCGCGTCCGCTCGGGGCGAACCATGGTGTCGCGCCCAGCCCGGAGACGATCCATCTGGAGACGATCGATGTCGATGCAGGCCCCCTCCCCGCTCGCGACCTTCCGCGATCTCTTCATCGGGACCATCGTGGAGGACGAGCGCGATCGGCTCTCCCCAGCCGTCGGGTACGGGCTCTCGCTGGCGGAGGCGGCCGGCGCTCACGTGACGATCCTGTCGTCCTCGTGGTGCCTCGTCGGAACCGATGCCTGGCTCCAGGGCACCGGCGATCCGGGCATCGGGATCGTCGATCGCCGCCTCGACGCCCTGGCCCGCGCCTTCGCCGAGAATGCGGCCGGCGCGGCGGCGCAGGCCGGCCTCGTCTGCACCTGGGAGACGCCGTGCCTGCCCTATCCCGAGGTGGTCCACCGGCTGGCGGCCGAGGCGCGCCTGCACGACCTGACGGTCCTCGACCTCGATCCCCGCAGCGAGGTCCTGTCGCGCGAGACGGTCGAAGCGGCGCTGATGGCGAGCGGCCGGCCGGTCCTCGCCGTGCCGCGCACGCACCCGGCCTTCGCCGGACGGCGGATCCTCGTGGCCTGG
Source organism: Methylobacterium tarhaniae (assembly GCF_001043955.1). Classification (GTDB taxonomy): domain Bacteria; phylum Pseudomonadota; class Alphaproteobacteria; order Rhizobiales; family Beijerinckiaceae; genus Methylobacterium; species Methylobacterium tarhaniae. The sequence goes on along the minus strand of NZ_LABZ01000078.1, from coordinate 43,453 downwards.
GACGGCGGCCTCCAGGCGGTTCGCGCCGCCAACGAGGCCATGCCGCTCCTGCGCGCCGCAGAGACGGTCGAGATCGTCTCGGTCGGTGACGCGGACGACCTGCTCACGACGGTGCCGGGGGCCGAATTCGCCCGCCATCTCGCGCGGCACGGCGTCGCCGTCACGGTCAGCGACCTGCCGCAGGCCGGCAGCATCGCCGACACGTTGCGGAAGCACGCCGTCCGGGTGCGGGCCGACCTGATCGCGATGGGGGCCTATCGGCATTCGCGCACCCGGGAGCTCGTCTTCGGCGGGGTGACCCGCTCGCTCCTGATGGACGCGCCGGTCCCGCTGTTCCTCGCGCATTGAGCAGGGAGGCCCATCATGATCCGGAAGCAACCGACCCGCACGGCCTCGGTCCGGACGGCGCGCAGGCGAAAGGCCATCCGGACGACGCTCAGGCCCGCCGTCGCACCGAAGCGGTCGCATCCCGAGGACGAGATCCCGATCCCACCGGTCACGGCGGACGACCTCGAGCCGTTCGACGTCGATGATCTGCGCGCCCTGAAATCCGGCTGGACCTTCGTCGAATGAGAGCCGGCTCGGCTTGCGAGACGGTCTCGACATCCTCCTCGCTGCTCAGGGCTGCGCTTTACGGCCTCGGAATGCCATCGAGAGTATCGATTCCGTGGATGCCCGTCGAACAGGCTCCGAGACATGGCAGGGGCAAGCCGTTCATGCTCGCGCGCCCGATTCGCGATCGGTGCGCGGCCCCCGGAGGGCCCGCATCGCGTTGAGGATGACCGCGACGTCGATGGCTTCCTGCAGCAGCGCGCCCTGCACCGGCGTGAGCGCTCCGAGAGCCGCCGCAACCATCCCGGCGAGCGAGAGCCCGAGGCCGACGAACACGCTCTGGAGCGCGATGGCACGGGCGGTCCTGGCGATGCGGATGGCCTCCGGCAACGGCGCCAGGCTGTCGACGAGCAGGACCACGTCGGCCGCTTCCGCCGCCGCGGCGGCGCCCCGGGCGCCGAGGGCGACGCCGAGATCCGCCGCCGCGAGCGCCGGCGCGTCGTTGATCCCGTCGCCGACCATCATCACCGGCCCGCGCAGCCGCTCCGCCACGACGACCTTCGTCTTGTCCGCCGGGTCGAGGTCGGCCGCGATCGCGTCGATGGGGAGCCCCCCGGCGAGCGCCTCCGCGACGTTGCGCCGGTCCCCCGTCGCGAGCACGATCCGCGCGAGGCCGCACGCCCGCAAGGCGGCCAGGATGGCGGCGCCGTCGCGGCGCAGCGGATCGGCGAAGGACAGGATCGCCGCCGGCCGGCCGTCGATCGCCACCAGGACCGTGGCAGACGCCAGCTCCCCGTCGGCATCCGGGCCCGCGGACGGAAAGGCGATCCCTTGCGCGCGCATCAGGCGCGGCCCGCCCGCGCTCACGCGCCGTCCCTCCACCAGCCCGATCACGCCGTCGCCGGGCACCTCGGTCACCTCGGACGGCGAGGCGAGGCTCAAGCTCCGGGACCTCGCCTCCTCGACCAGGGCCCGGGCGATCGGGTGGGCGGAGGCCTGATCGAGGGAGGCCGCCAGCCGCAGGGCCTCGGCCTCCCCGAAAGGCGTCAGCGCCGCGACCGCCCTCAGGCGCGCCCGGCCCTGGGTCAGGGTGCCGGTCTTGTCGACCACCAGGATCTCCGCCTCGGCCAGGGCCTCCAGGGCACCCCCGCCCTTGACCAGGACGCCGCGCCGCGCCGCCCGCGACAGGCCGGAGACCAGGGCGACCGGCACCGCCAGGATCAGCGGGCAGGGTGTCGCCACCACCAGCACGGCGAGCGCCCGCAGGGCATCGCCCGTGGCCGCCCAGGCCCCGCCGGCGAGGAGAAGCGTGACGAGGAGGAAGACGAGCCCGTAGCGGTCGGCGAGCCGCGCCATCGGCGCCTTGGCGGCCCGCGCCGCCGCGACGAGGCGCACGATGCCCGCATAGGTGCTCTCCTCCGCCCGCCGGTCGGCCAGGAGCGTGAAGGCCTGGCCGACATTGAGGCTGCCGCTGAGCACGGCGGCGTTCACCGGGAAGGCGGCAGGCAGCGACTCGCCGGTGAGGCTCGACAGGTCGAGGACGGCGCGGCCCGCTGCGACGCGCCCGTCGACCGGCAGGACGTCGCCGGCGCGCACCAGGATCCGGTCGCCCGGGGCGAGATCCGCCAGGGGAACCTCGCGCACCCGAGGCCCCTCGGCGCCGGTTGCGTCGTCGCCGGTCTGCTCTTCGCGAAGGGCGGTGCGCGGCTGGCGCGCGATCAGGGCGGTCATCGCCCGGCTCGCCCGCCCGGCGGCAATGGCCTCCAGCGCCTGCCCGCCGGCATACATGAGGGCGATGACGGCGCCGGCCAGCGGCTGCGACAGGGCGAGCGCCCCCCCCATCGACAGCAGGGCGACGAGATCGAGGCCGACATCGCCCCGCGCCAGGCTCGTCGCCACCTGGACCAGCAGGATGGCGAGGACCGCCAGGGTGGCGAGATTCCAGGCCAGGGTCGCGACGCCGACCTGCCCGAGCGCCTGGGCCACGAGACCGGCGCCCAGCCCCAGGAGCGGCAGCACCACGAACCCGCCGCGCAGGGCCGGCGTCCGGCCGGCCGGGGCGGTCCCGACCGCCGCTCTCTCCGCAGGTGCCCCCTCCATGGCCGTCCGCGCCTCCCTCCCTCCGTCTTTCCAGGCACGCGCCGAAGACGGCCGCCGGGCCCTTGCGCCGAATCAAGCGCGGCAAGGGCTGCCGGTCCTTGAGCAGGATCAATGTCGGGCCCCACCTTCGGGCGCAGGATCCCCGCATGGCCGAAGGGAGGGCTGCCATGCTGGCACGCGACATCATGCACCGCGACGTCGTCACGGTGACGCCCGAGACACCGCTGGGCGCGATCGCCCGGCTGCTGGTCGAGAAGCGGTTCGGCGCCGTGCCGGTCACGGACGGGACCGGCGCCCTCGTCGGGATCGTGAGCGAGGCCGACCTGCTCCACCGCGAGGAGCTCGGCACCGAGCGGCGGCGCAACCGCTGGCTCGACGCCTTCGCGTCGATCGAGGCGCTGGCGAACGCCTACCGGTCCGCCCACGGCCAGCTGGCGCGGGACGTGATGGCGCGCTCCGTCGTCACCGCCGGCCCGGACGTGCCCCTGCCCGAGATCGTCGAGCTGATGGAGCGCCGGCACATCCGCCGTGTGCCGATCGTCGAGGCGAGGCCCGACGGGAGCGAACGACTCGTCGGGATCGTGACCCGCGGCGACCTCGTGCGGGCGCTGGCGACCCTGGTCCCGGCCTGCCCCGCCCCGACCACGGACCGGGCCCTCACCGACCGGCGCATCCGCGACATGCTGCTGGCCGAGCTCGCCCGCCAGCCCTGGACCGACAAGGCCGAGGGCAACGTCACGGTGCTCGACGGCGTCGTGCATCTCTGGGGCCCGGTGACGAACGAGGCCGAGGCCCGGGCGTTGGTGACCGCGGCGGAGGGCATCCCGGGCGCCGTCGCCGTGCGCGACCACACCTTCGTCGCCTGCTGGGGCGCCGACCCGGTCATGCTCTGAGCCGCCGGCGGGCCGCAGCCCGGCCGGAGCAGTCCGGCTGTACCGGCTCGTCGTCGATCCGGACCGCCTCACGGAGGCCGATGCACGGGAGCACGGAGGCCGCGTGCTCCCGCGCTGAGGCGAATCGACGGTGTCCCGTCAGCGCGACATCAGCACCGGGACCGTCATCGAGGCGAGGATCGTCCGGCTGGTCCCGCCGAGGATCGCCTCGCGCAGGCGCGAATGGCCGAAGGCGCCCATCACCAGGAGGTCGGCGCCGCGGTCGGCGACGTGCGAGAGAAGCGCCTCGCCCACCGGCCCGCGGCCCGGAACGATGTGGAACGCGGCCTCGATCCCGTGCCGGGCGAGATGGCGGATCGCGCGCCAGCGCGTCGCCTCGGGCACCGGCTCGCCGGTCACGCTGACGAGTTCGACGCGCGCCATGCGGCGCAGGAGCGGCAGCGCGTCGCCCAGGGCTCGCGCCGCGGGCGCGCTGCCGTCCCAGGCCACCACCGCCGCCGCGAGCCGGGGCGGCGCCTCCTGGATGTAGGGCACCATCAGCACCGGGCGGGCGCCCTGGAACAGCAGGGTGTCCAGATAGGCGTCGGTGGGCTTCGGCGCTGCTCCGTCGGCCTGCTCGATCACCGCGAGGTCGCTCAGGTGCACGAGCCCGGCGAGGCGCTGCGGCGCGTGCGGGGCCGAGGTGCAGATCGCGCTCGTCTCGCAGGACAGGCCCGCCTCCCGGGCGGCGCTGGCCACGGCCTCGACCGCAGCGGCGGCCTGCGCGCGCGCATCCTGCTCGGCGGCCACGACCAGATCGTAGCGGATCTCGGACTGCGCAAAGGTCTGGAAGGGCACGAGCGGCAGGACGCTCACGGCGGAGACGGTCGCGTCGAGCATCGCCGCGAGCCTGACCCCGTAGGGCGCGGCGCGCCGGCCCACCCCGTCGACGACGATCGTCAGATCCTTGATCACGGCCGTTCTCCCGCTGAATGAGACCGATCGAGGATCCGCCCGGCCGGGAGGCAGCACCTTGATCCAGCGCAAGCCGGCCACACGGCGCGACCGGCGATTCCGACCGGGGCGCCACCGCAGCCCGACGCTCGCCCCGATCTCCCCGCATGGCCCGATCGAGACGTCGCCGATGCCCTGCGCCGGTCGCGCTCAGGCCTGCGCGCCCTTCCAGGTGAGGAAGAAGCCGATATCGCCCGGCATGCCGTCCGGCCAGTCGACCACCATCGCCTTGAGGCCGTAGCCGGCGGGATGCAGGCGGTCGCGCCAGAACTCGTAGGCCTGGCGCGGGCGGCCGGTCAGGGTCTCGGCCCACCCCGCCTCCCCGTTGTTGATCGCCCGGCCCTTGTCGCTGCACATCAGGTTCGGGAAGCGCATCACCAGCAGTTCCTTCTGGCCCTGTTCGGCGGCGATGCGGAGCTTGTGCAGCAGGCGCTGCGTGATCTCGTTCACTTTTTCGGGCGTGATCGCGATGGGCTCGGCGAGCTGCTTGACCAGCTCCTCCCGCGCCTTGCCGGCCCGGTCGAGCCCCTCGTTCTCCTTCAGGGCCCGGGCAGCGCGCATGCGCGCCGAGTAGGCGGCGAGGTCGTCCGCCGACATGAAGGGCTCGTTGCCGATCGCGGCGGGCGGCGTCGCGGATTGCGGCGCGGGTTTCGTCGTCAGCGTCTCCATGGCGATCTCCTCACGCGCGGAGCGCCGTCCGGCGAGCATTGCCGAGCCCCTCGCGCATCCCGGTCACGGCCGTCCGGATCCGCGACGGGCCGCAGCTGCGCTCCCCCGTCGCCCGTCCTCCCGCCTTCCGTCAGTCTCACAGGGGACGCGCCCCACCGCTTGATCGGGCGGGACAGCGCCCCCGCAGGCCGCAGGGTCGGATTGCGGAGCCCGCGGGCGGCCCCGTCTCAATGCGCCATCAGGAGCGGGACCGGGCAGGCGCGCAGCATCTCCTGCGTCACCCCGCCGAGCACCGCCTCGCGCAGGAGCGAATGGACGAAGGCGCCCATCACGATCATGTCGGCCCCCGCTTCCGTCGCGTGGCGGCGCAGGGCACCGGCGACGTCCCCGTCCCTGGCCGGCAGGTCGGTGACGGTCACGGCGACGCCGCGATGCGCGAGGCCCGGCGCCACCTCGACGCCCGGGACCGCATGCGTGAGGTCCTTCTCGCCGGTCACCACGACGACCTCCACCCGCTCGGCCTGGCGGAGGAACGGCAGGGCGTCGTGCAGGGCGCGCGCCGCCTGGGCGCTGCCGTCCCAGGCGACGAGGATGCGACGGGCCGCGAAGGTCTCGCAGCCCGGCGGGACGACGATGAGCGGCCGGCCACTCTCGAACAGCAGGGTCTCGATCAGGCCGCGGTCACCCGTCAGCATCCGCGGCTCGGCGTCGATCACCGCGAGGTCGTGCAGCCGCGCCTGGGCCGAGAAGCTTGCTCGCAGGCGGTCGTCGGAGAGGTGCTCGGCCTGCGCCGTGCACAGGATTCCGGCGGCGGCCGCGTCGCCCCGGGCCCGCTCGGCCACGGCCTGAGCCAGGTCCCGCAGCCGCCGGTTCTCGGCGGCAACGACCATGCCGACGAAGCGGCTGATCCAGGCATGCGGCACGACCAGCCGGACCGAGACCGCCTGGACGGTCACCCGGGCCGGCGCGCGCGCTGCCAGGGACAGGCCGTACGCGAGCGCGCTCGACGCGGTCTCGTCGCCCAGACGCTCGGTCAGGGCGATCAGGATGGTCCGGAGGTCCTCGATCATGGCCGCCCCGCTGGTGTCCGATGCACGGATTCTGGCAGCTCGGCCCGCGGGCACGTTGCGCTGGATCAACGACGCCTCGCCCGGCCGGTCATGCGGTCGGAGCGGAGGACCGGAATCGGGGCCGGCGAGGTCTCGGCACGCCGTCAGCGGCCCGTCCTCACGCGCGGCACGGGGCTGAGTCCCGCCGCCGCAAGGGCTCCAGGACGGATGCTTCCGGAGCGGGCGGGCACGGACGCCCGCTCCGCCCGTCACGACATCGGCGGATCGCTCCGGCCGGCCACCGTCACGTGGTCCTCGACACCCTCGGTCTTGCCGCTCAGACCCGGCACCTCGTCGAGCTGCCGCAAGCTGGTGAAGCGGCCGCGCTCCTCGCGATAGCGCACGATCTCGAACCCATGGCCTTTCAGCGCCGGCACGGTGTCCAGCTCCTCGGCGGTGGCGGCGTTCAGGTCGATCACCGGCATTGCTCCGTCTCACTTCGCTTGCGTCACGGTTCGCGCTTCGGCCCGTCCGGCAGGCTTTCCTCGAGGTGGGCGTACACGATCTCGGCCGAGAAGGGCTTGTCGATGAACGCCGCACCGTCCGGCCGGTCGCCGGGATCGGGACGGGCCCGCCCCGATGGCGTCATCGTCACGGCCGTCGCCCCGTTGGCGAATGCCGACCCGGATGGTCGCCTCCAGACCGACCAGCGTCATGAGCCGACGGTCCGGATCCCTCCTCAACGATACCGGCAACCGAGCGGCCGGCGTGAGCTTCCTCTCCGTACCTTGGCCCGTGGCATCGCGCCGAGAGCAGGTGGCGCCCCTTGCCAGATTATCCCAAAGTAAATTGTCGTCACATGGCTTTCCAGAACTGAATTTCCGCGCTAGGTTGACCAGATGGCCCGCCGTGTGACATATCAAATCTTTGACATGCCGGATGGGCGATTTTCCGTTACGGTGACCATCGAGCCAGACAAGACGATGGTCCGCACCGGCTTTGCGACCCAAGCCGAAGCCGATGCATGGGTCGAGGACTTGCGGGCCATCATGGCAGCCCTCGGCGCACCCGTTGCCCTCGCCTTCCCGGACTATCCTGGCTCGCTTCCCCTGAACGAGATGCTGGCCTTCATCAGGAAGGCGCCCACGGACGCCGGCTGATCGCCGCTCCAGCACCAGGGTTTCCGGCAGGTCTTGTTTCTCCTCTGCCAGCGCCTCGCGCATGGGCTCGGCGAGCGCCGGTCGGTCAACCTGTCGATGAGGTCCGACCGGCTCTCGCGTATCGCGTCCGATAGGCCCTGTCGCCGATCGGCCTCGACGAGGCCGGAATGAATGTGAATTCATCCAATGATATAACCAGCTTTCAAATAGAATTATATGTCACGACTCTGGAGATATGATATTCACCTGCTTTCCATCTCTAAGCTCCGCAGCAACATACCAGCTATCCCATTGCGAGAACTGCCTAAAAACTCTTACATAACCTTTAGATGATAATATATCATCGATTTTTGCTTCATTGTCGGGATTATTCTCGATCGATATGACCATAAATTTATGTCTAAAGCTGTATGATAAAAGTATGTCCAGCTCACTTCCTTCTGTATCGATCGACATATAATCGATTACAGGAGGAGCGTCATACTTATTCAGCAAATCATCCAATGATAATGTTTCCAACTCGATCCGCTGACCATGATTTCGCTTTTCGGAAAAATGATCGCCCGCAGAAAACTTGGCAATCCCGCTCAATTCAGGATCGGTATCATTCGTTGCTATAAATGAAATCGTATCTCCCGATTTAGAGGAAATACACTTTGTCTCGATATGCACGTCTCTATTGATCATTAATTCAGGATGCCAGATAGGATTTGGCTCGGCCAAGATCCCCTTCCACCCAAATTCTTTTTCAAGAAGCCAAGTATTGCTATTTTTTAAACCGTTCGTTGCTCCAAATTCTACGAAAAACCCTCCAGATTTCTCACCAAGTTCAAAACAAACCCACAAATCTTGCAAAATTTGCGATCTAGACCGCTCTCTTCGCGATAAGCAATAGCTGATAAATTTTACATCGTTATTCAAAACAATGTTTTTTACTTCAGATCTATTAAGACGTATAGCATTAAATAGGATTTTTTGAATGGTATTATTTTTAGATAATTTTCTGCCTACGCTCGCAATTCCCGACATGGCCAATTTTTTTACAATGGTCATGTATTTTCTCCCTCAATAAGCAGCAGGGCGATGCTGAGCAGGAATGTTCATTAAACAAGAATTTTACAAAAGTCCATTGATTCTGCCTGGAGAACGTCGCTTGCCTTCCGAAAGATGTGCCCTAATGCAAGTCAATAATCCGCTCTCTCGGCTGTGTTAGGGCATCAACCGCTGGGCAGATCCTTGAGGTGTAACTTGCGCAGCTTGGCTTCGTCTGCTTCCTCGAAGAAGATGTCCGCGGTGCGATACCGCGCCAACAGATCGTCGTCAGCCACTTGTCCTCCTCGCGGGCGATGACCACCCCGGGCACATGGCGGTGCAAGAAGGTCTGAATCGCGCCGTCCGGACCCAAGGCTGCCCGCAGCCCCTCGCGCAGGCTGCGCAGCGGGACGGCGCGGTCGTCGGTGACCAGCTTGCGGCCGACGTGGATGCCGGTCCGTGGAGGGACTCGAGGTCGAATCAAGAACCTGGAGCATCATCCGATCGCTGCGTGGTGCATGCCGCGGCCGTGTACTGCGTTGCGGCGCGGTCGGATGATGCTCTAGACTGATCGATGTTTCGACGCCTCTCGGATGGCCTGGGATGACGACGCAGCGCCGGCGCGCCGGGGATCCACGCTCTGCCTCGCGGCTCCAGCGGCGCCAGATCCTCGCCTGGCTCGGCGGCGCCGCGATCGGCACCCGCGGGGCCCGTGCGCAGCCGGGCCCGGCCCAGCCCGTCATCGGCTATCTCGGCCTCGAAGCGCCCGAGCCCTATGCCAGCCGGCTCGCCGCCTTCCGCGACGGCCTGGCCGAGGCGGGATTCGTCGAGGGGCGCAACGTCGCGATCGCGTTTCGCTGGGCCGAGGGGCGCTACGAGCGGCTGCCCGACCTCGCCCGGGAGCTGGTCGAGCACCGGGTCGCGGTTCTGGCCGCGCCCGGCGGCGCGCCCGTCGCCCTCGCCGCGAAGGCGGCCACCGCGACGATCCCGATCGTCTTCGAGATGGGCGGGGACCCCGTCGCCCTCGGGGTCGTGCAGGACCTTGCCCGCCCGCGCGGCAACCTCACGGGCGTGTCCAGCCTGAGCGTCGAGGTCTCGCGCAAGCGGCTGGAATTCCTGCACGAGGCCATGCCGGCCACGACGACCTTCGCGGTGGCGTTCAACCCGACGAGCCCGACCGCGCCCTCGCAGCTGCAATCCCTGCACGAGGCCGCCGAGATCCTGGGCGTGCGCCTGCGGCCCTCGCCGGTCGCCGACGAGGCGGATTTCGCGCCCATCTTCGCGGGCGCGGCCGCGCAGCCGCCCGCAGGCCTCGTCTTCACCTCCGACCCCTACTTCGCGTTGCGCAGCCGGCTGCTCGCCGACCTCGCGACCCGCCACGCCCTGCCGGCCGTCACGCAGTCCCGGGATTTTCCCCTGGCGGGCGGCCTGATGAGCTATGGCGGCGACTTCACGCAGACGCACCGCCTGGCCGGCCTCTATGCCGGCCGGCTGCTCAAGGGCGAGCGGCCCTCCGACCTGCCGGTGCAGCTCGTCACGAAGGTCGAGCTGTTCGTGAACCTCAAGGCCGCCGCCGCCCTCGGCGTGACCGTCCCGCCCGCGCTCCTCAGCGCCGCCGACACGGTCCTCGAATGAAGGGGCTCACGGCCCGCACGCGACCCCGAAGACCGGCACCTCCCGCACGAGACCCTTCAACGGCAGCGCGCCGAGGGCCGTGACGGCGCAGCGTCCGCGCACGGTCTCGGCCAGGCTCGCATCGATCAGGACCTGCGCGTCCGCCGCGACGGCGCAGAGGCGCGCGGCGAGGTTCACCACCGGCCCGATCGCCGTATAGTCCGAGCGGCCCTCGCAGCCGATCCGCCCGACGGTCGCGAGCCCCATCGCGGCACCGACGCCGAACCCGATGCCGTAGCCGTGGGCGGCCCAGGTCCGGGCGAGCGGCCGCACCGCCTCCTGCATGGCGATGGCGAGCCGCACCGCGGTCGGGCCGGGATCCGGTGTCGGCACGGGCGCGTTCACCAGGGCCATCAGGCCGTCGCCCGTGAAGGTGACCAGGGTGGCGCCGTGGGCCGTGATCACGGTGCCCAAAGCCGCGAAATACTCGCCGAGCACCTCGATCACCACCTCGGGCGGCGAGCCGGCCGAGAACGCGGTGAAGCCGCGCAGGTCGCCGAAGATCACCGCGACCTCGACCCGCCGGCCGTCGAGCACGCCGTCGTCGCCCGAGCGTTCGACCAGCTCGGCGACCTGCGGGGCGAGGAAGCGCCGCAGCCGCGCGATGCGCTCCTGCCGCTCCTGCGACAGGGCGAGCTCGGCCGCCATCGCGTTGAACCGCGCCGCGAGCCGGCCGAGCTCGTCCGCCGAGGAGATGGCGATGCGGTGCCCGAAATCCCCCGCCCCGATCCGCTGCGTGCCGTCCTCGAGCAAGCGGACCGGGCCGGTCATGTGGCGCGCCAGCCCGTAGGCGAGGGCGGCGGCGAACAGGAGGCCGAGGAGGATCAGCGCGCCGGTGCGCAGGAGCGCCCGCACGATCGGCCCGAACGCCTCCGCGGCGGGTTGCATCACCACCACCGTCCAGTCGACGCCGGGAATCGCGGCCGTCGCGGCGATCACGCGGCGCCCGCCCGCATCCACCCCGGTCGCGGTGCCCCCGGCGACGTGCACGACCTGGCGCAGGGTCGCGAGGGGGCGCGCCGCCGGGTCATCGGCGCCGCGCAGGACGAGGCTGATGTCGGGATGGGCGATGAGCCGGCCCGGGCCGTCGAGGACGAAGGCCTGTCCCGTCTCGCCGATCCGGATGCCCGAGACCACGTCCCGGATCAGCTTGAGGTTGATCTCCGCCACCGCCACGCCGACGGAGAGGCGGTTGCCCGCCACCGCCAGCGTCATGAACGGCTCCGAGCCGCGGTGGTAGGTCACCGGGCCGTACCAGGCCCGGGCGGGCGTGGTCCGGGCGGACATGGCCCCCGCCACCGCCGGATCGCCCGAGCGGTCGGCACCGCTGCCGGCGCGGTTGAGGCTGACCCGCGAGACCTGCAGCCGCTCGCGGCCCTCCCCGTCGACGAGGGTGATCTGCGCGATCGACGGCACCTGCCGCAGCAGGCGCAGGGCGTCGAGCCGCTGGCGCTCCTCCGCGGCCGGGTTCCAGGGCAGCTGCACCATCCAGCCGAGCTGCTCGCGGATGGTGTCGATGAAGCCCTGGATGCGCAGGGCGGCGTCGCGCGCCTCGAGCCCGAGCAGCGCGTGCAGCTGGTCGCGCCGGTCGCGGTAGCCGAACCACGCCTCCAGGCCGCCATTCGCGAACAGGGGCAGCGCCACCGCCGCGAAGAGGACGACGCAGTATTTCGCGAAGAGCGAGCGGCGCGGATCGGCCGCGAGCTTGACCATGACCTGCGCGCCTCTCGCACCGGACGACCCGTTCAGCGGCCCTGCCTGCCCCCGGAGCCGGCACCCTCGAGAAGCAGCGTGCGGATGTCGGCGAGGACCAGGGCCGGCTCGAAGAAGTCGAGGCTGTAGATGTTGCGCACGCGGCCTTCGGAATCGATCAGGAAGGCGCGGAAGACGTGGGTCAGCGACCCGTCCGGGCCGGCATCGACGCGCTGCCCGTAGGCCGCGAGGATCGGCGCGAGTTCGGCGCGGCCGGGCGCCGTGAGGAAGGCCCAGGCGGGCGCGGCCGGGTCGGCGGAGCGCCAGGCGGCGGCGAAGCTGCGCATCACCTCCGGCGTGTCGTGCTCGGGGTCGAAGCTCAGGCTGACGAGGCGCGTCCGGCGCGCCACGGCCGGATCCTTCGCGGCGAGGTCCTGCAGCCGGGCCATGTCGGCGCTGGCGAGCGGGCAGACGTCGCCGCAGCGCGTGTAGATCAGCGCCAGCACGGTGATGCCGCGCGCAACCTCCGGGAGGTCCGGTGCCGGGAGGTCCGGTGCCAGGAGGTCCGGTGCCAGGAGATCCCGGGGCCGGCCGGCCTCGTCGAGGACGGTACCGCCCGCCGCCCGCTTGATCGGAGGCAGGCGGTAGCTGCCCGGCGCCGGGATGGGGAAGATTGCGGCGGCCACGGGCCGCGGCGCGTGGCCCTCATGGGCGACGGCGTGACGGGCGGCGGGAGCGGCCGCGGCGGCGAGCGCCGCGAGGCCGAGGAGCGAGGCGGGCCGCATCGGCGTCACTTCGCGTAGAGCGCGGTGGCGCCGAACGCCATCATGTGCGGGCGCCCGAGCCGCTCGGCCGTGAAGTCGATCGCGAAGCGCGCCGTCAGCTCCTTTCCGTTCCAGGCATAGGCCTTCAGGAACTGCTCGTTCTCCGTCCCGGTCTTGTCCCAGTTCGCCAGGAGCGAGCTGGTGTAGTAGATCCGTTTGCCGTCCCAGCTCTGCGAGACCATGTTGAGCTGCGCGCCGATCTTCTTCTCGTAGATCTGCCGCGGCTTTTCCGGGTCGGAGACGTCGAAGACGCGGGTGGTCCCGTCCATGAAGGTGTCGACGAACAGGGTGCGGTCATCGGCCGAGAGGCTGATGTCGACGGGGACCGGCAGCGTCGACGGGTCGCCGATCTCGGCCACCGGCTTGGCGCTCCAGGCGCCGGGCGCGTCCTCGCGCACGAGCCAGAGCTTGGACGTGAGCGCGGTCGAGGTGAAGGCGTAGGTGTTCTTAGGCCCCCAGGCCCAGCGGATCTCCAGCGGCACGCCGGGCACGTTCAGCACGGCGCGGGGCTGGCGGGCGTGGAAATCCCACAGCACCATCGTCTGCCCGAACCGCTTCATCGCCTCGCCGTCCTTCATCAGGTCGCCGAGGGGGCGCATGTAGTTCTCGAGCCCGGTGAAGGACGAGGTGAGCATCACGTTGCGGCGCGGCAGCACGCGGGCGTCGTAGCCGTAGCCGTCGGCACGGCCCTCGATCCGGGCGCCGTTCGGCTCGGCATCGGTGGGCAGCCAATGCGTCGCGACGTAGTCGCCCTCGTTCGAGTATTCGACCAGCGCCGCCCGGCCGGTGCCGTGCCGGTTCGACAGGCTCGGGATCAGCATGCGGCCGGGCAGCGCGTAGGCGCCGTGCGGGCCGGCCGCGCCGCCGCTCGCCTCGACGAAGTCGTCGATCACCTTGACGAGCCGTGGCTTCGCCGGCTCGGTCGCCACGTCGAAGATGAAGATCTTGCTGTCCGACAGGCCGGCGGCCCAGAACTGGCGCCGGTCGTCGGTGAAGCCGCCGTGATGCGCCTCGTGCCGTCCCCCGACCGGGGCGGCATGGATCGGCTTGCCGAAGGTGGGCGAGGATTCGCGCGCATCCACCGTGACGAGCTTGTCCGAACCGTCGCCGAGCCCCTCGACCCCGAGGGTCCAGACATAGACGAAGTCCTCGATGCCGGTGATCTTTGCCATATAGGGCGACTGGCAGGTCTCGTCGGACCGGGCCGGCTGCGCGGCGAGCAAGGGTGCGGCGGCACAGAGCATGAGGGCCGACCGACGACAGGGGATCGTGCGCTCTCCCGGCATAGGCACCTCCTGATAACCGCGTTGTCGACGTCGTCGCGGCTCGCCCGTTCATGACTATGAAGCTCACAGCCAATCGGCGGTGCGAGCGAGACGGATCCGATCCTGGATCCGATCGCAGTCATGCTTCGCCTGTTCGGATCGGCTGTCAATCGATTGTGTCAGGACAGCAAGACGACATCCGGAAAGATCCGCCATTGCTGCGCTCCGCACCCCCGCCCGCTCCCGATCGGATCCGTCCCGGTCCTGCCGGAGGGCACAGGCTCCATGAAGGGGCTGGTGGGCGAGGGACGACGATGTCCTCGGCTCCGCCATGCTCGGCGCCCAGGCCGGGGAGGTGACGACGGCGGTGCAGATGGCGATGATGGGCGGACTGCCCTCCACGGCGCTCAGCGGCGCGATCCTGGCGCTTCCGATTCCGGCGGAAGGCCTCGACCTGCTCTTCGCCACCGCACCGCCGCGGGGCTGAAGGCCGGAAGGCCCCGTCAGGGTCCGGCGCCGAGCTTGGCGCCGGCGGGCCTCAGGATGACGCCGTAGCCGTCCTCGGCGTCGCCGATGAAGCGGATCCCCTCCCCTTCCAGCACCCGCCGGATCGCCTCCAGGGTGCGGCTGCGAGGTTGGACCTGCTCGCTCTCGATCATGTTGAGGGTCACCACCGAGACGGCGGCGCGGCTCGCCAGAACCCCTTGGGTCCATTTGAGAAGCCCGCGCCCGGCGCGGATCTGTGCAGCGACGATCATGGCCCTCGAGATGGTCGAAGCTGAAAGATTTTTCAAGTTTCGGCTTGACGGTCCGGCAACGGGGCCGTATCCACCCCTCCATCGCCGGCGCGGGCCGGAGATGCTCGGTTATCCCTTCCCTGGATCATCCCGAGCCTCGCACGACACGCCCGCGCCACCCCGGAAGCCCCGTTCGGACGGAGCCAGGCATGAAACAGCACGACGGTCTCCGCGTCGCCGCCTTCGCCCGTCCCGGGACGATGCGGCCATTGCGGCCGCTACGGCTCTGCGCCAGCCGCAGAGGCTGACGGCAGCCGCCGGCCTCGCGAAGCCGGCACATTCCCACAGAACTCGCCCACAGAACTCGCCCACAGAAGAACTCGACGCGATCTGACGGCCCTGCGGGCCGGCAGGGGACGGTTACCGGGTAGAGCGCCACGGATGCGAACCCGTGGAGGTCGCGGATTCGACTTCCGCCGGGGCCGCGAGGTCCCAGTCGCTCAGCAACCCGTCCCCGGCACCACGACCGCAGGACGCCGGACGCTTGGCGAGCGGGCACAGTCTCGCGGCCGCGCGGGCCGGAGAGGAACGGTTATCCCTGCAACGGAGGTGGTCGCGGGTTCGAATCCCGCCGGGCCGCGAGGCCCGTAGCTCAGTCGGTAGAGCGCCTAACGCCGTTCCTCACACCACGACCGCGCGGCCCGGGCTCATCGCCGCGGGCCGAAAGGCGAAGGTTGTCGAGGGGTCCGAAGGGTGCGGGTGCGAAGCTCCCAGGCTTCCAGTCCCGCCCGCCAGACCCGTAGCTCAAGGCGAGAGCATCGGAAGAAGATCCTTCGGCGCCACGCCCGCGTGCGACGGCAGGACGAGCATGGCCGTGCGGGCCGGACGGGACAGGTTATCTGGTCGACCGAAAGGTCCGGGTTCGAATCCCGCAGGCCGCGAGGCCTGACGCTCGGGTGGCGAACGAGCTGCCCTCTCCGGCGTGAGCCGGGAGCACGACCGGTCCCGACACACATGCCCGCACGGCCCCGTCCGTGACGAGACGAAGACATCCCGGCCGCGATCGGCACGGGGGCGGGGCCGCGCGGGCCCTCCCCCGCCCGCCGCCGCGCGCCGTCACGAGCCACCGGTCCGCGAAGGACCGCGATGGAGAGAGGAGAACGAGGAGGACCCCGCCATGATGACCTACGCCAAGCTGGCCTCGCTCCGGCGCACCCCGCAGAACCAGCCGATCCCCGGCACCGTGCGCAACAGCGCCGGCGGCCACGCCGTCGCGGTCGGCGACTGGACCCGGCTCGATCGCTTCCTGGTGCTCGGCTCCGAGGGCGGCTCGTATTATGCGAGCCCGCGGGCGCTGACCGTCGAGAGCGCGGCCGCGGTGCAGCGCTGCCTCGCCGCGGATGGCGAGCGGGCCGTCGCGGCGATCGTCGGCGTCAGCGAGGGCGGCCGGGCGCCGAAGCAGGACCCGGCGATCTTCGCGCTCGCGCTGGCGGCGGCCTCCCCGGACCTGGCGACGCGGCGCGCCGCACTCCGGGCCCTGCCGCAGGTCTGCCGCACCGGCACGCACCTGTTCCAGTTCGCCGGCGTCGTCGAGGCGATGCGCGGCTGGGGCCGGGGTCTGCGCCGGGCGGTGGGCACTTGGTATTGCGCCACGCCGGTGGAGGCTCTGGCCTTCCAGGCGGTGAAGTATCGTTCGCGCCAGGGCTGGACCCACCGCGACCTCCTGCGCCTCGCCCATCCGGAGACGGAGGAGCCGGCACGCCGGGCGCTGTTCGACTGGATCTGCCGCGGCCGCGTGGCCGAGGCGCTGCCCGGGATCGTCCACGCCTTCACCAAGGTGCAGGCGGAGGGCGTCGACGGGCCGGTGGCGGCGGCCCTGATCCGCTCGCACGGCCTGCCCTGGGAGGCGCTGCCGACCGGGCTGATGCGTAGCCGCGCGGTGAACGAGGCCCTGATCGAGCGGATGCCGGCCGGCGCCCTGGTGCGCCAGCTCGGCCGGCTCACCGCGGCCGGCACGCTCGCTCCCTTCTCGGAGGGCAGCGAGCATGTCCGCGCCGTGCTGTCGGACCGGGAGCGCCTGCTGAAGGCGCGGCTGCATCCGATGGCGCTGCTGCTGGCGCTGAAGACCTACGCCTCCGGGTACGGCCAGCGCGGGCAGCTCGCCTGGGAGCCGGTGGCGGCGATCGTCGAGGCGCTGAACGCCGCGTTCTACACCGCCTTCCGGGCGGTGGAACCGACGGGCAAGCGCCTGGTTCTGGCCCTCGACGTCTCGGGCTCGATGGGCGGAAGCCATGTGGCGGGGTCGTGGCTCACCGCCCGCGAGGCGGCGGCCGCGATGGCGCTGGTCACCGCGGCGACGGAGGAGCGCTGGCAGATCCTCGGCTTCACCGCCGAGGATGGCCGGTCCGGGAGCGGCGGGACGGCGCTGACGCCGCTGGCGATCGGCCCGTCGATGCGGCTCGACCAAGCGGTGGAGGCGACGGCGAACCTGCCGTTCGGCGCCACCGACTGCTCGCTGCCGATGCGCTGGGCCCTGGCGCGGGGCGTCGAGGCCGACGCGTTCGTGGTCTACACGGATTCGGAGACCTGGGCCGGCCCGGTCCACCCGGTCCAGGCGCTGCGGGAATACCGGGAGAGGACCGGGATCCCGGCGAAGCTGGTGGTCGTGGGGCTCGTCTCCAACGGCTTCAGCATCGCCGATCCCGGCGATCCCGGCATGCTCGACGTGGTCGGCTTCGACACGGCGGCACCGGCGGTGATCGCGGACTTCATCCGGACTTGACGAGAGAGGGGGCGGCCCGAGAGGGCCGCCCTTCCGCGTGAAGACGCGATCGTTCCAGGTCCGGCAGAACCGTGAAGGCGAACTTGCAAGCTCCTGACCGCACGTGCGAAATTCTATCCGAAGACGTTTCCGAAACGGGAAATGTCATCGATGTCCCTCTCCCCCGGGATCCCCAACGGGATCCAGAAGACCACAGGATCATCCGGAGCTGACTTTCAAGACGTGCACAAGATGGTTGTGGGCCTCAAAACGCTTGACCAAGCTGGCAAATGACACGGCGTCCAAGCTTCGAGACGATCCTTAGAACTGATTCAAAGTGTAACGATCTCTGATCTTGTCCATAACGCCAAGCTTGCCTGCGACATCGTTTTGTGCAGATTGGACCGCACGCCAGACACGTTGCACGGACAGACAGCCGGCCGCCGAATGAGCCTGACGACTGCGCAGATCCTCGACCTCGCCCCCGATGCCGCGAGCCGCAAGGCCGGGCAGGATCAGGCCAAGCCCCAGAAGTGGGGCGGCCTCGGCCGGGCCGGATCGGTGATCTGGGGCGAGATCAAGGGCAGCGGCGCCAGCCCCTACCGCACGGTCGCGGACCTCGCCGGGCCGGTCTCCAAATGCACCTGCCCGAGCCGGAAATTCCCCTGCAAGCACGCCCTCGGCCTGATGCTGGTCGATGCCGCCGCCGCCCTTGCGGAGGCGGAGCCGCCGGACTGGGTCGCGGCCTGGACCAAGGGCCGCGAGAGCCGCGCCGCCGCGGCGGAGACCCGCGCGAACGAGCCGGCGAAACCCGTCGACGAGAAGGCGCAAGCCAGGCGCCGGCAGGCCCGCGAGGAGAAGGTCGCGACCGCCCTCGACGAGCTGGATCTCTGGCTGCGCGACCTGATGCGCCGCGGCCTCGCCGCCGCCCGCGCCGAGCCCTACGCCTTCTGGGACCGCATGGCCGGGCGCCTCGTCGACGGCCAGGCGCCCGGCCTCGCCCGCCGGGTCCGCGCCCTGCCGGGGCTGGTCGCGACGGCGCCGCAAGCCGGCAGCGCCCGGCCGGAGGCGGCGTTGGGCCTCGCCCTCGGGCGCATCGCCCTGCTGGTGCGCGCCGCGCGCCGACTCGATGCACTCTCGGCCGAGCAGGCGGCGGGCGTGCGCGCGGCCCTCGGCTACCCCGTCACCGCCGAGGAGATGGCGGCCCGGCCCGACCAGACCGACGACTGGGCGGTGCTGGCCCACGCGATCGAGGAGGAAGACAAGCTGACCGCCCGCTCGGTCTGGCTCGTCGGCCGCCGCACCGGCGCCGTGGCGCAGGTGCTCGATTACGGCACCCCGGGCTCGCCGCTGCCGCCGGCCCCCGCCGCCGGCCAGGATTTTTGCGGGGCGCTCGCCTTCCAGCCCGGCGACCCGCCGCTGCGGGCGGTGTTTCGCGAGGGCCGCGCCGGCCCGGCGGCGGCGGCCGGCCTGCCGGGCGGCGGCAGCGTCGCGGCCGCGCGGGAGGCCTTCGCGGCGATCCTGGCGCGCGCGCCCTGGACCGAGCGCTGGCCGGTGCGGCTCGCCGACGTGCGGCTCGGTCGGCTCCCCGCCGCGGCGGGGGGCCAAGTCGCCTTCGCGGCCGGCGACGCGACCGGCTGCCTGCCCCTGCGGGCCGATCCGCGCCTGCCGAGCCTGCTCGCGGTCGCGGGCGGGCGCCCGGTCGACCTGTTCGGCCTGCATGACGGTCACGGCCTCCTCCCGCTCGCCCTCGCGATCGGAGGCCGCCTCTACGCGATGCCCGCGCAGGCGTCGCAAGCCGTGCTGCTGCAAGTGGCGTGAGACGAGCGGCCCGACCATGACCGACACGACCGACCTCGTCGCGGACGGCTGGGAGTCAATCCTCGCCGCCGCCCTCCTCGGCGCCGAACGTGCACCACCCGCCGCGCCCGGCCCCCTCGCGGACCTGGTGACGGAGGCCGATCCCGGCAGCGCCCTTCTAGCGCGGCTGGCCCTGCATGGTGTCCACCACCTCGCCGGGCTCGACCTCGCGCCCGACGCGATGGAGCCGGTGGCCGCCCGGGATCCCGCCGGGCCCGAATGCCCGCCGGCCGCCGCGGCCCGGCTCTACGCCCTCCTCAGCGGCGGCCACGCCGCCCGCGAGCGCCTGCGCGAGTGGTTCGACCTCGCGGCCGCCGCGCAGATGCGCCCGCCCGCCTGGCTGCACCAGGCCCTGATGCTCCAGGCGGGCAACCTGCCGGAGACGGCCGGCGCCGTCGTCGGCCCCGAACTCGCCTGGCTCGCCGCCGCCTGCGGCGAGGACCCGGGCGGCACGCCGGCCGAGGCGCCCGCCGACTGGACCGAGGGCAGCGTCGCCCAGCGCCGCGCCGCCTTCGCGGCGTTCCGCGCCCGCGACCCGGGCGGGGCGCGGACGGCCCTGGAGGCAGTCTTCCGCAAGGAGAAGGCCGATGCCCGCGAGGCCCTGGTCGGCGCCCTGTGGACCGGGCTGTCCCCGGCGGACGAGCCATTCCTCGAATCCTGCCTCGACGACCGGGCCGGGGGCGTGCGCGAGGCGGCCCAGCGCCTGCTGCCGCACCTTCCCCGCTCGCTCTACGCCTCGCGCATGGCGGTGCGGGCGACCGCCGCCCTCGTCATCGAGCGCAAGGAGCGCCTGCTGCGGGGGGCGACGCACGAGCTGGTCGTGACCCTGCCGGAGGAATCCTCCACCCTCGCCCGCGACGGCGTGACGCCCAACCCTTGGGAGCAGCGTGGCGGCGGCATCCGGGCGGGGCTCCTGCGGGACATCCTGGCCCGCACCCCGCTTCACGCCTTCTCGGGCCACCCGCCGCGGCTGTGGCTCGAACTCGCGCTGCGCGGCGAGTGGTCCGAGCCGATCGTCAAGGGTCTGTTCCAGGCGATCGAGCGCGAGCGCGACCCGGCCTGGATCCAGGCCGCCATCGACCTCCTGTCCGAGGTCTGCGAGGGCAAGGTGTCCGGCCTCCGGCGCACCAACGAGCTCCTCGGCCGGTGGGTGGAGGCCGTCGACATGCTGCCCGCTGCGGAGTGGGAGGCGCGGGTGACCGAGCTGATCCGCGCCCGCAAGGTCGAGGTGTTGCTGGCGATGCTGGGACAGGGCCCGGACGCCTTCTCCGAGCGGTTCAGCGCCGCCCTGATCGACTGGCTCGCCTTCGTCATCCGTGGCTCCGACAACCTGCGGCGCGACCTCGCCAAGCCCTGGGTGATCGCCCGCCTCGGCGAGCGGCTGTGGCCGGGCGAGGACATCGCCGCGACCGCGGCGGCGCTCGTCGCCCGGCTGCCGGAGGACGAGGGCCACGACCGCCTGCGCCAGCAGGTCGCCAGCATGGCCGAGACGCTGGAATTGCGGGTCGCGATCCGGCGCGACTTCGAACAGTGAGCCCCTTTTCGATGGGTTCCTGCAGACTTGACCCTCTCCTCGTCGTTCCGGGGCCGCGCAGCGGAGCCCGGAATGACCAGGACGGTGTCACCTTTGTAGAGACCCTTCAAACAGGCTCTGACACGCATCTAGGAGACAGCCCGAGGATGACGACCAAAGCTGCGCAGCTGCGCCAGGCCGCCGAGGACGCCTTCGCCGAGGAGATCGCCGCCCTGCGGCAGGCCGACGACCGGCCGCGCCCGCCGAACTGGCAGATGTCGCCGCAGGCGGTGGTCACCTACCTGCTCGGCGGGAAGCTCGCCTCCGGCTTCGAGGTCACGCCGAAATATATCGGCGACCGACGCCTGATGGAGGTCGCGGTGGCGACGCTCGCCACCGACCGGGCGCTGTTGCTGCTGGGCGTGCCCGGCACCGCCAAGAGCTGGGTCAGCGAGCATCTGGCGGCGGCGATCTGCGGCACCTCGCGGCTGATCGTCCAGGGTACCGCCGGCACCAGCGAGGAGGCGATCCGCTACGGCTGGAACTACGCCCTCCTCCTCGCCAAGGGGCCGAGCCGCGAGGCCGTGGTCGGCTCGCCGGTGATGCGGGCCATGAACGAGGGCCGCATCGCCCGGGTCGAGGAGCTGACCCGCATCCCCTCGGAGACGCAGGACAGCTTCATCACCATCCTGTCGGAAAAAACCCTGCCGATCCCCGAATTGAACGAGGAGGTGCCAGCGCAGAAAGGCTTCAACCTCATCGCCACGGCGAACAACCGGGACCGCGGCGTCAACGAATTGTCGAGCGCGCTCAAGCGCCGCTTCAACACCGTGGTGCTGCCGCCGCCGGCGACCATCGAGGCGGAGATCGCCATCGTCGAGACCCGGGTGGCGTCCCTCGGCCGGGCCTTCGAGATCCCGGCCGAGCCGCCCGGCGCCGAGCAGATCCGCCGCGTCGTCACGATCTTCCGCGAGTTGCGCGAGGGCGTGACGGTGGACGGCAAGAGCAAGGTCAAGCAGCCCTCGGGCACGCTCTCGACCGCGGAAGCGATCAGCGTCGTCGGCAGCGGGCTGGCGCTCGCCGCCCATTTCGGCGACGGCCGCCTCTCGGCGAACGACCTCGTCTCGGGCATCTCGGGCGCGGTGGTGAAGGACCCGGTGCAGGACGCGATCGTCTGGCGCGAATATCTCGAGACCGTGGTCAAGGAGCGCGAGGGCTGGAAGGACTTCTACAAGGCCGCCCGCGCGAGCGCGTGACCTGAGCGATGCCCGACATCCGCCTCTTCGGCATCCGTCACCACGGTCCCGGCTCCGCCCGCTCGCTCCGGGCGGCGCTCACCGACTTCGCACCCGATTGCCTGCTGATCGAGGGACCGCCCGATGCCGACGCGCTGATCCCCCTCGCCGCGCATGAGGGGATGGCGCCGCCGGTGGCACTTCTGGTCTACCGGCCCGACCGGCCGCGCGACTGCGCGTTCTTCCCCTTCGCGGCCTTCTCGCCCGAATGGGTGGCGATGCGCCACGGCCTGGCGGCGGGAGCGACGATCCGCTTCATCGACCTGCCCCACGCGATCCAGCTCGCCGATGGGTTCGGCGCAGCCCCGGAGGGCGAAGCCGCGCCGATCGAGGCCGAGCCGGTCGCCGAGGCGGCGGAGGAGCCGGGCAAGGATTCATCACCCCTCCCGGCCCCGGCCGCGATCCGCCGCGATCCCCTCGGGGAACTCGCCGCCGCCGCCGGCTATCCGGACGGCGAGCGCTGGTGGGACGCCCTGGTGGAGAGCCGGGCCGGCGCCGACGGCGACGTGTTCGCGGCGATCGCCGAGGCGATGGCCGCCCTGCGCGAGGGCGCCGATCCCGACCCGGAGGACGGAATCCGCGAGGAGGCCCGCGAGGCCCATATGCGGGCGGCGATCCGCAAGGCCGCCAAGGAGGAGTTTTCGCGCATCGCCGTGATCTGCGGCGCCTGGCACGTGCCGGCGCTGGCCCGCCACGACGCCAAGGGCCAGGCCTCGGCCGACAATGCCGTCCTCAAGGGGCTGCCCAAGACCAAGGTCGCCGCCGCCTGGGCGCCGTGGTCCTACGAGCGGCTGGCCACCGCCTCCGGCTACCGCGCCGGGGTGCTGTCGCCCGAATGGTACGACACGCTGTGGCACCACGAGGGCCGGGTCGCCGCCCGCTGGCTCGCCCGCGCCGCCGCTTTGCTGCGCGAGGAGGACCTCGACGCCTCGCCGGCCTCGGTGATCGAGGCGGCACGGCTCGCCGAGGCGCTGGCGGCCTTCCGCGGCCGCTCCCGCCCCTCCCTCGACGACCTCGACGAGGCGACCCAGGCGACCCTCTGCTTCGCCGATCCGGCGCCGATGGGGCTGATCCGGCGCAAGCTCGTCATCGGCGAGCGGCTGGGCGCCACGCCGCCCGACAGTCCCGGCACGCCGGTGGAGGCGGATTTCGAGGCGCAATGCAAGCGCCTGCGCCTCAAGCCCGGCGCGGCGGCGGGCGACCTCGTCCTCGACCTGCGCAAGGAGACCGACCTCGCCCGCAGCCACTTCCTCAACCGGCTGGCGCTGGTCGGCGTGCCCTGGGGCACGCGGCGCGAGGCGCGCGGGCGCGGCACCTTCAAGGAAGCGTGGTTCCTCGCCTGGCAGCCGGATTGGGTGGTGGAGCTGGTGGCGGCCTCGGCCGAGGGCGGCACCGTGGCGGAGGCCGCCGCCTCCCGGGTCCAGGCCCGGGCACGGGGGGCGCAGCGCGTCGCCGAGCTGTCGGGCCTGGTCGGGACGCTGCTGGATGCCGACCTGCCCGAGGCGACCGCGCAGGTGGTCCGGGCCCTCGACGACCGCGCCGCGGTCTCGGCCGACGTGTTCGACCTGATGGATGCGCTGCCGGCCCTCGCCGAACTCGCCCGCTACGGCTCGGTGCGCTCCTCCGACACCGAGCCGGTCCTGGCCCTGGTGCGGGGCCTGGTGCCCCGGGCCGCCGCCGGGCTCGTGGCGGCGTGCCAGAGCCTCGACGACGATGCCGCGCAAGGAGCGAAGAAGCGCATCGTCGCCGTCTCGGGCGCGGTCGCCCTCCTGGAGGATCCGGACCTCAAGGCGACGTGGCAGGACGCCTTGCGGGCGCTCGCCGACCAGGAGCACGTCCATGGCCGGGTCGTCGGCCGGGCGGTGCGGCTGCTGTTCGACGGCCGCGCCATCGACGCGGAGGAGGCCGGCACCCGCCTGCGCCTCGCCCTGTCGCGGGCCGCCGGCGCGGGTCCGGCCGCCGCCTGGATCGAGGGCTTCCTGGAGGAGAGCGGCCCCGTCCTGATCCACGGCCAGGGCCTGCTCGGCATCGTCGACGAGTGGCTCGCCGGCCTCGACGAAGACCTGTTCACCGAGCTGCTGCCGCTGGTGCGCCGCACCTTCGCGACCCTCGCCCCGGCCGAGCGCCGGGCGATCGGCGAGACGCTGGCCCGCCCGGGCGGCCCGGCGCCCGGGGCCGAGGGGCCGGAAGGCTTCGATGCCGGCCGCGCCGCGAGCGTGCTGCCGATCCTGCGCCTGCTGCTCGGGCCTGCCACGACGACCGGAGACGCAGCATGAGCGAGACCGAACGCCTGCGCCGCTGGCGCCTCGTCCTCGGCGGCGGGGCCGCGGACGGAACCTGCTACGCCCTTGGCGAGCGCGACCAGCGCCTCGACCGGGCGCTCGGCGCGCTCTACGATTCCGACCGCAAGGGGGGCTTAGGCGCTTCCGCCCCGTCCGTGCCGCGCTGGCTCGGCGACATCCGCGACTACTTCCCGGCCTCGGTCGTGCAGGTGATGCAGCGCGACGCCTTCGAGCGGCTCGACCTCAGGCGGATGCTGACCGAGCCGGAGATGCTGGAGGCGCTCCAGCCCGACGTGAACCTCGTCTCGACCCTGATCTCGATGCGCAGCCTCCTCGGCGGGCGCACCAAGGAGACGGCGCGCCTCGTGGTGCGCAAGGTCGTGGACGAGTTGATGAAGCGGCTGGAGGAGCCGGTCCGCCAGGCGGTCAACGGGGCGATCGACCGCGCCAGCATCAACCGCCGGCCGCGCCACGCCGAGATCGACTGGCACCGCACCATCCGGGCGAACCTGCGTCACTACCAGGCCGAGTACCGCACCATCATCCCGGAGACGCGGC
The DNA here is from genome assembly GCF_001043955.1 of Methylobacterium tarhaniae. Taxonomy (GTDB): domain Bacteria; phylum Pseudomonadota; class Alphaproteobacteria; order Rhizobiales; family Beijerinckiaceae; genus Methylobacterium; species Methylobacterium tarhaniae. The sequence goes on along the minus strand of NZ_LABZ01000078.1, from coordinate 18,544 downwards.
TGGGCCACGGCCGCAAGAGCCGCGGCTCGCTCAAGGACGTCATCCTGTGCATCGACCAGTCCGGCTCGATGGCGAATTCGGTGGTCTATTCCAGCATCTTCGGGGCGGTGATGGCCTCCCTGCCCGCGGTCTCGACCCGGCTCGTGGTGTTCGACACCCAGGTGGTGGATCTCACCGACGATCTGGACGATCCGGTCGAGGTGCTGTTCTCGGTCCAGCTCGGCGGCGGCACCGACATCAACCGGGCGGTGGGCTACTGTGCCTCCCGGATCACCCGGCCCGAGGACACGGTGCTGGTGCTGATCTCCGACCTCTACGAGGGCGGGGTCGAGGCCGGGCTGCTCGCCCAGGCGCAACGCCTCGTCGGGGCCGGCGTGCAGGTGGTGGCCCTGCTCGCCCTCTCCGACGAGGGCGCGCCCTCCTACGACCGGGCGCTCGCCGCCCGTCTCGCCGGCCTCGGCGTCCCCGCCTTCGCCTGCACCCCCGACCTCTTCCCCGACATGATGGCGGCGGCGATCCGCAAGCAGGATCTGGGGGCCTGGGCGGCGGGGGGTAATGGGGCCGCATAGAACGGCACCCCTTTCACCGCGGCACCCCGGCGCGCCAAGCCGGGGGCGGATGCCGATCGGCTCGCGATCGCGGGGGGCCGCTGGCGGACCGACGACGCGAACCGCCGGGCCGCCTTGAGGGGCCATCTTCCTCATGGCCAGACAGGTACGCCGTCCAGCCCCGCGGTTTCCGGCAGGCCGCAGATCAGGTTCGCATTCTGCACCGCCTGACCGGCTGCGCCCTTGCCGAGATTGTCGACCACGCCCATCGCGATCACCAGGTTGCGCTCCGGATCGGCCGCGTAGCTGACGAAGGCCAGGTTCGAGCCGGTGGCCCATTTGGTCTGCGGCGGCCTGTCGGTCACACGAACGAATGCTCGCCCGGCATAGAAGCGCCGGGCTGCGTCCAGGCACTGGTCGGTGGTGGCGCGACCGCGGCAGTAGATGGTGGCCAGCAGGCCGCGGGTCATCGGCACCAGATGCGGCGTGAACACCAGCCCCGCCGCGCTGCCGCCGCTCAGCCGCTCGATCGTCTCGGCCATCTCGGGCATGTGAACATGCTTCAGCAGGCCGTAGGGCACCAGATTCTCGTTGCTCTCGGCGTAGCCGAACCGGCTGTCGGCGCCGCCCCGGCCGGCACCGGAGATGCCGGTCTTGGCGTCGATCACGATGTTGCCGGGCTCGATCAGCTTGTCGGCCAGCAGCGGCGCCAGCGCAGTCAGGGTCGCCGCGGGAAAGCAGCCGGGATTGGCAACCCGGCTCCGGCCCTCGATCTGGGACGGCCAGACATCGGCCAAGCCGTATGCCCAACCCTCGACGTAGCGGTGATCGCCGCCGATATCGACGATCTTCACGTGTCCGGGCACGCGCGCCAGCGCCTCGGCCGAGGTGCCGGTGGGCAGCGATGCGAACAGCAGGTCGAGCTTCGGCAGGGTCGCAGGATCCCACTTCTCGATCACCAGACCGGCCAGCTTGGCCGGAATGCCGGGGAAGCGGTCCACCAGGCGGCTGCCGGCGCTGCCCTCGCCTGCCGCGTAGACCAGCTCGAACGACGGGTGGCTCGCGATCAGGCGCATCGCCTCGCCGCCGCCGAAACCGCTGATGCCGACAATGCCGACGCGAATGCTCATCGTGGTGGTGTCCTCGTGCCAAAGAAAACCCCCGAAGCCGAGGGCTGCGGGGGTTTCAGGAAGGCGGGCCGAGGCCGCTCCGGCGGATGGAACTACGGTGAGGCAGTCATCGCGCGGAAGGACGCTGATCGGCGCGCAGCCAGGAAGCCGCCGCTCGGATGCAGCGGCGTCGGCGTCGAGCACAAAGTGTCCGATTCCTGCTCATGGACTGTGACAGTGTCGCTCGCCCCTTTCACCGTCAAGCGGAATGTCTGCCGCCCGCCCCGCCCTCACGCCGACCAGGCTCGCGCCCCGGCCGTCGGCCAGGCAGGAACGGAGATGGTGTATTCGGGCGGCTCGCAGAAGCCGCATCATATTCTCTGTCCCTGCCAAGAAAAATACTCCCAACTTTCCCTATACATCCGGAAAATTATTCTGATTGACGATCAATCCAGGCAAGATAAGAATTCGAGTCACGACAGAATTTGTGCATCGTCGCGCCGAGACTTGGGGCCGGGTGCGTGGTCCACGCAGGAAGGATTGTGATCATGATCCCGTACCGCCCGCTCCGGCGGATCCGATCCGGCGCTCCCCAGGCATGACGGCCCCGGTGCACCGGCTCAGGCCCGCGAATCGGGATCCCGTCGCAACCGCCCGGGCTCTCGTCCCCGACCTCGCGCCGCTCGCCGCCGCCGACGACCGTGACGGGCGGTTCGCGGGGAAAAGCCTCGCGGCGATCCGGGAGGCGGGCCTCGCCGCCCTGACGGTGCCGGAGGACCGGGGCGGGGGCGGCGCCGGGCTCGCGACCGCCAGTGCCGTCATCGGGACGCTCGCCGAGGCCGACCCGGCGGCGAGCCTGATCCTGGCGATGCAATACGTCCACCACGCGACCATCGCCCGGTCGGGCTGGCCGGAGGCGGTCGTGGTGCGGCTGCAGCAGGCGGCCCTGCGCGAGGGCGCCTTCGTCAACGCCCTGCGGGTCGAGCCTGCCCTCGGCTCGCCGGCCCGCGGCGGCCTGCCGGAGACGGTGGCGCGGCGGGTGCCGGAGGGCTGGCGGGTCACGGGACGCAAGATCTACTCGACGGGAGCGCCGATGCTCGCCTTCGGGCTGGTCTGGGCCCGCACCGACGAGACGGAGCCGCGGGTCGGGTTCGTGGTGGTGCCGATGGCGGCGCCGGGCGTGGGGATCGAGGAGACCTGGGACCATCTCGGCCTGCGGGCGAGCGGCAGCCACGATGTCGTGCTCGATCGCGTGCTGGTGCCGGAGGACCACGCCGTCGACTGGCGCCCGCCGGCCGCCGGCGCCGGACCCGACGCCCTGACGCTCGCCTGGAACACCACGTTGCTCGCCAGCCTCTACGACGGCGTCGCCCGGGCGGCGCAAGGGTGGCTGCGCGCCCATCTCGCCGAGCGGGCGCCGGCCAATCTCGGCGCGCCGCTGGCGAGCTTGGCCAGGATCCAGGAGGCTTTCGGCGAGAACGAGCGCCTGTTGTCCGTCAACCGGCGGCTCCTGCGCAGCGCCGCCGCCGAGACCGATGCGGGGTCGCCGCCCTCCGCCACCGAGAGCGGGCTGATCAAGCTCACCGTCACCGAGAACGCGATCACGGTGGTGCAGGGCGCGGTCGCCCTCGTCGGCAATCCCGGTTTGTCGCGAAAAAACCCGCTCGAACGTCACCTGCGCGACGTGCTCTGCGCGCGCATCCATACCCCCCAGGGCGACGCGGTCCGGCTGGCGGCCGGGCGCGCGGCTCTGGGTTGAGAGGAGGCGAGTCCATGCCGGACGTGAACTTCATCGGCTTCGTCGGTGCCCAGTACGGGTCGGAGATCCATGCCCCCGCCGGGCCGGTCGTCGACCGGGCCTATCTCCGGGCGGCGGCGCAGGCGCACGAGCATGGCGGCTTCGACCGGGTGCTGATCGCCTTCCACTCGACGGCCCCCGACAGCTTCGCGCTTGCCCAATACGTCGCCTCGGTGACCGAGCGGATCGGCCTGATGATCGCGCACCGGCCGGGCTTCCAGGCGCCGACCGTGGCGGCGCGCCAGCTCGCCACCCTCGACCAGCTCACCGACGGGCGCGCCGCCGTCCACATCATCACCGGCGGCAACGATGCGGAACTGGCGCAGGACGGCGATTCGCTGACCAAGGACGAGCGCTACGCCCGCACCCGCGAATATCTCGACATCGTCAGGGCGTCCTGGACCAGCCCGGAGCCGTTCGACTACGACGGGCGATATTACCGCGTCGCCAAGGGCTTCTCGGCGGTGAGGCCGGTGCAGCAGCCGCACCTGCCGATCTATTTCGGCGGCTCCTCGGACGCGGCCATCGCGGTTGCCGGCCAGCACGCCGATACCTACGCGCTCTGGGGCGAGACCCAGGCGCAGGTGCGCGAGACGATCGCCCGGGTGCGTGCCGCCGCCCGCGCCCACGGGCGCGAGGACCACATCCGCTTCAGCCTGTCGTTCCGGCCGATCCTGGCGGCGACCGAGGCGGCGGCCTGGGCCCGGGCGGAAGAGATCCTTCGGCGCACCCGGGCCTTGCGCGCGGCCCGCGGCCTCGGCCCCGCGGGGGTGCCGCAGAACGAGGGCTCGCGCCGCCTGCTCGCGGCCGCGGCGCAAGGAGACCGGCTCGACCGGCGGCTCTACACGGCGATCGCCGCCGAGACCGGGGCGCAGGGCAATTCCACCGCCCTCGTCGGCACGCCGGAGCAAGTGGCGGAGGCGCTGCACGATTACCATGGCTTAGGGGTGACGACCTTCCTGATCCGCGGCTTCGACCCGCTGGAAGATGCGGTGCAGTACGGGCGCGAGCTGATCCCGGCCTTCCGGCATCTGGCCGGCGCGCCGACCCGCCGCCCGGCTGCCGCGTGAGGCCCGGCATGCGCAAGATCCTCGCCCGCAAGATCCTCGCTCGCAAGATCCTCGGCCTCCTCGCCCTGCTGTTCGCCGGCTTTTCCGTCACTCTGCCCGCCTCGGCCGAGACCGTCCTGCGGGTCGGCGACCAGAAGGGCGGCTCGCGCGCCCTGATGGAGGCGGCCGGCGTGCTCGACGGCCTGCCCTACCGGATCGACTGGCGGGAATTCGCCGCCGCCGCGCCGCTCCTCGAGGCGCTCAATGCCGGGGCGATCGATACCGGCATCGCCGGGGACGCGCCCTTCACCTTCGCGGCCGCCGCCGGAGCGCCGATCAAGGCGATCTTCGCCATCCGCCAGAGCCAGGCCGGCCTCGCCGTGCTGGTGCGGCCGGATTCGGAGGTGCGAAGCTTCGCCGACCTGAAGGGCAAGCGCATCGCCACCGGGCGCGGCTCGATCGGCCATCAGCTCGTGCTCGCACAAGGAGAGCGCGCCGGCTGGAGCAAGGGCGACCTCGCCCTGTCGTTCCTGCCGCCGGCCGACGCCCAGATGGCGCTGACCTCCGGCGCGGTCGAGGCCTGGGCGACCTGGGAGCCCTATACCTCGCAGCTCGAGACCTCGGGCCGGGCCCGCATCGTCGCCGACGGGCGCGGCCTCACGCCGGGCCTGACCTTCCAGGTCGCCCGCGACGACGCCATCGCGGAGAAGCGCGCGGCGCTCGAGGACTTCGTGCGGCGGCTGGCCCAGGCCCGGGTCTGGGGCACGGCGAATCCAGAAGCCTTCGCCCGCCGCTGGTCTTCCCTGATCGGCCTGCCGGAGGCGGTGCCGCTCGCCTGGTTTCGCCGGGCCGACATCCGCCCGGTGCCGATCGATGCGGGCGTGATCGCCGACGAGCAGCGCGTCGCCGACCTCTATCACCGCGCCGGGCTGATCCCGCGTCCGCTCGCGGCGCCGGGGGTGTTCGACGCCTCGTTCAACGACGCCGCACGGGCCGGCGCCGCGGCGGCGACGCAGTAATACCGGCGCGCCGATGCATCGACACGTCGATGCATCGGCGTTCGGCGCATCAGCGCCTGCGGCGCAGACCCGTTCGGGCTTGCCCAGCGCCTTCGAACGGGTCCGTTCGAAGGCGCTGGGATATCGCGCCTCAGCCGTAGCGCCGCGCCGCCTCGACCGTCAGCCCGAGGCCGACCGAGCCGAACGTGTCGCCTTCCACCACCCGGGCCTCGGGAGCGGCCGCCAGGATGGCGGCGCGGACCGGGGCGAGGCGGGTCGAGCCGCCGGTGAGGAACAGGGCGTCGATCGCCCCCGGGGCCACGGCGGCATCGCGCAGGCAACGGGCGATGCAGGCGCCGATGCGCCGGGCGAGGTCGGCGGAATGGCGGGCGAGGTCGGGGCGGTCGATCTCGGCCTCGAGGCCCGGCTCGACCCAGCCGAGGGGCAGGCCGACCCGCTCGACCTCCGACAGGGCGATCTTCGCCTCCTCGACCTCCATCGCGAGCGTATGCCCGCGCTCGGCCTCGATCACCGCGGCGAGGCGGTCGATCAGCTCGGGGCGGGCCACCTCGCGGCGCAAGCCGCGCAGCTCGCGCAGGGTCTTGCCGTCGTAGAGCCGGTTGATCTGCGACCAGGTGGCGAGGTCGTGATAATAGGCCGAGGGCACGTCGAGGCCGGGCCGCCGCATCGGGCTGCCGAGCCCCAGGAGCGGCATCACCTCGCCGACGCTCAGCGTGCGGTCGAAATCGGTGCCGCCGATCCGCACGCCGTCATTGGCCAGGATGTCGCCGGCCCGCTCCACCGCCCGGTGCCGCTCCGGGCTCAGGCGCACCACGGAGAAGTCCGAGGTGCCGCCGCCGATATCGGCGATCAGCGCCACCTCCTCGCGGTCGAGCCCGCGCTCGTAGTCGAGCGCCGCGGCGATCGGCTCGTACTGGAACGACACCTCGGTGAAGCCGACCTCCCGGGCGATGCCGGCGAGCGCGTCCTCGGCCCGGCGGTCGCCGTCGGGATCGCCGTCGACGAAGTGGACCGGGCGGCCGTGGACCACGCGGGTCAGCGCCTCGCCGGCCTGGTCCTCCGCCCGCGCCTTCACGGCGGCGAGGTAGCGGGCGATCACCGCCCGGAACGACAGCCGCCGGCGCCCGACCGGGGTGGTCTCGTCGAGGAGCGAGGAGCCGAGCACGGATTTCAGGCTGCGCATCAGCCGCCCGGGCTGGCCCTCCACGTAGGCATTCATGGCGGCCCGGCCGATCGCCTCGTCGCCGACCGGCGGGAAGAAGATCGCGCTCGGGATCGTGACCGCGTCGCCCTCCAGCCGCGCCAGCGCGAGCCCGCCGGCCCCGATCAGGCCGAGGGTGGTGTTCGAAGTGCCGAAATCGAGGCCACAGGCCGCCATGCCGAATCTCTGCCGGAGCTGAAGGGGGGCGCGCGACCTAGCGGGTTCCGCAGCCCCGGTCCAGCCCGCACGGCCCGGCCCGAACACGGATTCGGCCTCTGTCGCAGCGGAACAATGCGCCGTCTCGGCGGTTCGTCTGGCCTGAGCAGTCGTTGAACTGCAAGAGACGAGGAGCTTCCCATGAGCAGCACCACCGACAAGATCAAGGGCCTCGCCAACGAGGCGGTCGGCAACATCAAGCAGGGCATCGGCAGCGCCACCGGCAACGAGAAGCTGCAGGCCGAGGGCAAGGCCCAGGAGCTGAAGGGCGAGGCCCAGAAGACCACCGGCGACGTCAAGGACGGCATCAAGAATGCCGCGGACACGGTGAAGAGCAAGCTCTGATCGCGGCGCGGGCCGGCATCGCGCCGGCCCGACCTTACCGGTGATCGGGCCGGCCCCTCGCACGCATGCGGGCGGCCGGCTTTTTCTTGACGCGAACAGTGTTCGTCGCGCGACGAAACGTGAGCCGTGCGAGCGCGCCGTCGCGTGAACCGATGGAGATCGCGATGAACAGGGACCAGATCGAGGGCGGACTGCGCAACCTGAAGGGCCGCGGCCAGACCGCGTTCGGCGCCATCGCCGGCCGTGCCCGGCCCCAGGCGGAGGGCGCCTTGAATCAGGTCGTCGGCGGCGCCCAATATGCCTATGGACGCGGCCGGCGCGCCGCCGAGGAGCTATCGCATGACGGGGCGGTCCTGGCCGGCGAGATCGAGAAGCGCGGCCGCCACGCCTACGCGCGGAGCCGCGAGGTCTATGGCGAGGCGCGCCATCGTGGCCGCGCCGCCCTGCGCCGGGCCGAGACGCACCCGACCGAGACGCTGCTCGCCGTCGCCGGGCTCGCCTTCGCGGCCGGATGGCTGCTGAAGGGCCGCCGCTGACGCAGGATCGGACGTGCCGCCGCCGCGATGCGGCGGCCTTCCCGCTGCGGCGCATCCAGTGGGAACCGGCTTCGGTCTCGCCTCCGGGTGGCTTATGGTCTAGCTTGGCGGCAATCCTCGCGCCAGCCGAACGACCGCATGACCCAGAGCACGCCCCCCGGTCCGCCCGAGACCGCCGCCGAGACGGCTTCCAAGCCGGCCGTTCCCGCCCTGCCCCTCTCGGTGCAGGAGCATCTCGGCGAGCGGCTGCGCGCCCATTACGCGACGGTTGCGGAGGAGGCGGCACCCGCCGCCTTCGCTGATCTGCTGTCGCGCCTGGACCTGGCCCTCGCCGCCCTCGGCGCGCCGAAGAAGGACCGGTTCCGGGAGGACCTGCTCGCGGCGGCGCCGGCCTTGCGCCGCTTCGCCCTGACCCTGACCGCCAACCCGGCCCGCGCCGACGACCTGGTGCAGGACACGATGCTGAAGGCCTGGCAGAGCCGCGACCGGTTCGAGTCGGGCACCAATCTCAGCGCCTGGCTGTTCACGATCATGCGCAACGCCTTCTACTCGGAGCACCGCAAGCGCGCCCGCGAGGTGGAGGATTGCGAAGGCGTGTACTCGGCGCGCCTGACCTCCGCCCCGAACCAGGGCGACCGCCTCGACGTGCAGGATCTCCAGGCCGCGCTCAACAAGCTGGTGGCCGAGCAGCGCGAGGCCTTGATGCTGGTCGCAGTCGGCGACCTGTCCTACGAGGACGCCGCCGCTCTCATGCAGTGCAAGGTCGGCACGGTGAAGAGCCGGGTCTGCCGCGCCCGCGACAAGCTGGCGGAACTCCTCGGCTATACCGGCGGGGAGCTCGGAGCCGACCGGCTGACCCGCTCGGTGATGGGACATGCCGGAGCGGTGGCGCTCGACGGCTGACACCTCCACCAAGCGAACCGGCCTTCGACCCCACCCTCGGCTCGTCGCCGGAGCAGATCCGGCACGGGGTCGCGATCCCGGACCTCCGGCCTCGCGACGATCGGTCGAAGGCTATATCGATCTCGGGCTTGCCCGAGATCGGCACGATGCTCGGGATTCTCGGCCCCTTCGGCATGCAGCGCGCTGGTGCGACACGGCCTCGGCGTGAAGAGGGCCGGATCGACCATCGCGGTCGCATCGCAGGTTCGCCCATGCGGGCGTCGCCTTCCGCAGGAAGCCCGGCAAGTACAGATGTCCGCGTCGTTCGGCGATCCGGCGCACACATGTCAGGACATCGAAAATTCCTGGTGGCGTCCGGCAAGTGGTCCGAGGGAAAGCGCATCATTCGTCCGATACAGCCGGAACAATGAGGCCCTGCGTCTGTTTCGGCTTCCGAGCCTGTAGAGGCACGTATCGACCCTATGGCGACCCTCAATGGAAAGGATTCTGACCTAGAGTAAGAATGGCATGTAAATATGCCTGACTGAGAGACATGGTTTTTTTCCACGCAATGTGGATCAAATAGAAAGCTTATTGTCTTTCATAAAATTGGTCTTAAATAACAGCATAAATTATATTATGATTAATTTACTTACATTTGTGATATTTTATGAATTTTTCAAAAAACACGCGATTTAATCGACTAGAGGTTATTTTGATGAACTCGGGATTTGTCCTGAAATTGTCAGCGAGGCAAAATTTTCTAATCGGCAAAATAGTCATGATAACTTGACAGCCACACCAAAATTTGGCCCATGATGTCCTCGACGTGGTCTGCCGGGCGACTCCCACATAGTATGTGGCAGTATGTAAAACATTGTGACCTCATGCATTCGGCCGACTGGAATAGGCCGAAAATCATACCCATAATGTCAAAAACAAGACAGACACGAGACCCTCGCGTCGCTAGACCAAGCCCGGGCACGCCTTGGTCGTGAGGATGCACGATGCGTGGGCATTGTGTAGCTTTTGACACCTTAGGGCATCACCTCCCTCCGCACGGACTGAACGGCGAGCCCCTGATTTCCCGGAGACGACGACGTTGAATGCGCCGGACGAGCCGCGGTCCCCCGAGGCGGGCCTTTTCGAGGGCAATCTCCTGCTCGAGGCCCTCGACACGAACGACCGCGCCCTGCTGGCGCCGTATCTCGAGCACGGGCAGCGCGCCCGAGGCACAGTGCTGTTTCGCGCCGGCGAAGACGTGTCGCACGTCACCTTCCCGCTGAACCAGACCACCGTGACCCTGGTGTCGCGGATGCGCGACGGGCGGATGGTCGAGACCGCGACGGTGGGTCACGAGGGCGCGGTCGGCGGGGTCGTCAGCAACGGCTACCTGCCGGCCTTCAGCGAGGCGGTGGTGCAGGTCTCCGGTGAGGTGCTGCGCCTCGATGCCGAGCGGCTGACCCGGGCACGGGCGTCCTCCCCTACCCTGCGCGACCTGTTCGTGCGCTACGCCGATTGCCTGCTCGCCCAGGTGCTGCAATCGGTGGCCTGCAACGCCGTCCACCCGATCGAGGAGCGCTGCCTGCGCTGGCTCCTGACCTTCCAGGACCGGCTCGGCTCCCCGGTCCTGCCGGTGACCCAGGAGATGCTGGCCGAGATGCTCGGCGTGCGCCGCACCTACCTCACCGGCGTGCTCGGGGCGCTGCAGCGCCGCGGGCTGATCTCGGTGCGCCGCGGCCAGATCACGATCCTGGATCGGGCCAAGGCCGAGCAATCCGCCTGCGAGTGCTACGGCAAGGTCCGGCATCACTTCCGCTCCGTGCTCGGGGCGGTCTACGCCGAGAACGGCGCCATCGTGGCGGTCGATCCCGCCCAGCGGCACGACTGACCATCGCTCAGGCCACGAGCTTCAGCCCCAGGATCCCGATCACGATGAGGCCGATGCAGGCGAGCCGCGCCGCGGTGGCCGGCTCGCCGAACAGCGCGACGCCGAGGAGCGCCGTGCCGACGGTGCCGATGCCGGTCCAGACCGCGTAGGCGGTGCCGACGGGCAGCGTGCGCAGGGCGAGGCCGAGCAGGCCGAGGCTCGCCACCATGCTGAGCACCGTGAGGAGGGACGGCAGCGGCCGGGTGAAGCCGTCGGTGTATTTCAGGCCGATGGCCCAGCCGGTCTCGAGCAGGCCGGCGACGAAGAGAAGAATCCAGGCCAAGAAGGGCCCCCTTGCGGGCAGGGCCGTCCCTGCGAGGCGTTCTCGCCCTCCGCGAGGGGGCGGCCGGGCCGTCCCGACGGGCGTGAGATGGGGCACGACCGCTGCCCCGCAACTGGCCAAGTCCCGCGTACGGCCAAGTCCCGCGTACGGCCAAGTCCCGCGTACGGCCAAGTCCCGCGTACGGCCAAGACGCGCGAGCGGACCGCAACGCTGCCATGTGACCGCCGCGGTTTGACACGCCGTTGCGCCTCCCCGAATATCCACATTACGGACAAGACGTCCATAATATGGACATCGGGAGGAGACCATGAGCACAGCCACGCCGGACGGCGATCCCGCCGCCGGGCTCGACGCCGCGACCCTGCGGCGGATGCCCTACCAGAATCCACAGCCGGCGGAGATCCGTCCCGACCTCGTGGTGGCGCCGGCGATCCCGGAGGACGACCGGATCTGGGTGCCGCAGGCCGACAGCGTCTGGTTCCGGCCGCTCTGTCTGAACGTCTCCGCGGGCTACTGGATGAACCTGCTGAAGGTCCGCAAGGCCGGCATCCTCAGCCGTCACCGCCATCCCGGCCCGGTCCATGCCTTCGTGCTCAAGGGCAGCTGGCGCTACCTCGAGCACGACTGGGTCGCCAGCGAGGGCGCCTACGCCTTCGAGCCTCCGGGCGAGACCCACACCCTCGTGGTCGACGAGGGCGTGGAGGAGATGATCACCTACTTCCAGGTCAATGGCTGCATGTACTACGTCGATCCCTGGGGCCGGCATACCGGCTACGAAGACGTCTTCACCAAGATCGACATGTGCCGGATCCATTACGAGGCGGTGGGCCTGGGTGCGGATTACGTGGACCGGTTCATCCGCTGAAGCGTCTCGATCGCCGACCGCATCAGGACCGAATCGACCAGAACGACATCGAACCCGTCCTTCCGGGCTGCGCGGCGCCGGAACGACGAGGGTGCCGGCTTCGTCGTCAAGATCTAACAATCACATGTCAAACAATCAGGAGGACCGGCACGCGATGTCGTCCGGCACTGCATCACTCACAAAGTCACCGCGCCTGCGCCGCATCCAGTGGATCGCCGTATCCTTCCTGACCGCGGCAGGCATCATCAACTACGTCGACCGTTCGGCCCTCTCGATCGCCAACACGGCGATCCGCGACGAGATGCACTTGAGTCCCGCCGAGATGGGCTGGCTGCTCTCGGCCTTCTCGCTGGCCTACGCGTTCTCGCAACTGCCGGTCGGCGCGCTGCTCGACCGGTTCGGCTCGCGCCTGATGCTGGGTGCCGGCATGTTCTTCTGGTCGCTGGCCCAGCTCGTCTCCGGCTTCGTCGCCAGTTTCCAGCAATTCGTGCTCGCCCGCGCGGTGCTCGGCCTCGGCGAGGCACCGCAATTCCCTGCCGGCGCCAAGACGGTGAGCGAGTGGTTCTCCCTGCGCGAACGCGGCACGCCGACCGGCATCTTCGTCGCCTCGTCCTGCATCGGGCCCTGCATCGCGCCGCCGGTTCTCACCGCCATGATGCTGCTGCTCGGCTGGCGCTGGATGTTCGTCGTCACCGGGCTCATCGGCATCGTGGTGGCGGTCGGCTGGTACCTCGTCTACCGCAACCGTGCCGAGGTGGCGCTGACGCGGGAGGAGACCGCCCATCTGGACGAGGGCGCGGCGCCCGAACCGCCGGCACGGCGCATGACCTTCGCCGAGTGGCGCGGTCTGTTCGCCCACGCCACCACCTGGGGCATGATCCTCGGCTTCATGGGCGTCATCTACATGGTCTGGCTCTACCTGACCTGGCTGCCGTCCTATCTCGAGCACGAGCGGGGCCTGAGCGTCGCCCGCACCGGGTGGGTGGTGGCGATCCCCTACATCTTCGGCACCCTCGGCATGCTCTGTGCCGGCCAGGTCGCCGACCGGCTGCTCGCCCGCGGCGCCGGAATCGTCGCCAGCCGCAAGTGGCCGGTCTGCGTCGGGCTTCTCGGCGGCGGCCTCTTCACGGTGCCGGCAGCCTACACGCCCAGCGTGACGCTCGCGGTCGTGTATATCTGCGTCGCGATGTTCTTCATCAACATGGCGAGCGGTGCCGCCTGGATGATGGTCAGCGTCGCGGTGCCCAAGCGCCAGGTCGCGTCGCTCGGCAGCATCCAGAACTTCGGCGGCTACTTCGCCGGGTCGTTCGCGCCGGTCATCACCGGCTACATCGTCCAGGGCACCGGCTCCTACGTCAACGCGCTGCTCGCCGCCGCCGCGGTCGCGGTGCTGGCCGCATTCGCCTACATCGTCCTGGTGCGCAGGCCGCTCGAAGGCGGCGACACCCTGGTCCTGACGGAGCGCCCGGCATGACCCTCGTCCAAGGAACCTTCGCTCCCGACCTGCTCGAGGGCCGCACCGCCCTCGTCACCGGCGCCACCTCGGGCATCGGTGCCGGGATCGCCGAGGCCCTGGCCCGCCTCGGCGCCCGGGTGCACGCGGCCGGGATCGGGGCCGCGTCCTGCGCGATCCCGGACGGCCTCGCGCTCACCGCCCACGAGCTCGACGTCACCGACGGCGAGGCGGTGGCCGACCTCGTCGGCGCCTGCGGCCGGCTCGACATCGTGGTCAATTGCGCGGGCATCATCCGGCGCGGCGACGAGCACCGCGCCGAGGTGTTCGAGCAGGTGCTGGCGGTCAACCTCACCGGCACGATGCGGGTCTGCACCGCGGCGCGGCCGCTTCTGGCCGAGACGGGCGGCACGATCGTCAACACCGCCTCGATGCTGTCGTTCTTCGGCGGCGGCCTGGTGCCGGCCTACAGCGCCAGCAAGGGCGGCGTGGCGCAGCTGACGAAGTCACTCGCCATCGCCTATGCGCCGGACGGGATCCGGGTGAACGCGGTGGCGCCGGGCTGGATCGCCACGCCCCTGACGCAGGCGCTGCAGGACGACCCGGCCCGGGCGGGGCCGATCCTGACGCGCACGCCGCTCGGCCGCTGGGGCACCCCTGCGGACGTGGCGGCGGCGGTGACCTTCCTGGTGAGCCCGGCCGCCGCCTTCATGACCGGGGTGGTGCTGCCGGTCGATGGCGGCTACCTCGTCACCTGAGGTCATCGCGACCGGAAAGGACGTGACGCCCGCATGGGTTCAGACGACGCCGACCGGAGTTCCGGCCCGGACCTTCGGCCCGGGGTGCCGGGCACTGCCGCCTTCGGCAAGTTCATGCGGGTGCTGCAGGCGGTGGCGGACGCCCCCGAGGCCGTGACGGTCGCCCGGCTCGCGCAGGGCACCGGGCTGCCACGGCCGACGGTGCATCGCATCGCCTCCGCCCTGGTGGCGGAAGGGCTCCTGGCCGAGGAGGAGGGCGCCCTGCGCCTCGGCCCGCGCCTCGTCAGCCTGGCCTTCCGCTCCTGGGACGGATCGCTCCTGCGCCAGGCGGCGCGGGAGCCGCTGCTGCGCCTGCGCGACGACCTCGACGAGACGGTCCACCTCGCCGTGCCGGATCGCGGCGAGATGGTCTATATCGACAAGCTCGAGAGCCACCGCACCGTGCGCATGGCCTCGCGCATCGGCACGCGGGTGTCGCTCCATACCAGCGCCGTCGGCAAGGCCTGGCTCGCGACCCTGCCCGAGCCCGAGCTGGCGCCCCTGCTCGACCGGCTCGCGCTGCCGGCGCATACCCCCCACAGCCTCACCGACCCGGCCGCCTTGCGCCGCGAGATCGCCGCGACGCGGGAGCGCGGCCATTCCCTCGACCTGCAGGAGAACGAGCTCGACATCTGCTGCTACGGGCGGGCGTTGCAGGGTGCGGGCGGCCGGGTGCTGGGCTGCATCAGCGTCAGCCTGCCGCGCTACCGCTTCGAGACGCTGCCGGCCGGGACGGTGCTGCGGGCGATGGAGGCGTGCGCCGAGGGCGTGGCGCGCGTCGCAGGCGGGCGCTGACCGCCCGCGACGGCCGCGCGCGGTCGCGCCGCGCGAAGAGGCTTGTGCACGAGCCTGTCGCGCTGTGCTACAGCCCCGCCCGGGTGGCCAGCCGCCGCCGGAGATCGCGGAAAGAGGGCGACGAACGAGTGACTGATCGCCGCGAAACAGACCGCCGCGAGACCGACCGCCGCGAGACCGACCGCATCGATGCCGAGATCGGCCGCTCCACCCCGAGCCACGATCCGTTCGCCGCCGCCGTGCGCGCCACGCGGATGCCGATGCTGATCACCGACCCGCACCGGCCGGACAACCCGATCATCTTCGCCAATGCCGCCTTCAGCAAGCTGACCGGCTATTCCCGCGACGAGATCCTCGGGCAGAATTGCCGCTTCCTCCAGGGTCCCGAGACCGACCGGGCCGACGTGGCGAAGATCCGCGACGCGGTCGAGCGCCAGGTCGCGATCGAGATCGAGCTTCTCAACCACAAGAAGAACGGCGAGACGTTCTGGAACCGGCTGTTGATCTCGCCGGTCTTCGGCCAGGACGGCGAGCTGACCTATTTCTTCGCCTCGCAATTCGACGTCACCCTGGAGCGCGAGCACCTGCGCAACCTGGGCGAGGCCCTGCGCCGGCGCGAGCAGATGCTGGATGCCCTGGTGCGCTCCTCGTCCGAGGTGCGCTACCGGATCAGCGCCGACTGGAGCCGTCTGTACCAGCTCTCCGGCGGCGACTTCCTGGCCGATACGACCTCGGCCGATTCCGACTGGGT
Organism: Methylobacterium tarhaniae; assembly: GCF_001043955.1. Lineage (GTDB taxonomy): Bacteria > Pseudomonadota > Alphaproteobacteria > Rhizobiales > Beijerinckiaceae > Methylobacterium > Methylobacterium tarhaniae. Next base: position 2,967 of record NZ_LABZ01000078.1, on the reverse strand, counting down.
CGAGACCTACATCCCGCGGGAGGACCGGGCGGCCCTGCGGGCCGAGATCGAGCGCGCCATCCGCACGCGGACCACCTACAGCCTGGAGCACCGGGTCCATCTCGCCGACGGCTCGGTCGGCTGGGCCTCGTCCCGGGCGGTGCCGGTGCTCGACGAGCACGGCCGGATCACCGAGTGGTACGGCGCCGCGACGGACATCACGGAGCGCAAGCAGGCGGAAGCCGCCACCCGCGACCTGACCGTCTCCCTCGGCCGGCAGGTCGCCGACCGCACGGCGGAGCTGCGCCTCTACGGCGACATCATCCAGTCGAGCGCCGCCCCGATCTGCGCCTTCGACACCGAGTACCGGCTGATCGCCTTCAACCAGGCGCATAGCGACGAGTTCTACCGGATCTTCGGCCGTCGGGTGCAGATCGGCGAGGTGTTTCCCGACCTCTTCCCGCCGGACCAAGCCCCGGTGATGCGCGGCTTCATGACCCGGGCGCTGGCGGGCGAGACCTACACGGTGACCGAGGAGTTCGGCGATCCCGACCTCGCCAAGCCCGCCTGGGAGGTGTCCTACTCGCCGCTGCGCGACGCGGACGGGCGGGTGATCGGCGCGTTCCACTTCGCCAAGGACATCTCGGACCGGCTGCGGGCCGAAACCGAGCTGGCCTCGACCCAGGAGGCCCTGCGCCAGGCGCAGAAGATGGAGGCGGTGGGCCAGCTCACCGGCGGCCTCGCCCACGACTTCAACAACCTGCTCGCCGGCATCTCGGGCTCGCTCGAGCTGATGCAGACCCGCCTCGCCCAGGGCCGCTTCAAGGACGTGGAGCGCTACATGGCGACGGCGCAAGGCGCGGCCAAGCGCGCCGCGGCGCTCACTCACCGGCTGCTGGCCTTCTCGCGCCGCCAGACGCTCGATCCCCGGCCCACCGACGTCACCCGGCTGGTGCGGGACATGCAGGACATGATCCAGCGCACGGTGGGACCGGGCATCACCTTCGAGGTGGTCGGCGGGGACGACGCCTGGCCGGCCCTGGTCGACCCGTCGCAGCTCGAGAACGCACTGCTCAACCTCTGCATCAACGCCCGCGACGCGATGCCCGACGGCGGGTGCATCACGGTCGAGACCGCGAACGAGGCCATGGACGCGCGGACCGCCCGCCGGCACGACGTGCCCGAGGGGGAATACGTACGCCTGAGCGTGACCGATACCGGGACCGGCATGGCGCCGGAGGTGATCGCCCGGGTGTTCGAGCCGTTCTTCACCACGAAGCCGATCGGCGAGGGTACGGGCCTCGGCCTGTCGATGATCTACGGCTTCGCGCAGCAATCCGGCGGGCAGGTGCGCATCGCCTCGGCGGTCGGCGAGGGCACGACCGTCAGCATCTACCTGCCGCGCCACGACGGCGCAGTGCCGGGCGAGGACGATGCCGGGGCGGCGCCGCCGCTGCCGCGCTCGGCGCAAGGCGAGACCGTGCTGGTGGTCGACGACGAGCCGACCGTGCGCATGCTCGTCACGGACATCCTGGAAGACCTCGGCTACACCGCGATCGAGGCGGGCGACAGCGCGGCAGGCCTCAGGGTGCTGCAATCCGACGTGCGGATCGACCTGCTGGTCACCGATGTGGGCCTGCCCGGCGGCATGAACGGCCGCCAGATGGCCGAGGCGGCGCGGGAGACCCGGCCGGACCTCAAGGTGCTGCTGATCACCGGCTACGCCGAGACCGCCATCCTCGGCGGCGACAAGCTCGGCCCCGGCATGGCGGTCCTGACCAAGCCCTTCGCCATCGAGACGATGGCGGCCCGGATCCGGTCGATCATCGAGGCCGGGCGGGAGCGGGAACGGCGTCCGTAAGGGGCCCGCCCGGGCGGCGCAGGACAGCGGAACCGGCTCCCGGCACCGGGTCAGCCCTCCCGGTCGGCGAGGCGCAGCGACCAGACCAGGTTCCCACCCTCGTCCACCAGCCACAGGGCGTTGACCTGCTCGTCGGCGGGCGTCGCCTCCCGGGCATTGGCGCGGCGCACGGCCTCCTGCCGGCCCTCGGCCGTGATGGTCTCGTCGATGAGCGGGGGACCGATCGTCCCATCCGTGGCGCGGACCGCCCCGCGCAGTCGGTATGCCGGCATCCGCCCCGTCGCTCCTCGATCGTGTCGTCGTCGATCGCCCGCCGCCGAGGCGCGGGCTGCCGACGTTGTCGGGCGCGGGCGGCCGGCATCAAGGATGGCGGCGGATGCGGCGCATCGGCGCTGCCCGGACGAGGGCGGCCGTTCAGCCGGTGCGCCGGGCGGTCCAGCGCCCCGTGCAGGGGCTGAACCCGGCGAGGCTCCAGCGCCCGCTGCCGGCGGCGCCGCGCAGGCGGCCGGCGACCGAGACGCTGGCGAGCCCGCTGCGGATCGTGCCGGTGATGCGGCCATCGGTCGTGGCCCGTCCGGAGGCGTCGACGCCGTGGCGTCCGGCATCGTCCACGATGCCGTTCCGGATGACGATCGGGTAGCGGTACGGGCCGGTGCAGCTTCCGGTCTCGGCGGTGGCGACGACGGACCAGGCGCCGTCGAAGCGGTTCGCCGAAGCGGGAGCCGCGCAGGCCGTCTCGGCAAGGCCGGACGCGGCGAGGGCGAGGAGCAGGGCCGGCGCGAGGACCGGGCGGCGGGATGGCGTCATGGTCTCCTCTTGTCGGGGGCGCGGCGGACATCCGCGCGGATGGCGACTCGACGACGGGACCGGGCACGGCCGGAGGACCCGGATCGTGCCCGGCCCGCGACCGTTCCGGACGCCTCGGGGGATCGCGCCGGAACGATGGGGGACACCCGGGAGGGCGAACGGGACGGCGGACGCCGTGTCAGGCCCCGCCGAACGGGCGGTCGAGATCGTGGACCAGCCGATCGCGGGCCCGGCTGACGCGGCTCTTCACGGTGCCTGGGGGGCAGCCGATGACCTCGGCCGCGGCCTCGTAGGACAGGCCCTCGACCGGCTCGAGCCGG